>JBNJGR010000308.1:0-3414 GCA_051747885.1 Bacteroidota bacterium | reverse complement strand
GAAAAATCGGCCACTTTTGAATCGGGAATAAAACTAAATAAAGATTTTGCCCGCGGGCATTTTATCGTGTTCTTCAGGCAGGGCAGAGACATGATTGACTGGGTGAAACAAAACAGCGACGAATTGTGGCAATCGCAAAACCTTACGCAAATAAACAGCCGCGGAGCCGAAGCAGCGGTAAGTTTCAATCTTAATGAAAAACTGGGTAAAAACTTGCCCGAAATGCTTAATTTAAGCTACTTCTATAACAATCAGGAAAAAGATATTACCGGGTATATTTCCAATTATGTACTCGATAACCTGAAACATAAATTTACAGCTTCGGTAACGCAAAAAATTACTGGCAATTTGTCGGTAAATGTTAGAACAGTTTTTCAGGACAGAGAAGGCTCATATACCAAATTCATGGACGGAAACGAGGCCGGGGAAGTGCCTTATCCGTCCTTCTGGCTTTTTGACGGAAAAGTTATGTACCAGTCAAATAACCTGAAACTAACATTGTCGGCCAGTAATATTTTTAACCGTACGTATTTCGACCTGGGAAACATTGTACAGCCCGGCAGATGGATTAAAGCCGGTGTGGAATACCAGCTCAATTTTAACTGAAGTTTGTTTTCAGGCAATTCCAAAAATTGTATATTCGCCACAAAAATAAATACCATGTTAAAAGGAATATTAGCCATCTCTGGTCAACCGGGTTTATTTAAACTCGTTGCCGAATCGAAAAATAATATTATCGTTGAGTCTTTGGAAACAGGGAAAAGAATGCCTGCTTATTCCACGTCAAAAATTTCGGCCCTAGAAGACATTGCCATTTTTACCGATACCGATGATATACCTTTGAAAGATGTTTTTAAAGCTATTTCCGAAAAAGAAGATGGCGGGAAAGCCATAAACCATAAATCGTCGTCCAAAGAACTGAGAGATTATTTTGCTGAAATACTGCCTGCATATGACCGCGAGCGGGTGTATGTTTCCGACATCAAAAAAGTTTTGCTTTGGTATAATACACTTCAGGAAAAAGATATGCTTGATTTTTCTGAAGAAGAAGAAACGGAAGAAAACAACGACGAAAAATCAGAATAAGCAGGACCGGGAGAATCTTTCTCCCGGCCAAATTAATTCTTTCGCCAAGAGTAATTCTTTAACCACAAACCGTTTCCAGTACGTTATTCCCACTCCGGAAACTGGGTGACATTTAAATCGAGTTTTTCAATCTTTTTGATGTCCGCATCGGTCAGCTCAAAATCAAAATTATCAATCCTTACAAAGGAGTGATAAGGTCTATCCAAAATTTACCTCTCCGGGCAGCGTAATAAATTGTTGTTTTTGTTTGAAGAAAAGCGTTGGATTTTTACCTGTTATCTTTTTGAAATCCTTGATAAAGTGCGCCTGATCGAAATAACCGCAGTGGTAGGCAACACTTGTCAGATCGAGCGATCGCCGATGTTCCAGTATCTTCAAAACCCGGTTTATCCGTGTAAGACGGAGGTAGTGTTTGGGGCCAATACCAATTATTTCCCTGAATTTTCGTTCCAGTTGGCGTTCACTAATACAAACTTCATTTGAAATTTCTTTGATGTTTGTTAATCCCGGATACCGCATAAGCTCGGCCGCTTTACCCACGTAATCCAGTTTCGATTCCCGTTCTTTTAACTTACTCATCAGGTATTGTTCCGAAAATGAAATCATTTCTGAAATATCATTTTTTTCTCTGATTCTGTGGCAAAAGTCGCGAAAATCACTGCCAAGCATCAGTGAGATGTCTTCATAACGACCAAATACTTCAGTGCCCTTAAGCGAAAACAGACTGAACAGTGCTTCGGGCTTAAGACGTATGGTAAACACAAGCACAGTGCCGATGAAGTGTACTTCGGCTGTTTCTGTGAAAAGCCCGATGAGCATGTAATCGGGAGTTTGCGTAAGGCTTTTGGGCCCGGGAAAATTACACCGCAAATCATCCAAATGGATAATAAGCTCCAGGCAGGCATTCGGGATCATCCGAAAGGAAACATTTTCTTTACCGTTCAGGTTAAACGTTCCTTTCCAGAAACAATCCACAAATTGTTTTAACGGAGCGGAAGGCTGATATTCACGGACAGAAAAATTCATTTTTAAAGCTTGTTATACAAGACGGTTTTGTCTTAATTGTAAAACCGGATGTACTGCAAATGGTTCATTTATTCTTCTATGCCTGTTCCAAAATCAGACTCAGGTTGATTGAGGCCTCAATTCTTCACGTGTGAAATGACCTTCCTTCTTTAGCATGATGTAAGTCCATAATCCTCCCAAAAAGTCGATTATGGAAATGACTAATATGCTTTGGGAAACGAAGTCCAGCAAAACAAACGCGGTAAAGAAAAAAATGATGGTAAAGCGAATAAATGCTGTTGCCTTCATTACCACAACAAGTTCATACTTAGCTGCAAGGAAATAGTAGACGGCAATTGCCATAAGCAGTATTCCCGAGAGTCTTATCCAAACTTCGGTTGCAGGTTCGATGCCCAGCGAAGTAATTAACACATTGGGCGCCAGTAAAAGCATAAGACCGTTGATTGCTAGATATATACCATAAATAAAAACGCTTGTTGCTGATTTGCTCATAACAAAAATTTTAAGTAGTTGTTGAATTACAAATCAAAATTAGCGCAAGGTGAATCCATTTAATTGTAAAAAACCGACGTTTTGATATGATTTCTAAAAATGAAAAAAACAACATTGGCACGGGAAGAAAGTCATGTGCATTGAGCGGGTGATCCGCCTGTGGGCAGGCGGATCACCCGCTCAAGTTTCCGGTAATCTCCCGGTAAACCAATACGACGATCACCTGACCACTCGAAGTCAGCTGGTGAATAGTTTTGGTGTAAATGTTATTGAGTTTCAATCACACGATGAAATCATGCGATAGCGGGTCCGGTAGCAGTTTTATGGCGAAATGCGAATTAATTTGGTGGTTGGGTTTATTTGGTTATCTTCGCGCCACTGAAGTTATTTCAGTAGTTCATTGTGTAGTAAAAAAGTTTGCCGCTAAAAAAGGCACAACAGAGTATCCGTTGCAAGTTTAATTGTTCATAATAATTTTCTGAAGACGAATCCATTTTACTTATTTCTTTGAAAGAAAAATTGTCTAAATTAATTATTGGAATTATTAAAAAATTATCACTCTTACCATTTCAAGTTTCCTTTTCTTCCTTTGTATTAAAACAGGTTAACAATTTTAACAGAATCCGAATAAATCGCTGAAATAGTTCAGTTCGTTAGCACAAAACAGCAAGGTGTAAAGATTACTTAGTACAGCATTTTCCAAAAAATATATTGAATAAGAAAAAGAATATCCGGGAAGACCGGACAACAAATAAAAGAATACATGAATAACAAGAGATATAAAAACAATACAAAAAAACGCAATTCAGG
>JBNJGR010000307.1:0-3433 GCA_051747885.1 Bacteroidota bacterium | reverse complement strand
ATTACTTCTTCAAAACTTTTTCCTTTTACTACAGTGTTTAAATAATAACTCATATCATTTTGCTTTTTTTGTTAAACAATTTACAACTACACTATAAACAAATTAAGCGGTTTAACGTTCAAACCGATTTCCTGGTTTGTTCGCTAAGAATAGAAAGTTTGAACAATAAGTGTTCATAGCATGTTTGTTTTTTGATAAATGTAAATAAAATAGCAATTAAATTAGAAAATTTACATTATTTGTATTGTATTATTACCAAAGTGTTTATATTTGACGATTATTCAAGTAAAAGATAATTTAATTTTAAAAGATATGTGTGGAATTGTATGTGCATTTGATTTAAAGACCGACCCGCAGGTTTTGCGTCCGCAGGTTTTAGAGATGTCGAAAAAACTGCGGCACCGCGGGCCCGACTGGTCGGGTATTTATTGCGGCGAAAAGGCAATTATCGCCCACGAGCGGCTATCGATTGTTGATCCCGAATCGGGCGGTCAGCCCCTGTACAGTAAAGATCGGAAGCTGATTCTGGGCGTAAACGGGGAAATATACAACCACCGCGAAATCAGAAAACAGTTTGAAGGAAAATACGAGTTTTTAACCGGCTCCGACTGCGAAGTCATTCTGGCACTCTACAGTGAAAAAAAGGAAAAGTTTCTCGAGGATATGAATGGCATTTTTGCATTCGGACTTTACGACGAAGAAAACGATACCTGGCTGATTGCCCGCGATCATATCGGGATTATTCCGCTTTACCAGGGCTGGGACCAGCACGGAAACTATTACGTGGCTTCGGAACTGAAAGCGTTGGAAGGATACTGCACCAAAATTGAAGAGTTCCCGCCGGGGCACTATTTTTACAGCAAAGACGGCGAACTGAAACGCTGGTACAAACGCGATTGGATGGAATACGAAAATGTAAAAGACAATCCGGCTGATATTGACGAATTATCGCAGGCACTGGAAGATGCCGTTCACCGCCAGTTAATGTCGGATGTGCCATACGGAGTACTGCTTTCCGGCGGTCTGGATTCGTCCATCACCTCGGCACTGGCCAAAAAATTTGCGGCCAAACGAATTGAAGAAAATGACCAGAAGGACGCGTGGTGGCCACAGTTGCACTCGTTTGTCATTGGACTGGAAGGTTCGCCCGATTTGGAAGCTGCACGTGGTGTGGCTGAAGAAATCGGAACCATTCACCACGAAATAAATTATACCATCCAGGAAGGACTGGACGCCATCCGCGATGTAATTTACCACATCGAAACATTTGACGTAACTACCGTGCGGGCCTCCACTCCCATGTACATGATAGCGCGCGTGATAAGATCAATGGGAATTAAAATGGTGCTCACCGGCGAAGGCGCTGATGAAATTTTTGGCGGATACCTCTATTTCCACAAAGCGCCAAATGCCGAAGAGTTTCACAAAGAAAGTGTGCGGAAAGTGAGCCGGCTGCATTTGTATGATTGTTTGCGTGCCAACAAGTCGCTGGCATCGTGGGGCGTGGAAGGCCGCGTGCCGTTCCTCGACAAAGAGTTTATTGATGTGGCCATGCGTTTCAACCCCGAAGCCAAAATGGCAAAAGAGGGTAAAATTGAAAAGTGGTGCCTCCGAAAAGGGTTTGAAAAATACCTGCCCCACAATGTAGCCTGGCGGCAAAAAGAGCAGTTTTCCGACGGTGTGGGCTACGGCTGGATCGACACCCTGAAAAAAATAGCCGGCGAACAGGTGACCGATGAAATGATGGACAATGCCGCATTCCGGTTTCCGGTAAACACGCCCCAAAACAAGGAAGAATACATGTACCGCACCATTTACAGCGAGCATTTTCCATCGGATCAGGCGGCAGGTTGCGTTCCTTCGGTTCCGTCAATTGCATGTAGCACAGGCGAAGCGCTTGCATGGGACGCGTCATTCCAAAACAATGCCGATCCTTCGGGTCGTGCGGTAAACACAGTTCATTCAAAAGGAACCATTTTTCAGGATTTAAAGCGAAAGCAGACAGAAAAGGTAAGTTGATAGTTGTGAGGCCGCCCTGTGTTTGCAGGGCGGTTTTTATTTAAACTATTTTTAAGAAATTCCTTATCAAATTCTGGTTATAAAACTCCGGATGAAACTGGCAGGTGTAAAGTGGTTTGGTTTTGTGTTTCATGAGTTGGTTTCTGCAAGTGCGGGAAGTAGCCAGCAATTCAAAAGCGCCAGGCAGAGTTATGGAATCGTTGTGCATCTGCTTTACCGTTATTTCTCTCGGGAGTCCCGAAAAGAGCGGATCATCCTTCAGGATTTCAATTTTAGAATCACCTGATTCAGGTTCTTCATTGCGCAAAAGTCTTGAGCCGAAAAGGTAACCGGTAATATGGTGTCCGGCACAAATGCCCAGCACCGGATTTTCATAAGTTTTTAACCACTGAAACCAGGGAAGATGGTGTTCCACAATGTCGTTTCCCTGAGGCGACCCCGACATGATTATTCCATCGAAAGCCTTAAAATCAATCTCCTGACAGGTTGCATATTCAATAGTAGTTGCCTCCATCTTCATTTCAGCAACAATTTTTTTCAATGGCCCGGTAAACTCATCAATTCCGGGGTTTGCATTATTTATAATCAGTATTTGTGTCATTTGCTACATTTAAAATTCACAAATTTATCAATTTCAACTTTCCGGTTCATAAAAAATTTATTTTCAATATGCAAATGATTTCCTATCTTGTAGCACAATATCACATTATATTTAATATTATTTGAAAATGAAAAAGTTAGCAGTTTTTATTATAGCCATTGCATTTTTTGCGTGTAGTCAGCAAAAAGACGGATTTGAAATCACAGTTGATCTGGAAGGCGCTGAAGGCCAGGTTTTGCTCGAAAAGCGCGGGGAGTCGGACTGGATTCCGGTTGACACAGCCGATATAGTTGACGGCGTTGCCGTTCTCGAAGGGGAAGTAGATGCCCCGGAAGACCATTATATTTCATTGCTCGGGCAGCGTGCCAAAACCATTGTTTTTGTTGAGAATTCTGATATGATGGTAACCGGGAAAGTTGATTCACTGGCGAATGTTGATGTTTCAGGCTCTGCCACACACGATGAATACACCAGCGTGAACCAGCAAATGCAGGAGATTGGCGATGAATATATGGCCATTTACCAGCAGGCGCGCGAGGCAGGCGCACAGGGCGATACCACAAGAGCGCAGCAACTCATGGAAGAAGTAAACGAACTCTATGAAAGTACCACAACTTTGCAGGCCGATTTTGTGAGGAGCCATCCCGGATCGTACGCATCACCCTTTTTTATTGAGCGTGTTCAGCATGGCCTGGAACTCGATGAACTTGATGAGTTGGTAAATTCACTCGATCCGAAACTGGAATCAGTACCCACAATTGTAGCTTTAAAAGAGCGTATTGAAAAACTTAAAACCGTTGCGGTCGGGCAGAC
>JBNJGR010000306.1:0-3446 GCA_051747885.1 Bacteroidota bacterium | reverse complement strand
CCCAATTCAGCCAAAACCTCTTACATTGCTCAATCTTCAGGAAAAACAATACAAATTTTTACAGGCAAATTATTGAACCAGACAAATTTTAAAGGGAGCCGGCTCTACCGCATTTCCAACCGCATTCGAAAGGCCACTTTTGGCACACCCATATTTGTATCCAATAAAAAAACCATTGGGATTGCATTTTCAGCAGTTGACAACTACCAAAACCAAAGTTTTGCCATTCCTTCCACATTCATCGCCCAATTGCTCAGCAATAAAAACAGCGAAGCTCAAACACTCGAATCGCTGCGCTCGTTCACCAACGAGAAAGAGGCTGCCGAAAACAAAAAAATTAAAGGACTGGTGCTGGAAACCGATATGGGGAATATTACTATTCGTTTGTTTAACGAAACACCGCAATACCGCGACAATTTCATCCGGCTGGTAAAAGAAAATTATTACGACAGCCTGCTGATTCACCGCGTAATCAACGATTTTGGCATCCAGACCGGAGCTGCCGACACACGCTATGCCGAAAAAGGCGATATTGTGGGCTTCAAAGGCCCCGGTTACACATTGCCGGCACACATCGTTCCGGGGCTATTCCATAAACGCGGTATGATTGGCTCGCCACGAAAACCCGACACCAAAAACCGTCGCCGCCGTGCCGACGGTTCGCAGTTTTACATTATCTCGGGCCGGAAATATTTCGATAAAGAACTGGATGGAATCGAGGAAGAAAACGATTACACTTTTTCGCCGGAGCAGCGCCAGGCTTACAAAACAGTTGGTGGCGCGCCACATCTCGACGGTACTTACACCATTTTTGGCGAGGTAATTTCGGGAATAGATGTAGTGGATGAAATTGAAAAAGTGGAAACCGACCGCCAGTGGAGGCCCGTTGAAGATATCCGGCTAAAAAATATTCAGATTTTAAAGTGACCCGTTGAAAACTTTTGTCATTTCCATCCCATCTTTCAGCCAGAATGTTTTCAAACCTGCCTCGCTGGCTGCCGCAATATTTTTCTCCAAATCATCTACAAAAAGCGTTTCGCCAGGAATTACCCCCGAAAGACGAATGACTTTTTTATAAGCGCTTAAATCGGGTTTCCGCTCACCAATTTCATGCGAATAAAAATCCTTTACAAACAGCGAAGGGAAATCGATGCCATGTTGTTTTTTAAACTCTGCATGAAGCCTGCTAATGTGAATCTCGTTGGTGTTGCTGAAAAGATAAACATTGAACTTCTCCTGTAATTTTTTTACAACTTTCACCCTTTCGGCCGGAATGTCGAGAACCATTGCACACCAGGCATCGTCAATCTGTTCATCCGGAATTTCCGGGTTATTCAGTATCTCACGTACTCTTTTTCTGAAACCTTCTGCTGAAACTTGTCCCGTTTCCAGTTCATAAAAAACCGGGTCGGAGTATGCCTGCCCGCTGTCCACCACTTCATCTGCCAGCCCCAGTTTCCGGAAAGCTTCAATGGATGCATTAAAATCGAGATTCAGCAAAACATTGCCCAAATCAAAAATGATATTTTTTACAGCAGCTAAATCAATTGGCATTTTATTATTTTTAGCCTTCGAAGATATAGTTTTTAAAATTGTTGAATGAAAATAAAAGGCAAACATTACCATACTATCTGGCTGAAAAAGGATGACCCGCAAACCGTGCAGGTAATCGATCAGCGCAAAATCCCTTTTCAGTTTGAATTGTTTAACCTGAAAACCGTTGAAGACACCTACTTTGCCATTAAAGAAATGGTGGTGCGCGGGGCGCCGTTAATTGGCATTACGGCAGCTTACGGCATGTACCTGGCGTTGTGCAATGTGCAGCAAAAAAACCTGGAAGAGCACCTTCAAAAAACAGCAGATTACCTGAAATCCTCGCGGCCCACTGCGGTAAATCTGGCTTGTGCAGTTGATGAGATGCTGGAATTCATTCTGAAAGAAAAAGAGAATCCGCAACTCATCCAGAAAACGCTTGAAAAAGTTCATTCATTAAAAGAAAAAGAGATAGAATACAGCGAAAAAATCGGCGAATACGGGCTGCAAATTATCGAAGGAATTTATGCCCGAAAAAATGATACTGTAAATATTCTGACACACTGCAATGCTGGCTGGCTGGCATGCATCGACTGGGGAACTGCCACCTCACCCATTTACAAAGCCCACCGCAAAGGAATTCCGATACATGTGTGGGTGGATGAAACCCGTCCGCGCAACCAGGGCGCCCGACTTACGGCTTTCGAACTGGGGGAAGAAGGTGTGCCGCACACTGTGATTGCCGACAACACCGGCGGCCATCTAATGCAGCACGGCAAAGTAGATTTGGTGCTGGTTGGCAGCGACCGCACAACTGTTACCGGCGATGTGGCCAATAAAATAGGCACCTATTTGAAGGCGCTGGCAGCCCGCGACAACGGAATTCCGTTTTACGCCGCCCTGCCCTCTTCCACATTCGACTGGAAAATGGAAAACGGACTGGCTGAAATACCTGTGGAAGAACGCGGTGCCGGGGAAGTAGCCGAAATTGAAGGCTGGACTGGAACTGAAATCGGGCGGGTGCGGTTAATTCCTGAAAAGAGCCCGGTAGCCAATTACGGTTTTGATGTTACACCAGCCCGGCTGGTAACCGGACTTATAACTGAGCGCGGGGTTTGTAAAGCCGGTAAAGAAAGTATTTTGAAACTGTTTCCTGAAAAATCATAAATATGAATAAAATTGCAATTATAGGCGGATCGGGACTGGAGGATCCTGCCATCCTGAAAAATCCACACGAAGTAGCAGTAGAAACGCCATACGGCCAGCCCTCTTCAACATTTAAAACCGGGAAAATTGAAGGTGTCGATGTTGTGCTGCTTTCACGCCATGGGCGCGACCACTCCATTCCTCCGTCGCAGGTAAATAACCGGGCCAACATTTGGGCAATTCGCAAACTGGGCTGCACCCACATTTTAACAACAACTGCGTGCGGCAGCCTGCGCGAAGAGGTTCAACGAGGTGATTTGATAATCCTCGACCAGTTTATCGATTTTACGCGGCACCGCGAAATAACATTCCACGACACATTTGAAAACGGTAATCTTAAGCATGCGGCCATGGCCGAACCGTTCAATCAGCTGTTGCGCGATAAACTTATTGAAAATGCTGAAAATTTAAAATTGAACTTCCACCCGCGCGGAACAGTAATTACCATTGAAGGGCCGCGGTTTTCAACACGTGCCGAGTCGAATATGTTCAGGATGTGGGGAGCTGATGTGATAAACATGTCCATTGCCCCGGAATGTATCCTGGCCAATGAACTGGAAATTCCTTATGCGTCCGTTGCCCTCAGTACCGATTACGATTGCTGGAAAACCGATGAAGAACCGGTTACCTGGGAAGAGGTGCTGAAAGTATTCAACCACAATGTGAAAAATGTAATTGAATTGCTCTCGAAAACCATTGCATCTTTC
>JBNJGR010000305.1:0-3448 GCA_051747885.1 Bacteroidota bacterium | reverse complement strand
AGCTGGAGGTGTGGCACAAACCAGCGGTACGACATCCAATGATTTTACCGACGCGGTAACCTACACAATCACCGCCGAAGACGGCACCACAACACAGGACTGGGTAGTTACGGTAACCGAGGAAGTGGTACTGAACGACGAAACGGACATTCTCAGTTACGGGTTTGGCATCCCGCCGCAAACCGGCGCAGCATCAATCGATGAAGCCAACCACACAGTCGACATTGAAGTTGAATCAGGTACCGATGTAACCGGTTTGGTTGCTACCTTCACCCTTTCCGATGGAGCAACAACCGAAGTTGGTGGTGTGGCACAATCCAGCGGTACCACATCCAACGATTTTAGCAGCCCGGTGATATATACAATCATTGCCGAAGACGGAACCACTGAGCAGGACTGGATAGTTACGGTAACGGAAGAAGTTGTATTAAACAACGAAACCGAAATTTTGACATTTGATTTTGCAGAGTCTCATCAGGTTGGTGAAGCCCATATCAATTCCACAACTGATTCTATAGAAGTTGTTGTGTCCGCTGGTACAGATTTGACAGATTTAGTTGCAACATTTACTCTTTCATACGGAGCTACAGCAACTGTTAATGAAGTAACCCAAATTAGTGGAACTATTTCCAACGATTTTAGTAATCCTGTGACTTATACTATAACCGCTGAAGACGGTATAACAACTCGAGATTGGATTGTTTTAGTTAAATTAGCTACCGGAATTAATGAAAGCTTCATTCAAACTTTTAAAGTGTATCCTAATCCTTTCTTTGACAAAACAATTGTTGAGTTTAATAATAATGGACATTCAAAGTATAGATTAGCCATGTATGATATTACCGGTCAAAAAGTACGTGAGTGGAAAAATATTGGTTCCGATAAAATTGAACTTAAAAGAGAAAATTTAAAAACAGGTGTTTATTTTATTGAATTAGCTACTGATAAAGTTCTGGGTAGCAAAAAAGTTATAATCAAATAAAATTTTCTAATCTTCAGAAACCGAAACTAAGTGGTTTTGTGTTCTGAAAAGCAGGTAATTGTCTTATATAGCCGGTGTTGTCATTACTGCTTGGTGTAATGGGTTTTCCTGAAGAATTTCAAAATCAGGCCCGGCTTTTACAGAATAAACTTTTCCGTTGTAGTCGGTAATGTAGATGATACCGTCAACATATTGTCGTGTGTAGATAATTATTGGTTTGTTCGAATTTATGCCCCCATAGTTTCGTCGTAATCGCCCAGTTGTTTTTTCTCTTTTTGAAGAAGTTCTGAAAATTCTTTTAAAGTATAAACCGCATTGGTTTTTATGTGGTGGTATTCGAACCGGGGCAGCACTGAAATCAAATCTTCTGTTCTGTCTGGATAATTGAGCCACATGGCTTCCATATTCAGTGCCGGAATACGTAATGTCCTGAGTTCGCCAACAGTTTTGTTCTTTTTGTTCGCCAGTTTCAAACGTGACATTGCACTATCCATCTGTTCAAAGAAACTTTTGTTGGTATTCATTTGAACCAATTCCGGATTTTCTTCATTTAGTCCAACTTCATAAAAGGCAACCGGCATTTTTTCTTTCAATTCAAGCACCCTTAATGTAGTTGGATTTTGAGGAAGTTTCATATTATCTTTGATCTCATTGAGGCCAATGTTAAAAACATAATGAGGAACACTTAAATCCTTCATTATCATATCGCGAACGGATTCGACTTTTTCGCCGTAAACATTCAGTAACGGACGAACTGAAGGAATTGGTTTTAACAGTACCGGATTGAAAACTAAATCTTTGAACCACATGAAGTAGAAATATTTTTTAGTGAAATAGGTATGTGTCCAGGTGCCGCTGCCCTGATAATTGGTTGCAAACTGGTTGTACGATAACGTACTTTTCCCGTAAATGGGATCATCGATATGAAGATATTCAACACCCATTGATTTTGAAACACCGTAGATAACCATAAAATGGCCACCGCCGCCACTCCAGCCAATCCGGGCTCCCACAACCAGTCCTTTTTCCAGTTCCTCTTTGACTTGATTCCAGGTAATGGTGCCGCTTTGATAGCTGACAAAATTATTGGTTCGTGTTAATGCCCTGTCGAGATACCATGGCACGTTACAGGCGGAAGGAACGGGAGAATCGCAACAGGTTTTATCCAGTTCCTTGCTTGCCACTTTACACTGAGTCCAGGGACTAAAAATGGAATAGAATCCAGAAACACTTTTTGAAGTTGCAGCCCAGCACCAGTTGGACTGTGTCTGAAGTTCCATGTTAAATGAGAGTACAAGGGATGAATACCACCAGTCCAAAATGGAAAAATCATGAAGTAACGGGACGGTAAGTCTGTTTTCCAGTACAAGTTCTTTGTAAGCCATTGTTTTAAATTTTAAAGATTTGAAGAACTAAAGCATATATATTTAAACCTCAGTGTAAAAAACATTAGTCATATCAAAACCGGTATTTAATATATAAAAAAAATCAATAACTTATGCAATTTATTTTTGTTTTGTAAAATTTATTTCGGAATAAAATGTTTTTTTAATATAGATTTTCACGCGTATTGGTTCTCCCGAATTTTTAATACTTTTTTCCCTCTTTTGAAATCATTGGCACAAACCGTACCGGCAGCACACTCTGTTGTTTAATTTTCCCTTTTCTTTTTTTCAGGAGCACCAATTCCTGTACCCGATCGCCGCCTACCGGAATAATCATCCGCCCCCCTTCGGCAAGCTGTTCTTTTAATGGTTCGGGTATTTTATCCGGGGCGCAGGTAACAATAATGGCATCAAACGGGGCATACTCTGTCCAGCCCTTGTAGCCATCGCCAATTTTGGTTTGAATATTATCGTATCCGAGATCGGAAAAGAGCTCTTTGGCTTTGTTTCCCAGTTTTTCAAAAATTTCGATGGTAAACACCGAATCGCACAATTCGGCAAGAATGGCAGCCTGGTATCCTGAACCGGTTCCAATTTCAAGTACTTTATCGGTTCTTTCCAGGTCGAGCGCATCGGTCATAAAGGCTACAATGTAAGGTTGCGAAATGGTTTGCCCTTCGTCAATCGGGAGGGGCGAATCGCGATAAGCACTGGAAATATACTGAGGCAGCACAAATTTGTGGCGTTCTACTTTCCGGAAGGCATCCAGTACTTTTTCATCGGTAATACCACGCGCTTCAATCTGCGTTTTTACCATCCGTTGCCGCTGCGCAAAAAAAGGATCGCCATTTTGTCCGCAAGCGAAAAGCGGGAGAAGCAGAAACAGAAGGTACACAAGTTTCAATATCCGTAATTTCATGTGAATATGAATTTTATTGTTTTAAAATATATATACGTGCGAAATCAGGTTGTGTTTCCCGGAAAATGAGTTCGTTGTATTTTTAACGCCAAAAATTTCCTGAGGGCCCTTGCGGGTTATCTGTTAACATGTTTCCTCTTGCGCTCGCATCCCAACGATCAA
>JBNJGR010000304.1:0-3451 GCA_051747885.1 Bacteroidota bacterium | reverse complement strand
TCCCGCTGTTTCATCCTGGAAATACCGGATTAATCCCAACTCACCGCCATTTGTTACAATTCCGCTTACGGTCACATTTTCGCCAACCGAATTGCGGGCATCACTTATATTTTGTTGCGAAAGGGCATTAAATGCTAAAAGGAGAGCAATACCTGAAAGTAAATACTTTATCATTATAGGTCATTTTAAATGAGGGGCGAAAATTATAAAAAAATGCGTGGTTAAGACTTTTGGGAATTGAAAACTTTGGCTGTATGAAGATAATTTAATTGGACGAAACCACCAGCTTTTTTACAACTGTTTTGTTGTCAGTTGTTTTTACACGCATGAAATAAATACCGTTGGGTACATTTTCAATTTTCAGCAGGTACCTGTTGGTTCCAAATTGCATTTTTTGCTGCAAAACTTCTTTACCGGCAATGTTAATCAGTCGCACTTCGTCAATTTCCTGATCGTTCATCTCAAGTGTTACCTGTCCGGTTTTGCAGGGATTGGGGTAAATTTTAAGCTGGTAGGTATTTTGGGGTTGTTCCTGCTGTGTAAACAGGTTGTTTTCAAACGGCATGTTTGCACGAAGGGTGTGGCTTCCGGCAATGTAAAAAGTAAATATGATGAATAAAAGTATAATTTTTTTCATGGCATTTTCTTTTTTAATTCCTTATCATTTACTGCAAATAACATGCCTTTCTTTTGTTAGACGAATTTCTCTTTTAAAAGTTGCACTGCATTTTCCAAGTCATCAGGTGTGTCAATCCCAATGCTTTGGTGTTCGGTAACAGCGGTTTTTATTTTGAGCCCGTTTTCGAGCCACCTGAGTTGTTCCAGCGCTTCCATACGCTCGAGTTTTCCGGGCGAAAGGCGGGTAATTTCCTGCAAAACATTTTTCCGGTAGGCATACATGCCAACATGTGCCCAGAATGTGCCGGCGATTAACCAGTTGTTTTCTTTTTCGCCCCGTACAAAAGGGATAGGTGACCGGCTGAAGTACATCGCGTTTTGCTCATTGTCGATGATCACTTTGGGGCGGTTGGGATTGAAAAGTTCGTCGGTTGTGTCAATTTTTTTGATGAGTGTGGCAATTTCTGTGTCGTTGTTAAAACATGAGGCGAGTTGCTCAATTTGCTCCGCAGTAACAAAAGGTTCGTCGCCCTGAATGTTTATAACTGCATCAAAATCAATTTTTTCTGACAGAATTCGGGCTGCTTCTGCACAACGGTCGGTTCCGCTGCGGTGGTTTTCTGATGTTTTTACTGCTTTGCCCCCAAAATCCTGAACCGTTTTAAAAATACGGTCGTCATCGGTTGCAGTCCATACCTCGTCGAGCGCTTTGACTGCATTTTCGTAAACCCATTGAATTACGGGTTTATTATTTAGCATGGCCAGCGGTTTCCCGGGGAAACGTGTTGATTGAAAACGGGCTGGTATGATGGCAATAAATTTCATCTGTTTATGATTGTTTGTTTTCAACTTTTCTTTTTTTCAACCATAAAGATAGTTATAAATTGAGTTTGAAAACCGCAATGCTTTTCAAAAAGATGGTTGGATTTAAATTTTGGTAACCTGAATTTTAACATGAACCGCAAAAAAAGGTTAATTAAATCTGATTGCCCATCATTAACAGCGAAAAATTGTAAATTTGCAACTGCAAAAGTTTTAAATAAATATGGATATTCAGGGAATAAAACAACGGTTTGAAATTATTGGTAGTTCGCCCGATTTAAACCGTGCTATTGAAGTTGCTGTTCAGGTGGCTCCAACTGACCTTTCGGTGTTGATTAGCGGCGAAAGCGGTACGGGTAAAGAAATGTTCCCGCAGATTATTCATCAGTTTTCGAGCCGGAAGCATGGAAAATACATTGCCGTTAACTGCGGTGCAATTCCCGAAGGAACTATTGATTCGGAACTTTTCGGGCATGAGAAAGGGGCGTTTACCGGAGCTTTGGCCGACAGGAAAGGCTACTTTCAGGAAGCCGATGGCGGAACCATTTTTCTTGATGAAATTGGCGAGCTGCCGCTTTCAACCCAGGTGCGGCTGTTGCGCGTGCTGGAAACCGGCGAGTTCATAAAAGTGGGTTCTTCAAAAATGATTAAATCTGATGTGAGGGTAATTGCCGCCACAAATGTAGATATTTCAAAAGCCATTGAAGAAGGAAAATTCAGGGAAGATTTGTATTACCGCTTAAACACTGTGCCTATAAATATTTTGCCCCTGCGCCAGCGCCCCGACGATATTTTCCTTTTGTTCCGGAAATTTGCCCGCGATTTTGCCGAAAAATATCGCATGCCTCCGGTTCGCCTCGACGATGAAGCCCGTATTGCCCTCATTAATTACCGTTGGCCGGGTAATGTCAGACAGTTGAAAAATATTACTGAACAAATTTCGATTATTGAGGAAAATCGCGATATTACAGCCGACGTACTTCGAAAATACCTTCCCGATTCATCGTCGAGCAGACTGCCTGCATTATTTTCAAAGAAAGAAGAGGCTTCGTATGCCAGCGAAAGGGAAATATTGTACAAAGTGCTTTTCGATATGAAGCGCGACATGAACGATTTGAAAAAACTGGTGCTCGACCTGATGGAAAATAAGGAGTCGCCAATTTCAGGCGACCAGGCCCGGATTATTCAGAATTTATACGACGGCGATGAAGCTAACCATCCCCAAAGAGAGCACACTTCTAAACCTTTACAGATAAATCATCTCGATAAAGATAATATTCAGGACACCGAGGAGATTGTTGAAGAATCACTTTCACTTGAAGAAAAAGAGATTGAGCTGATTAAAAAGGCACTGGACAAACATAACGGCAAACGGAAATATGCTGCCCGCGAGCTGGGTATTTCTGAACGCACACTTTACCGGAAAATTAAAGAATACGATATTAACAGTTAATTGATGCTAAGAAGATTTTTTATAATAACAGGAATAGTTTTGATTGCAGGCTTAATCATGCCTTCATGTAAAGTTTCCTACTCTTTTACCGGGGCCAATATTTCGCCTGATGTGGAAACCTTTTCGGTTTATTATTTCCCCAACCGTTCCCGGTTGGTTAATCCAACGCTGAGCCAGAATTTTACAGAGGCACTGCGCGAAAAACTGCAGCGGCAAACTTCTCTCGACGAACAGGAAGAAAACGGCGACCTGGTTTTTGAAGGACAGATTACCGGTTACGAAGTACGCCCTATGGCCATTCAAAAAGAAGACCAGGCAGCCCTCAACCGGCTTACGGTAACGGTTAGCCTGAAATACACCAATAACAAAGATCCGGAACAAAACCTGGAGCAAACATTTTCGGCTTACGAAGATTTCGACAGTAACAGCTCGTTAAGCGCTGTAGAAGATGGACTGGTTCCTGAAATTATTAAAAAACTGAACGAAGATATTTTTAACGCAACAATTGCCAACTGGTAAAATGCAAAACGAAGAATTTTATAAACTGGTAGAAAACCC
>JBNJGR010000303.1:0-3459 GCA_051747885.1 Bacteroidota bacterium | reverse complement strand
AAATTACAACTGAAGCAGCTTAGCCCGAATAATTCAAGAATTATCCCTGTCTTCGACAGCGACTAAGATTACGTAAAAACTTTTTTCAAAAGTTTAACTTCCCCGAATCAAGTCCGGGGCAGGCTATCTAAGTCGGGATTAACCTGCATTTCATTCATTGCAAACAAAAACAAAGTTTTTGAATAATGCAGGTTAGCTTGTTTTTTCCAAAAAAGCCAGCAACTGGTAAACAGAACCAAATGTTTTTTGATTGCCTTCTGAAATTAATTCCCAGGAATTTTCGTTGGCCACCACACGGTAGTCGTGTTCGGCCTGCATCACAATCTGGTAGCCTTTGCGGTTCAGGGCACGGAGTGTCCATGTGAGTGGCAACCCTTCGCCCTCCACTTTCACTTTGGCTTTAAATTCTTTTTTGAAGAAAAATTCACCTTCATCAGCATCGAATCCAACATGGTCGTTTTTAAACAATTGGTTCAGCCATCCCTGCAAAACTGCATCTTCGGGTGCGCCCTGGTAATTTCCGCTTTCGGTAGCAATCCAGAGTTTATCAACCTCGCGCAGGGCAATGTTTAAATCGTGGGTAGATAAAATAATGGTTTTTTTCTTTTCGTTGGCCAGCACCTGCAACAGGTGAAAAATTTCGTATTTGTTGCTCACGTCGAGGTAGGCGGTGGGTTCGTCGAGAATGATAACCGGTGTGTCCTGCGCCAGTGCCCGTGCAATCATTGCACGTTGGCGTTCGCCGTCGCTGATTTGCATTACATGTCGGTGCCCGAATCCGTGAAGGCCTACTTTATCAATGGCTTCATCAACAACCGATTTGTCTTGTTCCGAAAGCATTCCAATCCAGTTGGTGTAAGGAAACCGGCCGTAAGCCACCAGGTCGAACACCGACAGGTTGGGCACCCGCACATTTTCGGTAGAAACAAAACTCATGATACGCGCCACCTCTTTGGCACTGATGTTTTTTAAGTTCCGGCCGCTGATTTGAATATTTCCCGAAAACCAGGGCTGAAAACCGGCAAGCGTACGTAACAATGTACTTTTACCAATTCCGTTACTGCCAATTAACGCGACCATTTCGCCCGGTGTGGCCGAAAAATTTACCTTTTTCAATATTTCAAGCGGATTGCCTCCCGGTTGCTCGTAGCCAACCGAAAGCTGCTGCAGTTCAATATTGAAGTTATTCCCACTCATGACACTGATACAAATTTTCTGTTCTTAACAATCATCCAGATGATTACCGGAATTCCGATAAGGGCGGTTACTGAATTAATGGGCAATGTGGTTTGCATTCCCGGAAGTTGCGAAACAATATCGCTGAAAAGCATTACAATGCTTCCGGTTAAAATTACGGCCGGAACCAAAATCAGGTGGTTGGCCGTTTTAAAAATTACCCGGCAGATATGTGGCACGGCAATTCCGATAAAACCGATGGGCCCGCAAAAGGCTGTTATGGTGCCGGCCAGCAAACTAGTACTCAGGAAAATAATTACCCGGCTGCTTTTGATGGAAACCCCCAGCGAACGGGCGTAATTTTCACCCAGCAGGAAGGCATTTAAATCTTTTATTTTCAGAAATGCCAGGAGAATACCGGCCAGAATTGCCGGCGCCAAAACCGATAACTGCGCTTTGGTAACATTCCCTAAGCTTCCCATAGTCCAAACAATAAAGGCTTTTAGCATCGATTCGTTGCTGAAATACTGCAAAATGCTCACAATGGCGGAAACGGCACTGGTAAAAAGAATACCGAGAATGAGAATGGTCATGATGTCGTTTACCTTCATGGAAACGTAAAGCACCAGCAGCATCACCAAAAACGACCCCGCCCATGCAACCAATGCCAGCGGCCAGGCACCTGTTGTTGTGAATATTCCGGCAGCCAGAACCGATGAGAAACCCAGCACGAAGAGCGCCACACCAAGGCTTGCCCCGGCACTGATCCCCAAAACATAAGGCCCGGCCAGTGGATTGCGAAAAACGGTTTGCATTTGCAGTCCGCTCAATGACAGGGCAGCACCGGTCATGATTGCTGTTAACGCTTTCGGAAGTCGAAAACTGAGTATAATTGTCCGGTAGGTTTCATTGGTTTCTGAGGTCGAGAAAAAGGAAAGAAAAACTTCTTTAACAGGAATAATTATGGAACCGAGTAAAATATCGGCAACTAAAAGCAGCACGAACAAAATGCCTAGCAAAGAGAAAATCAATGCCACTGATCGCCTTTTATATTGAATGGATTTTTTCATTTAATTTCAGAATAGTAAACCATTTCTTCCTGTATTAACCCCGGGTGAAAAATATTGATTAAATCTCTTAAAATCAGATGGGGATGAACCGTCCCGCTTTCCCAAAATTCATTTCCCCCGTGTGGATTGAGTTTTTTTACATTATTGAAAAGTCGTCCTTCATTAAAAACTTTGAAATTTTCGAACCGCTCGTCGGTGGCCCTGATTTCTTTTTTTGATGAGAGGTTGCCTATGTTTATCCAGACATCGGCACGGCTGCCCCAGGCAAGCGCATTTTCAAAAGAAATGGCAAAGCTTTCATTGCTTTGGTTGTCTTTTCCAAGGTAATCGCCACCGGCATCAGTAATCAGGTTGGCCATATATGAATTTCCTCCCGGAACCCACCAGGTATCGTTGTATGGCGCCCCCACCAAAACTTTGGGCTGATTGGTTTCACCGGCAGCCAGTTGTTTTAAATTCAGGTATTCATTTTCAATCAATGAAAAAAAGGTGTTGGCTTTTTTTTCTTTCTCAAACAACGCACCGATAAATTTTATCCATTCTGCCTTTCCTAGCGGATTTTCTTCGAGGTATTCAGCAATTAAAATTACCGGAATTCCCATCTCTTCCAGTTTTTGTGTATAACTGGTTACCTCGCTGCCAATGCCGTAAACCATTACCAAATCAGGCTGCTGGCTTACAATTTGTTCGTAGTTCAGGTTTTGTCCGTAGCCAACATCGGGTACTTCGCCTGCTTCAATTCGTTTACGTAATTTTGGGTTTGAAACATACTGGTTGCCCGAGATACCAACAATGGAATTGATTTCGTCCAGTTCATTCAAAAAAGCAATATGTGTGGTAGAAAGACAAATTACTTTTTTTACAGGTGTTTCAATAATCTTTTGACCTGAAAGTGAATCGGGGAGGTGAGTTCCTTGGGGATGTAAATAATAATTGACCGAAATATTTTCTGCTTTTTCCCAGGGATTGAAAACCGAAAGTTTGGTAATATTTTCATTTTTAATCAGCTGGAAGCCGTGGGCGTATTTGTTGGAGTTAATTCGGCTTGTATTTTGGTTTTGCCGCCCGGAACAACCAGTCAATGCAGATAATAGGATAAAAATGAAAACTAAACGTTGCATAATTCAATTTTTACCGCGGAACCCAGGTTACTTTTTTCGATACGGTTCCTGTTGCTGTTTTAAAGCGCACAAAGTAAACACCCGGTTGGTTC
>JBNJGR010000302.1:0-3464 GCA_051747885.1 Bacteroidota bacterium | reverse complement strand
TGGAACAGGTGTTAAATTCACCACAACCATTACCGGGTGTTCCTTTTTCTTATCGTAACGAATAAAGCTTAAAATAGAGTTTCTCGAATCGTTGGCATCTATCCATTTAAAACCTTCGCCTGAAAAATCATTTTCATACAAAGCCGGGAAACGCCTGTAAACACTGTTCAAATCTTTCATAAAGAACTGCAATCCTTTGTGGTTGTCGAAATCGAGCAGGTGCCAATCAAGGCTCCTTTCGTGGTTCCATTCGCTCCACTGCCCAAGTTCCATCCCCATAAAATGCAGCTTTTTGCCGGGATGTGCAAACATAAAACCAAACAACGCACGCAGATTGGCAAACTTCTGCCAGTCGTCACCGGGCATTTTATTGATCAGACTGCCTTTCCCGTGCACCACCTCGTCGTGCGACAACGAAAGCATAAAATTCTCGTTGAACGCATACATAATGCTAAAAGTTAGATTATTATGATGATAGCTTCGATGGATGGGTTCATGGGCAAAATAACTCAGCGTATCGTGCATCCAACCCATGTTCCATTTCATGCCAAAACCGAGTCCGCCGGTATAAACCGGACGGGTAACCATCGGCCAGGCAGTTGATTCTTCAGCAATGGTTTGAATATCGGGGAATTTTGTATAAAGCGATTCGTTCAAATCACGCATAAACTGAATGGCTTCCAGGTTTTCACGTCCGCCGTGTTCATTGGGAATCCACTCCCCTTCTTTCCGCGAATAATCGAGGTACAACATCGAAGCCACAGCATCTACCCTGATTCCGTCGATATGAAAACGCTCCATCCAATTGTGGGCGCTGCTAATCAGGAAATTTCTGATTTCGTTACGCCCATAGTTGAAAATGTAACTGCTCCAGTCGGGGTGGTAGCCTTTTCGTGGGTCCTGGTGTTCGTAGAGATAAGTCCCGTCAAAAAAGTGCAGCCCGTGTTCATCGCCCGGAAAGTGTGAAGGCACCCAGTCCATAATAACACCAATATCGTTTTGATGGAGATAATCCACAAAATACATAAAATCGTCAGGTGTTCCGAACCGGCTGGTCGGACCGAAAAAACCGGTGACCTGGTAACCCCAAGAACCTGAAAACGGATACTCGGTAACCGGCATCAACTCAACGTGTGTATATCCCATTTCTTTAACGTATTCGGCTAGTTGTTCTGCCAGCTCGGAATAACTCAGTGGCTGATTGCCATGTTCGGGCTTTCTGCGCCACGATTCGAGATGCACTTCATAAACTGAGTAAGGACTATCGAGTGAATTCTTTTCGCCACGGGATTTCATGTATTTTTGGTCGTTCCAGTTATAATTGTAATCCCACACAACCGATGCTGTTTTGGGTGGTTGCTCGCTGTAAAAAGCTACCGGGTCGGCCTTTTCAACCGTATAATTGTTGTGTTGCGATGTGATAAAATATTTATAGGCTTCTCCTTTTCCTACGCCGGGAATAAATCCCTGCCAGACACCCGATTCGTCTTCGCGACGCATCAGGTAATGGGCATCTTTTTGCCACCCGTTAAAATTACCGATAACAGAAACCGATTTCGCATTGGGCGCCCAAACTGCGAAAAAAGTACCTTTCACACCTTTAACTTCCATTACGTGGGCACCCAGTTTTTCATACAGCGAAAAATGTTTGCCTTCCCTGAAAAGATAGATGTCGTATTCGGTAATGAATTCAACCACATGCTGAACCGCATTTCCGGTTTCAGGAATTTGGGCTTCTTCCACCTTTTTTTCTTTTTTTGAACTCGATATATTTTGTTTTTCGCTCATAATCAAAATTTTTAATTGATTTCAGAATTCTTTACTCCACCAAATCATCCAGAATTTTCTTCAGGCCATTGAGTGGAATGTGCAACCAGTCGGGCCGGTTATTAAATTCATAATCAGCCTCGTAAATTGCTTTCTCGATGGTATAAACCGAAAGCAGGTCAGTTACCTGGCGGGTTTCTTCAGGAATAAACGAAGCACCTTTTGCTGTTTCGAGGTAGCTTTCGATAAAAATATTTTGTACTATTTCATACCAGGCCTCTAACCACGGCTTAAGCACATCGGCACTTTCCGGTATTTTCGACTGGTTTTCAAGTTGCCCCATGTAAATAGCATAATGGAAAGAACGCAGCATTCCGGCTACATCTTTAAACGGGCAGTGCTTCAGTTTGCGGGCAGTCAACGAGCGGGTAGGTTCACCTTCGAAATCGATAATTACAAAATCCTTCCCGGTAAACAGTACCTGTCCGAGGTGGTAATCGCCGTGGACACGGGTTTTCGAAGTATGAATTTTTTTCTTCTCCAGTGTTTGCTTAACCGTAGAAAGCAACAAACTTTCGTTCCCGATGATATCATCAATTAACTCTTTCTGCTCTGCTGTAAGTTTCTGCTTCGATGATTTCATCTGGTTAATCGTACGTTTAACCAGTGTGCGGAACGACTGGTAAAGCGATTTCTGATAAAGCAATGAGAAAGGTTCGGGCTTAAACTCTTTTTTATTTTCAACCGAAGCCAGTGCTATATGCATTTCTGCAGTTCGTTTTCCCAGCAATTGGATCATCTCGGTAAAGAACGGCCCCAGCAAATCCTGCATTTTCTCTTCTCCCACATAATCAACCAAATCAGTGGTAGTATTAACAGGTTTCCCACTCATCAAATATTGCTTGTTCTCAATAATCCGGTCGAAATAGCGATCGATAGCCGACTGTGTAAATTCCCAGGCATTTCCTTCATTCGGAATAAAATCGACCAAAATACCCAGTGCCGAACTTTCGGCATTGCCTTCGCGGTATTCCAGCGCTCCGGCAAATGTCGGGAAATTACGGAAACTGGTATTTTCAGTGAGTGTTTTTATGATTTCCAGTTCCGGGTTGTTTCCTTCCTCGGGACTCCGGTACATTTTAAAGAAAAACTTATTGTCGTACAAAATGGATGTATTCGACTGTTCTGCCAGCAGCACCCGTGAGTTCAGCGGCAAATCACTTTTCTTCACTTTCGAACTCATTTTTTTGCCGGGCACTCCCACAATGCTGCCCTTCCTTGATTTTACTGTTCCCTTTTGTGTAATCAACTGAAGAAATATATCACGCACTTCCTGGTTGTAAGAACCGTCGTACATTACTCCTTCATGGCCATCCACTTCCACATAGGCAATCATTGCTTCCGGATGTTTAAACTTCACATCTGCAATAATTTCTCCTGTTTTTATTGAAATCGGAATTATGTATTGTTCGTTTTTCCCTTCAATGTAACTTGTTTCAATAATTACAATGTGAGAATGGAGATTCCCGGTTGTTAGCGGAATTGTATTTTTGACACTGATATCTTTAATTTTTTTAGCTTTACCGCGGAACCAGCGGTTTTTCCGGACATAACTCCGCATCAGTTTTTCGAGCGAATTTTTGGTTGCTCCCTGCATCTGGTTCCACTCTTTGGAAGAAAGCACAAGCTGGTGATCG
>JBNJGR010000301.1:0-3464 GCA_051747885.1 Bacteroidota bacterium | reverse complement strand
CATGTTACATCCACGTTGTTTATTTGCTGGGCAGCACAGGCCGGTTTGTACCATTATTACGGGGTTCCGAAATACCCAATGCCCCAAAAAATGTTCGGGATTTTTGAACACACGCATTTCAATTCGCAACTGCCTATTCTACGGGGCTTCGACGATGTGTTTTTTATGCCCCATTCGCGCCATACCGAAATCAGGGCCAAAGACATTGAGAAAGTTGATGAACTGCAGATTATTTCACAGTCGAAACAAGCCGGAGTGGCCATTGTAAAGGCAAAAAAAGGGCGGCAGCTTTTTATTACCGGGCATTCTGAATACTCGCGCTTTACACTTGATAAGGAGTATAAACGCGATTTGAAAAAGCAACTCCCGATAAAGCTTCCAGTTAATTATTATCCGGGTGATAACCCAGAACAAACACCTTTAATGCGTTGGGGGTCAGCTGCTAATTTGCTGTTTTCAAACTGGCTCAATTACTACGTTTATCAGGAGACTCCCTATAATTTGGAAGAAATAGATTAACAAGTGGTGCGATTCCCGTTCGTTCATTTTAAATTTTCCGCTATAAACTGTAATTTTGAGTGAATTTTTAAAAGAAATGAACCATGAAAAAAATAGCAGTTGTTTTAGCAGGAAACGGAGTTTATGACGGATCAGAAATTCACGAAACTACATTAACATTACTTGCAATCGCTCGCAAGGGGGCCCAATATCAGTGTTTTGCTCCCAATGTGGATCAGGCACATGTGGTGAACCACCTTACTGGTGAAGAAATGCCAGAGAAACGTAACGTACTCGTGGAGGCTGCCCGGATCGCCAGAGGTGATATCAAGCCGCTTTCAGAATACAAAACAGAAGATTTTGATGCTATTGTTTTTCCGGGTGGGTTTGGAGCAGCCAAAAACCTTTGCACATTTGCTTTCGACGGGGAAAATTGCACTGTTAATCCCGACGTTGAAAAGGCAGTGAGGGAAACTGTTACAGCTGAAAAACCTATTGGCGCATTGTGTATTTCGCCAGTGATAATTGCCAAAGTTCTGGGAGATGTAAAAGTAACCATCGGGCAGGATGAAGGAACACTTCAGGCCATTGAAAAAATGGGCGGGATGCACGAAAAAACCATGCATGGAGAAATTGTAGTCGATGATAAATACAAGGTAATTACCACGCCGTGCTACATGCTCGATTCTAGCATCGACCAGATTGCTGACGGGGCTGAGAATGTGGTAGGGAAAATACTTGAAATGGTTTAAAAAGAACACCGGTGAATCCCATTCCATATATCGATATTCACACCCATCATTCCTTGAAGGACAATGGCACGGTTACGGTGCAAAACCTTTTTCCAGGCGGGAATATTCCATCCTTCAATGGCCGGAACTTCTTTTCAGTCGGAATGCATCCCTGGGAAATAAAATCAGAAACCGAAAACAACGAAAGGCTCGTGATGATGGAGGATGCACTGGAACTCGACCACGTGATTTTTGTGGGCGAATGCGGCCTCGATAAAAGGACTGACACCGGTTTTGATGAGCAGCTGAGGGTTTTCAGGGCACAGGTTTTCATGGCCGAAGAATATCAGAAACCATTGATAATTCACTGTGTAAAGGCTTATAACGAAATTATTGAAATTCACAAAAGCGAACATCCGTCGGTTCCGTGGATTTTTCACGGATACAGCGCTAACCTGGAAATGACAAAGCAACTTGTTCAAAAAAATATGTTATTCTCTTTTGGGAAAATACTTTTTAATGACAATGCCAAAGCGCTCGATTCATTTCGGTTTTTACCCGTTGAAAAAATTTTCCTCGAAACTGATGAATCTGAAGGAGATGTTGAAGAAATTTTCAAACGGGGAGCACAGCTGAGAAATTTACCTAAAGAAGATTTAAAAGAAGCTGTCTGGGAAAATTTTAACCGGATCGAAAATGTCAGTTTTAAGGTGTAAAAATTCAATTTTTTAAACAAAGTAATTAATGTCCTGGCTCGAACGTACCGAATTGCTCCTTGGTCCTGAAAAACTTGAAAAGCTTAAAAATGCCAATGTGCTCATTGTTGGCCTGGGAGGAGTAGGGGCTTACGCGGCCGAAATGATTTGCCGTGCCGGTGTGGGCAAAATAACTATTGCCGACAGCGATGTGGTTGAAATTTCGAACAGAAACCGGCAGCTGGCGGCACTTGTTAGCACAACAGGGCAATCAAAAACTAAAATATTGGGCAATCGGCTTCTCGATATTAACCCTGAACTGAAACTGAACCTTGTTAATGAATTTATCCGCGACGAAAAAGCGCTGCAACTGCTCAAAAGTGAGCCGTTCGATTATGTGGTTGATGCCATAGATACACTTGCACCCAAAGTTTTCTTGATTCATCACAGTTTAAACCTGGGATTAAAAATTGTGAGTTCCATGGGCGCTGGTGGAAAATTGAATCCATCGTTGGTTCAGGTGGCTGATGTTTCAAAATCGTACAATTGTAAACTGGCTAAAATGCTGCGCAAAAGGCTCTCAAAACTTGGCATAAAAAAGGGATTTCAGGTTGTGTTTTCTCCGGAAGAAGTAGAAACTCACGCTGTACGGATTGAAGAAGGACAAAACAAAAAATCCACTGTTGGGACTATTTCTTACATGCCACCTGTTTTCGGATGCTTTGCAGCCAGTGTGGTAATCACCGAGTTAGTGAAATAAAGCGGGTTTGTTGAAAATAAACGATAATTGTTTGTTAATTCCAATTTTAGTTTAACTTTGCGATGTGATTTAATAGATAATTCTGAACTTTTTTACAATTCGATTGTCTGGTAATGAGCAAATTGGTCTTTTTTTTAATGGAAATTTTTTAAGGTATTCTGCTGCCGGGCATTGTTATCCTTTCACGTTTTTCACCACGATTCAATTCAGTTTCTGAGATTCTTGTAATTCGGTATTCTTGTAAAGTCGCGTCTGATCAACACTTGGGCACATCGTCTTTGTATGCAGGACCTGTTTTATTAATTTTAATATAGTAACAAATGAACATTTATGTTGGAAATCTTCCGTATAGTGTAGTTGAGGAAGATTTAAGAGAAATTTTTGAAGAGTATGGCGAAGTGGCCTCGGTTAAAATCATTAATGATAAACTGACCGGTCGCAGCAAAGGTTTTGGTTTTGTTGAAATGGATGAAGACGATGAAGCCAAAAAAGCCATCGAAGAACTTAACAATGCCGACTTAAGCGGACGTAACATTAAAGTTAACGAATCACGCCCAAGGTCAAATGACTCCAGAGGTGGAGGCAACCGCAGAGGCGGTGGTGGTGGATTTAACCGTGGAGGTCGTTATTAACGGAGGACTTATGGAAGGTAAAGTAAAATGGTACGATGCCGTTAAAGGTTATGGTTTTATCCATACCGACGACGATAAAGATGTTTTTGTGCATCGTTCAGGTATTAAAGATGCACAGTTTGGCCTTGAAACAGATCAGGCCGTGCAG
>JBNJGR010000300.1:0-3476 GCA_051747885.1 Bacteroidota bacterium | reverse complement strand
GCTCGTTTTAATAGTCGGACCATGCATTAACTATTTTATAACGAAGATAGTTGCCTTTTTTGAAATCTTTATTTGGAATCGATAAATAACGGAATAAACAGGTCGAACAACAGGATATGAAAATACCAGGCTATTCAACCAGAATTTTAAGTAGTCAATCGAAAGTATTTTTCCTGATGAATATTCTAAGCTACCTTGTGTATGATTTATTGTTCCATACAATAAATTTAGTTTGTTAAAACAGCCTGATGCAGAGGCATCAGGCTTTTTTTATGGATATCGAACATTATAACCTAAACGTATGTGTATATTTTAACAGAATTGTCCGGTTTAAATATGCCGGCAATTCTGGTATTGTATTCGATTTGTCGGCATTTCTAAGGTCATTCAGCACCAGGTAGAAATCATTCCCGTCGCGCGGACTGTACCTGAGCCGGAAGTTGGTCAGCAATATGTTGTCAAGTTCATTGTACTGAATAAATGAACTCATCAATAATTTCGTGTTCAGCATGTAAGTGGCTTTTACACGTGCGATATTGTTGGTGAAACTTTGATTCTGGCTGGTAAAATTGACTCTGTCAAATTTATATGTAGCAGCCAGTTGCAAACTTGACGAAAGATTAAATTCGGGTTCAAACTCTACTGAAAATTGATTTCCGTCAAAAAAACCACCACCATCAATACTAAAATCAGCCACAATTTTTTTAGTTCGCGGAGTATTGAAGCGTGAATTCAGACCCCAGAAGGAATAATCTCCTGCTTTTACAACAATGCCGTTTGGCAAATAAAAATCGTGTAGCAATCCTTCCTCATTATATCCGAGAGACAAGAACATGCCAATGCCATTTTTTAGATCCATTTTAAACTGGGTGGCGATTTCCATTTGCTCAATCTTTCCATCTCCAATACGTTTGGTCATTTCAAAATCGTTTTCAAAAGAATACTTAAAAATGGAAGAATTTTCGCCGGGAAACCATCCATACCCAAGCGTACCTCTTAGTTCATGGATATTGTTGATAAAAATGAACCCTGATGCCGGAATAAAGTTTTTGCCCCAGTACGCATATTTCCCCTCATATAAAAACCCTTTTTCTGCTCTGCGCTGCAGTTCGAGCGAGAAAAAAGTCGGATCGGTTGAGAATACTTCAGAACCGATTGAATTATCCTGCGATTGTGCCAGTTTAATGTTGAGGTAATCCACATCAGTGATTTTAAAAATCCCGTCGAGACCGTAGGCAACATTGTAATTTCCTTCAAAATCGACGCGCGATGTAATCATTCCTCCCACATACGAACTCTCGTTAATGACCTGTTTTCTTAAGCGTGCCACACCGAAATTCTCAGCCGGATTTCCATTAAACTTCGTAGTATTCATATTGAGAAACCCGACATCCCATTTTCCGAGCCGCCCAACCAACCGGACTCCCCCGAGTATATCAACCGGCTCGCCCCGGGCAATACCAATGTTCCGGCTGTAAAACAAATCCTGGGGGCCACCCAACTCGTAACTAAAAATACCGGAACGCTCCTGGAAGAACAGTCTTTTTTCAGGAAAGAACAGCGAATAGCGGGTTAAATTCACCTGTTCGTCATCGGCTTCCACCTGCGCAAAATCAGTATTCACCGTAAAATCGAGCGTGAGATTATTGTTTAAATTGTATTTCACATCAAGTCCGCCTGTAAATTCCGGATCATTGTTTTTTACATATTCATTCTCAGCTTCATCCAATTCAAAATTCTGCGTAGTTCCGCCAAGCACGTAAGGCGCAATATAAACAGGATTTCGCGACTCAATTCCTTCAAAAACGATTGTTCGAGCCAGCGATGGCTGTAAATTGGCGCCCCGTCCATATTTGGTATCGATGGCCGGCCAGCTATCAATTTCGTTGGAATGGCTGATATTTCGGTTAATGATTAATCCCATGCGGGTAATGTCATTTGTACTCTGAAAACGAAGACTCGAGAACGGTATGCGCATCTCCACATGCCAGGCATTTTCGGTGGTTACAGTTTTAATATCCCAAAATGAGTTCCATGTATAATTCTTACTTCCACCGGGGCCGGGACCACCACCCTGCCCATCGTTTGAAACGGAATAATCAATTTTTAAACCCGAAGGCATTGTAAAGAAACCAAGTGCATTTTCATTGTCATTGTATGTATCGATCAAAACTCCGAATGAATCAGAATTTTCAGATTCTTCATCTCTCTTTTTACTTGTGGAAACGATATCAGAAATGTCTTCGTAATACAAAATGGCCCCTACCCAAAGGTATTCATTATCAAAAGAAATGTACACTTCATTTTTTTCGGTAGGCTGATTATTATAGACCGGGAAATGCATGGTTAGCGGGAATTCCCGGCTGAGTTTCCAGGCCGGCTCTTCCACTTTCCCGTCAAAATTAATTTCACCGGAGAGCGGTTTTATTTGCACTCCCTCCTGCCCAAAAACGTTAAAACCAATTAGTAAAATGGCCGATAAGATTAAAAAAGCTGCTGACTCTCTTTTCATAAAATATTCTGTTTTATAACTAAGATAGCTGCTTTTTTGAATTGTTTATTTTGAATCGATAAACAACAGAGAAAACAGGTCGAACAACAGGATATGAAAATACCTGGCTGTTTAACCAGGGTTTTAGGTAATCAACTGAAGATACTTTATCAGACGAATAATCTAAACTATATTGCAGGTAATTTATTGTTTCGTACAATAAATATAGTTTGTTAAACCAGCCCAATACAGAGGTATCAGGCTTTTTTTATGAGCACCGAACTGTATCATTTCCCTTGATTCAATTTCGATCTTCATTTTATCTGCCCTATTAAGCGGGAAATGACAGCTTCGAACTTTTTACAGCTGTAAAAACAATAATTTTCTATAAATCTCTACCAATCACAACAATTCTCTATTAATCTCCATAAATCACTTCCTTCCTCTTCATCCGCCCGACTTTTTTACCTTATACCCTTCAGCTGCCAGCAACTCCATCACCCGATCGCGGAATTCGCCCTGAATCAGAATTTCACCATCTTTTACAGTGCCGCCTACTCCGCATTTCGTTTTCAGCATTTTTCCCAACTCTTTCAGATCGTCTTCATTCCCCACAAAACCGGTAACCAGTGAAACGCTTTTCCCTTTTCGCTTTTTACGGTCGATGCTCACTTTCAGGTTTTGCTGCTGCGGCGGCAGGGTTTCTTCTTCCGTTTCATTTTCCTTTTCATAATCGAAATCGGGATTGGTAGAATACACCGTACCCAATCTTTTTTTCCAGTCGTTATCCATAACTCAAAATCTCCAAATTATTAACAAACTTCCCCAAATGTAGGCGATCATCCACCACAGATAAGCCAGTTTAGCATACATTAACAGCGAACGTGACACCCGGGTTTCGCTTCCGTTTTTCCTGAAATAACGCCATAAAAGCAGTACATTGACCAGCATAACCAGCAATCCTGAAAATCCGAGCAGACCATGC
>JBNJGR010000299.1:0-3481 GCA_051747885.1 Bacteroidota bacterium | reverse complement strand
TTTTTCTATGGCTTCAACAAAATATTTCGAACTCCCATCCATAATGGGAGCTTCTTCGTTGTTGACTTCTATCAGCACATTATCGAGGTCCATTCCAATGAGAGCTGCCAGAGCATGTTCGATGGTTCCAATCCGGGCTCCGTCTTTTTCCAGCAGAGTGCCTCTCGATGTGTCCACAACCAAATCAACGTCGGCATCTATTATTGTTTGTTCTTCAAGGTCAACCCTTTTAAATTTAAATCCGTGGTTTTCGGGAGCCGGCAAAAAATTCATGGTTACATCTACTCCGGTATGCAGGCCTTTCCCTTCAATTTTAAATGAATTTGCTAATGTTTTTTGCTTTACAACCATATGCTTATGTTATTTCTTCGAAGCAGTAGAGGTGCCGTTTTGAAGTGATTTTATATCTTTCCGAAGTTGAATAACTTCATCTCTGAGTTTGGGCAGGTTTTTGAAAATGATGGCTGTGCGAACAGCATCTTTTATATTGTGTGCAGGTGTAAGCAGGACTGTTTCGTTGTCTTTTATTGAATTGGAAACACCCGATTGTGCACCGATGTTGACATTGTCGCCAATTGTTAAGTGACCTGCCAGTCCCACCTGTCCGCCAAATTTGCAGTTTTTACCCACTTTTGTGGTGCCGGCCAACCCTGTTTGCGCTGCAATAACTGTGTTTTCGCCAATTTCACAGTTGTGTGCTATTTGAACTAAATTGTCAATTTTGGCGCCTTTACGAATAATGGTTGAGCCAAAAGTACTGCAGTCGATAGTAGTGTTTGCTCCGATATCCACATTATCTTCGAGAATAACATTTCCGATTTGCGGGATTTTTTTGTAGGTGCCGTCGGATTGCGGGGCAAAGCCAAAACCATCGGAACCGATTACCGCACCGGCATGGATAATACAATTGTTACCAATTACACAATCATCGTAAACTTTCGCTCCGGCATAAAAAATGCAGTTATCGCCTATGGTCACATTGTCGCCGATATGTATTTGCGGAAACAGTTTTACGTTATTGCCAATTTTTACGTTTTTACCCACGTAGCCGAATGCTCCGAGGTAGAAATTTTCACCGGTTGAAACCGTTTCATCTATAAAACTGGGCTGTTCAATTCCCTTTTTGGTGTCTTGTTTTGTTTGGATGTATAGTTCGAGTAACGAAGAAAATGCCTGGTAGGCATCATCAACTTTTATAAGTGTGGCATTAACTTCTGATTTGGGTTCGAAGCTTTTATTTACCAGCACAATTGAAGCATTTGTATTGTAAACGTAACTTTCGTATTTAGCATTGGCAAAAAAAGAAAGTGTGCCGGGTTTTCCATCCTCAATTTTCGATACATCTGTAACAACAACATTGCCGTCACCAACAACTTCTCCTTTCAGAAATGCAGCAATGTCTGTAGCTTTAAATTCCATTCAACTTTTTTTAAGCGTTGCAAATATAGTTTTAAACTAATTAATGTCCAATTCTTTTGGATAACAGGCGAAATATTTCCGCACGGTTTTGGTGAAAGCTGCCAGGTTAATATCCGACGCTTTTTCCATATCTTTTACTTTTCCGTTTTTGAAAAGTATTTTAATATTTTCAGTATTTCGGTTGTAGGCATTGTTGGTAATTTCTCCTGTCATCAGGAAATATTTGGCCAGTTCCGGGTCGCCCGTTATTTCTTCGGTAATGCGTTGAATCATTTTTTCATTCCATTTTTCCGAAACAGGTTTCTTTTTTAGTTTCACCCTGAACAATCTTCTTTGTATAAGACTTTTTGATAGCGAAGAAAGAACAGGATCGCTGTGAAACTGCCACTCCTTAACTGACGAAAGAATGTCGTTATCGTCGAGTTGGGCAAACCACTCCAGCACAGTTTTTCCTTCAACATTCAGGTTGTCCCAAAAGTTTTGAGAAGTGAAATTGTTTTTCAGGAAAACCTCAAGGGTAGGGGTTGCAAACAGCTGGTGCCCTGTTGAAAGCAAATCTTTTGCCCTTTTTAAAATGCCTATGAGCAGGAACTCGGCCGAAACCACTGTTTTATGGAGGTACACCTGCCAGTACATGAGGCGCCTTGCAATCAGGAATTTTTCGATGGAGTAAATTCCTTTTAAATCAACCGCCAGCTGATCGTCCCAAACGTTAAGCATTTTTATGATTCTGTCAATTCCAACCACTCCCTCGGCAACGCCTGTAAAAAAGCTGTCGCGGCTCAGGTAATCCAGCCGGTCCATGTCGAGTTGCCCTGCTACCAGTTGGTGCAAAAACTTTTTCTTGTACTTGTTCTGAAAAATTTCGATAGCCAGGGTAAGGCGGCCGTTAAATTGTCTGTTCAGTTCGTTCATTAAAAGCAACGACAACTCTTCGTGGGCTATTTCAACCAGCGAGTTTTCGAGCACGTGCGAAAACGGGGCGTGGCCAATATCGTGCAGCAAAATGGCAATGGTAACCGCGTCAGCTTCTTCCTCTGTGATTTCATGGCCTTTCAGTCTCAAAACCGTTATGGCCTGCCGCATTAAATGGCTTGCGCCCAGCACATGTTCAAAGCGCGAATGATTAGCGCCGGGGTAAACCAGAAATGAAAACCCCAGTTGTTTGATCCTTCGCAACCGCTGCATGTAGGGGTGTTCCAGCAAATCAAAAATCAGTTCCGATTGAATGGTGATGAAACCGAAAACCGGATCGTTGATGATTTTTTTCTTATTGATATTGTTTTGATCCACAATTGTTATTTTGAAAGGGCAAAACTACAAAACTTTAATTAATTCGTTATAAGGCATTTATCATCTTTATGAATTTTTTGCCAGTTGGGCTTTTTGTTGATGAAACCGCTGTTTTGGCTGCGGAAAATAGTAAAACATTTTTTATTCTTTAAAATCAGTGGTTTATACGCTTTCTTTTTTTGTGTTTTAAGGAAGAAATTACTATTTTTGCGGAGATTTTTGGAAATGCCTGAAATAGGGGACCGCCGGTTCCCTATTTTGTTACTGGTTATTAATGGTAGATAAAAAAAAAATAGCAACGTTTATACAGGAGGAACTGGATGAAAACATGTTCCTGGTAGAGGTAAATGTGAGTTCTTCGAATGTGATAAAGGTATTTATCGATAGTTTCGAAGGACTAACAATCGACCAGTGTGTGCAAATTAGTCGCAAACTCGAGCAAGAACTCGATCGCGACAAAGAAGACTTTGAGCTGCAGGTTTCTTCACCCGGGCTTTCAGAACCTTTCAGGGTTAAAGAACAATACCTGAAAAATGTAGGCCAGGAGGTTGAAATAGTAACCACTGAAGGTGTAAAATTTGCAGGTGAATTGTTGGAGGCCGGCAACGAAGAAATTTTATTGAAAACGGCCAAACGCGAACGGGTAGAAGGGCATAAAAAAAAGCAGTTAATAGTTAAAGAACATCAGTTAAAATATGGCGAAATAAAAAGCGCAAAAGTTGTTGTTTCATTTAAAAAAGCGAATTAAAGATGGAAAATATTAATCTGA
>JBNJGR010000298.1:0-3487 GCA_051747885.1 Bacteroidota bacterium | reverse complement strand
TTAAAGAAAAAACCAATGCAAAGAACAGCAGTTTTACTTTTCGCAGTTTTGGTCCTGACAGCCGGCTGCAGCAATAACAAAAAATCATCGGAAAAGTCGGCCGAAACTGCCGATACCGCAACTACTGAATCGGAATTTCTGAACGAACCACTGGTGGAACATATTTTTACTGCCGATCCGTCGGCGCATGTTTTCGACGGCAAGATTTATATTTACCCTTCACACGATATTGATGCAGGAATTCCTGACAATGATTTGGGCGACCAATACGCCATGCGCGATTACCACGTTTTTTCGATGGAGAAACCCGGCGGAGAAGTTACCGACCATGGTGAAGTGCTGTCGGTTGACGAAATTCCGTGGGCCGGCCGCCAGCTTTGGGCACCCGATGCGGCACATGCTAACGGAAAGTATTACCTCTATTTTCCGATGAAAGACAAAAATGACGTGTTTAAAATTGGTGTGGCAGTGAGCGATAATCCGGAAGGGCCGTTCACTCCTGAACCCGAACCCATTGCAGGAAGTTTCAGCATGGATCCGGCAGTTTTTGAAGATGAAGACGGTTCGTATTACATGTATTTTGGCGGAATCTGGGGTGGCCAGCTGCAACGCTGGAGAAGCGGAGAATACGATCCGGAAGGTGAAGAGCCCGCAGCCGATGAACCGGCGCTGAATCCGCAAATTGCCAAAATGGACGATGACATGCTCAGCTTTGCTGAAACACCAAAAGATGTGCAGATTCTGGATGAGAATGGCGATCCAATTCTGGCTGGCGACAACGATCGCCGGTTTTTCGAAGCTGCGTGGGTACACAAATACAACGGAACCTATTATTTCTCCTACTCAACCGGCGATACACATAAAATTGTGTATGCCACAGGTGACAATCCGTACGGGCCATTTACCTACCAGGGTGTAATTTTAAATCCGGTGCAGGGATGGACGAATCATCATTCTATTGTGGAATTCGAAGGAAAATGGTACCTGTTTTATCACGACACCCAATTGTCAGGAAAAAATCATTTGCGTAATATAAAAATGACAGAACTGACCCACAATGCCGATGGCTCAATTCAACCAATTGACCCGATAAAAGATTAGATCTTTTGTCTCACCAAAAATATTTTACAACACAAAAATCAGGAAAGGGAATTGGAATCGAATTGATTCCTCATTCCCTTTTCTTATCTTTATTCCAAACACTAAAAATATGAATTCAGCAAACAAAGTCGCCATAATTACCGGCGCATCAAAAGGAATAGGAAAAGCCATTGCCATTGGCTTGGGAAAAATGAAATACCAGACGGTTTTGATTGGAAGAAACCAGGATGATTTGAAAAAAGTTTCTGATGAAATTGCAAACACTGGAGGTTCACTGCCTTCGCGGTTTTCAGTGGATATTACCGATTCAAAAAAAGTAAAAAAAACCGTGAATGAAGTGATAAAACAGTATGGCCGGATTGACATTCTTGTGAATAATGCCGGCACTCATTTTGGCGGCTCACTTGATTTGCCGGAGCAGGATTTTAAATCGATGCTGGAAACCAACCTGGTGGCCCAGCTTGTTTTTGCGCAGGAAGTGGTTCCGGTTATGAAAAAACAGCAATCGGGCTACATTTTTAATGTGGCCTCTCGCTCAGGCAAAGTTGGTTTTGCAGGAAACGGAGGATATGCAGCTTCAAAATTCGGTTTGGTTGGGCTGAACGAATCGTTGTACCGCGAACTCACGCCACAGGGAATAAAAGTTACGGCGCTTTGCCCGGCGTGGGTAAATACAAACATGGCACAGGAAGCCGGAACTCCTCTGGAAGCGGAAGAAATGATCCAGCCCGTAGATTTGTTTGAAACCATCCGCTGGTTGCTCAATCTGTCAGGGGGCGCCTGCGTAAAAGAGGTGGTAATTACTAACCCGAAGAGTTTGTAAAAAAAATGGAAACAATTCGCGTACCTTTTGAGGAAATGAAATCTGCATTCAAACAGATTCTGCTCAAATATAATTTCACGGAAATAAAAGCCGAAAGATGTGCAGATGTTTTTGCTGTCAACAGTTTGGAGGGCGTTTATTCGCACGGTGTTTACCGCTTTCCGCGGTTTGTGGAATACCTGCAAAAAGGTTACGTAAAACCCGATGCGGAACCGGAATTGGTTCACACCGCAGGTGCGCTCGAACAATGGAACGGCAAACTGGGGCCGGGAATTTTAAATGCTGAAATTTGTACCAACCGTGCCATGAAAATCGCAGCCGAAAACGGAATTGGCTGCGTTTCCATTGCAAATACCAACCATTGGATGCGCGGCGGAACTTACGGCTGGCAGGCGGCAAAAAAAGGGTTTGTTTTCATTGGCTGGACCAACACCGAAAAAAACATGCCGGCATGGGGCGCCAAAGACAGTCGGCTGGGGAACAACCCGCTGGTTTTTGCAGTGCCTTACAAAAGTGAAGCAATTGTGCTCGATTTTGCCATGACCCAGTTTTCGTACGGAAAAATGGAAGCTGCCGAGTTGGAAAATAGCGAACTGCCTTTCCCGGGAGGTTTCAATAAAAACGGAGACCTCACATCCAATCCATCGGAAATTCTTGAAACAAGAAGAGCCCTTCCCATCGGCTATTGGAAAGGCGCCGGACTTTCTCTTTTGTTAGATATTTTGGCAACCGTTTTATCGGCAGGTCGTTCAACAAAAGAACTCAGCGAACTGGAGGCAGAATACGGAGTTTCGCAGGTTTTTATTGCCATTGATACCAAAAAACTCAGCAATTTTCCAGCTATTCAAAGTACCGTATCAGAAATCATCGACGATTTAAAAAATTCAGTTCCTGATGAAACCCATTTAGAAATTCGTTATCCCGGCGAAAGAGTACTTCAAACCCGAAAAGAGAACCTGGAACTTGGAATTCCGGTAATTCATAAAATTTGGAAAAAATTTTAACGCTGAAGCAACCAAATCTGGATTGACAACATCTTAACCGGAAAGATTATAATTGAACTGGATCGGGAAAGAGTGTCCTGATTCTTTTGATTTTTTCTTTTTATTAATTTTGAAGGCTAAAATTGAAGTTAAATAATCAAAGCAATTAAAATGAGAACAAAACGATTAGGAAAAATTTTTTTGATGGCATTTGCACTGCCATTTATTTTTTGGGCATGCAACGATGATGATGAAACGCTGGAGTTTGAGGTGTATGCCGACGCTTTTGTGATGAAAAAAGAAATTGACGGCGAAGTTAAACATGGGATTTCTTACTTTGCTTACGGCAACAAAAGCATTTCTTCGGCAACAGTAACTCCACCTTCAGGCGAGCCATTTGAACTGGTGGTATCGGAAGAATCTGCCTTCACATTCCTGAAAGAAACTTCGGAAGAAGAGTTTGCAAGCAGTTTGCCCCAGAATGGCAGCTATTTGTTTGATGTGGAAAGCAAAGATGGCGAAACTGTTCAGGTAACTGAAGTGGTTGAGAACGGCACTCTCGAAATTCCTGTAATTACAG
>JBNJGR010000297.1:0-3516 GCA_051747885.1 Bacteroidota bacterium | reverse complement strand
TTCTATCCCGATAATAACCATGTACACCACCGGTTACTTACCCTGGTTCCAAACCATCTGAAAGTAACCATTATCATAATAATTGCCAATGTATTCCTGATTGGATTTGCATTACTGTTAAACAACTTAATGCTGGGTGTTACCGTTCAGTTTTTGGCTGTTTTTTTATTTGGTATTATTCTTTCATTTGTGCCTTCCGTGATTTTACGGAAAAGCCATGCAAAGCCCACCGAAGAGGCAAGAATGGTTAAACAAACTTCCTGAAAATCTGACTTCGAATTGGTTTCCCAAAAATATTTATTGCATTAGAAAATAGTGGTTAGGAATTTAACCGGTATCCGATATTCTCACCTTCCGGAGTGTTTTTCCTGTTCATTTCGGTTAAAGCTGTATCAGCAGGACCTTTTCTTCTTCTTCCCTGATGATGTCAACAGTGATAATCTGACCGGCCTCAAGGTTTTGCAAACGGTTCATGTAATCGTAAATGTTGCCCACTTTTTTCCCATCGATGGCCGTAATAATATCACCTTTTATCATTCCTCCCTTGTCGGCAGGTTTTCCTTTCGAAACGGCATCAACACGCAATCCACGGTCTTCGAGCCCGGCATAATCGGGCATAATTCCCAGCGTAACTTTAAAGCGCCCCATGCTGCGCTGATATTTTGCTCCTGCTTCCTGGAAAGTGAGTGTGCTGTCGCGATTTGCTAATTCAAAAATTACTGAGTAGGCATATTTAACCACTTTTTCTGCCCCTTCATAATTCAACAATTCAGCATCGTCGTTTGGTGTGTGGTAATCGGGATGAGCGCCTGTTGAAATGAAAAATACGGGAATATCCTGGAGGTAAAAGGACGCATGATCCGAAGGGCCAATTCCCTCGCCTGAAAAAGAGAGCTCAAATCCTGGGTTTAAATCATTCAGTATTTCTTCTGTTTCTTTGGCTGTTTGTGTTCCTCCAATGCTCAAAGCGTTTTCAGTTGTGTCGAGCCGGCCAATCATGTCGAAATTAAACATTGCCGTAATTTTTTCAATTTCCACGGGAGGATATGAAGTGAATTCTTTTGAGCCAATCAGTCCCATTTCTTCGGCACCAAAAGCTGCAAAAATAATGCTCCGCTTGTTATTTTTTTCAGTGGCCAGTTTTTGGGCCAGTTCAATAATTCCGGCCACTCCCGAAGCGTTATCGTCGGCACCATTGTGCACAGCAACTGTATCTAAAGCGCGCGAACCCGATCCCGGTCCTCCCATTCCCAGATGATCATAATGTGCACCAACTACAATATATTCTTCCTTTAATGCCCCATCATTCCCCTCTAATAAGGCCACCACATTCTGCGATTCCGATTTATTCATCAGTACATTCACACTGGCTTCAACTTCTGCTCTGGTATTAAACCCAACAGTATTATTCTGTTCCAGAATTTCGGTTTCCAGTTCTTCCACGGTTTTGTTTGTTCCGGCAAGCATTTTATTGGCCACTTCGCGCGTAACCTGCAATACAGGAATTGGATAGCGGCTCACGTTCTTATCGAAAAAAAGCGGTGACAGTTCATCGGTTTCGCTAACTGACTGGCCTGCAACCAATATTAATCCCGCGGCATTTTTGTCGGAAGCGGTAAGCGCTTTTGCCCGCTCGGTGGAAAAGGGAATAAACGGGCTGTTGGGATTTTCCAAATCCGGATCGCCCTGAAGGGCAAGAATCCACTTCCCATCCACTTCAAGGTTTTCAAAATCATTCCATACCAGCGTATCTTTGTTAACATCGAGCCCAAAACCGGCAAAAACAACCGGTGCTGCTACTTTACTAGTTGCTGAAAATGCATAAGGCGAAAAATCTTTTTCCACTTCAAAAGGTTCACCATTCAAGCTAAACTGATTGCCGTCGCCAATTTCGGCAGAAGAAACCAGTTCAAATTTTTGAAAACCCTGGTCATACATCAATTCAAGACCAACTTTATCAAATTCATTTCGAATAAATTCAGCTGCCATCCAGCCACCTTCTTCGCCGGCTTTTCTTCCTTTCAGCGAATCGGAAGCCAGAATTTTTACACTTGCTTCAAGCTCTTCGGCAATAATATCCGGATTGTAACTGGTTGTGCAGGACGAAATGAAAGCAACAAAAAGAATAAAACCAATTGCTTTCGATATTTTAAAATTCATTTGCTTCATTTGTTTCTTTTTATTTGGATTTGGAACCAAAAAGAAATTAACTGGTTTTTAAACTTCATGTAATTATAAGCATTAATCAGCGTATTAAAAAGGAGTTCTGTATATTTACGGTCGCAAAAAGAAGGGGGTAATACATTGATTTCATTTGGCACAAATTATTGGTTTTTTATATTGCTGGCAATACTAATTGCAGCTGTCGGCATTGTTTTTATACTATATTTTAAAAACAAAGATAACAGGGAGCTGACCAAAACCCAGGTTCGCATTTTAATGGTTTTGCGGTTTTTCTCATTTTTTCTGATTGCCTTTTTGCTGTTGTCGCCATTTATAAAAAACATGAAACGTATTGTTCAAAACCCGATTGTAATTGCAGCGTGGGATAATTCCGGTTCGGTAGTTGTTGATGCCGATTCAGCAACTGTTGCCCAGTCGGTTACCGAAATCAAAGAACTTGTCACAAGCGAGTTGGGCGACCAGTACACTGTTGTAAACTACACTTTCGGGCAGGACACCAAACTGGACGGTGACCTGAATTTTTCTGAAAAAAAATCAGATTACAGCCAGCTTTTAACCACCATCAGCAACAATCATTTTAATGAAAATATTGGAGCAGTGCTCATTGCCGGCGACGGGATTTACAACCAGGGAATGAACCCGGTGAATATGACTGATGAAATTACTTATCCGGTTTACACAATCGGAATGGGCGATACAACCGTGGTTGCCGATGCCCGGATTCAGGATGTGAAGGTAAACCGTACTTCTTTTTCAGGAAACCGTTTTCCGGTTGAAATCGATACCCGTTTTTCAAAACTGGCCGGGCAGCCGTTAAAACTCTCGGTTTTTCAGGATGATGAAAAACTGGCCGAAACGGTAATTACACCGCCCAACAACGATTATTTCTTTTCGCATCAGTTTATACTCGACTCGGGCGACCCCGGACTGAAACATTTTACCGCCACCATTGAAACGACTGAAAATGAACGTAACACGGAAAACAATTCGGCCGGTTTTGTGGTGAATGTTTTGGAGAACAAGCAAAAAATCCTGATTCTTTCCGACGGGCCGCACCCCGATAACGGCGCGATAAAAAGCACGCTGGAACAACAACAATCCTACGAAGTTTCCATATTTTCAGAAGAACCGTACCCTGCAAATTTGTCCGATTTCAACCTTGTGGTATTAAATCAACTTCCCAGTTCCGGCATTTCAATGGCCGACATTATTAATGAATCGCGCAACAACAGGGTGCCTTTGCTGTTTATCGTAGGAAACAAAACATTTCTGCCCCAGCTGAACACACTGGCAACAGGTGTTGAAATTGACCCCATGGCTGGTTCACCGGAG
>JBNJGR010000296.1:0-3545 GCA_051747885.1 Bacteroidota bacterium | reverse complement strand
TCAACTGCTTTCAGCGCCTCTTTCAAGTGCGGGTGGGTACCGTACTGATCGGCCGATTCCCAGAAAAATACACCTTCATCGTAACCGGTGCGCAGCAAATTAGTCAACCCTTTCAGCCCCAGTTTTCGTTTTTGGTTCGAACTGTTTCCGAACCCACTGGTGCCTGTGCCCATAGCCAATCGCGAAACTTCGATACCGGTATCACCGAGGATGACTTTATCTGATGCAAATTTTTTGGTTGTGCCGGCAAATGCATGGTATGGAAATGCATCGAACAAAAGTGTTCCGGCCGCAGCAGCTCCTGCTTTTATAAAATGACGACGTTTCATAACTTCCAGATTTACTTTTCTTTTGTAAACAAATTTTTCTGAGGGATGTTCGCCGGTGCATTAAGCGCGAGCCTGATTATGCGCCCCATTCAGGATTTCAAGAAATAACAACAGGTTAAACAGCCTATCTGCAAAACTGTTTCTTTCTATTAATAACTGATTTTCCCAACAGAAAACTTTTAAAAAGATCGTATTGCGCGCACTCTTACAGAATTATTCTTCGACATAGACTTATTCCTCTGATTAAGTGATATATCGGTTCTATACCAATACATCATTGCAAGATCTTCACTCGTTTCGGTTGAAGTCCAGTAATTTTCGAGGTATTCAAAACGTTGACCACCATTAGCTTCTGCTGTTTCATTAATTATACTTGTTTGGCTGAACATAGTAACCAACTCTTCATTTGATGGAAGATACCAGTCGCCATAGGTTATTCCATTCTGGGTAACCTCAAGTTCGTTACAAACACGTGCCGCATACATTTCTCCATTATCACCGATGGCTATGTGTGCTGCAATTATAATCGCAGTATTGGTTTTGCCTGCATATATTCCGTCTCCTTTAGCTTGTGTAACTCCCACTGTTCCCGGATACCATCTGAATTCTCCCTCCTGGTCTTCAATTGCACAAGCCAAACCATGCTGCCTGGTATTGTCCAGCCAGAATATAACACCTCCCTGGGCAAAATCGCCAATATTGTATTTGGTTACATTCCCTGCCGTTGCAGCCGTTTGGGCATTTTCTGCTGTTTGGGCATGCAATGCATAGGGGACGCTTAATATTTGGCTGGAACCGGTAACGGAATAATTTGTGCCTCCTTCCGGGTCGGTTTCGGTTTTTAAAATGTAGGTTCCGTCAGACCAGTCAATATCAGCAAAAATTCCGGTTACGATTTCACCTTCTCCAATCATAAGTGTTAACAGCCCGTTTTCATTGGTTTTGTACACACTATGTGTTTCAACATACACATCCTGGTAGGAAGGGGGGAAACCAATTATGTATTTTTGAATTCTTACCCGGACGCCTACTTTTGTATCTGTAACCAGTTGACCACTGGCATCGCGTATTACTGCCTGATAGCTCATTTTTTCAGGTACCTGTGCGATCACATTTGTCGTAACCAGAATTGCGAGTACCATTGGAATTAAAAGTGTAAATATTTTTTTCATTTTTATTCCTCCTATCTTTTTAAGATTTTGAATGTTTTTACCACTTTAAATTGCTTATTATTCATCTTATCTTGCTTAAAGTGTTGAGTTTCCCTGTTTTCCTGTATTAAGCTTAGAAAATAAGTGGCAGAGGCAAGGTCACTCATAACAATCTTTGTTTGGCGATCCGTAATTTTTCGGTTTTGTAAAAGTTGGCCGCTCATGTCGTAAAGTTGATACGACAACAGCGACAAATCATTTTCTGCATTAACATCGCCGGTGATGTCTAATGTTAAAGAATTGGCTGTGGGGTTGGGGTAAGTTTTAGCCTTTAAGCTAAACATTTGGGAGTCTTCAATTCCTGTAATTACCGAAATTTCCCAGGGTTGCTGAACGCCCTGTGCCTCTGAGCCTTCGGTATTTTCGTTAAAACTATAAAACACCTGCCCGGCTGAAAAACTAACTGTGCCCCCGCTGCCCGAAGCATTGCCGCCGGCAGCAGGAATAACATCTTGTGCGTGAAGACTTGTCAATCCTAACACTAACAGCAGGACGACACTTAATTTCAACTTTACGTGCGCCATTTTAACCTCCTTTTTTTTTAAAAATGAATTCTCAGTTTGAAAACTGTATCTTGATAATAGTATCCTGTGCAGAAAAGCATTAACTACTTTTATACCCCTATCTGATTCCCCTGTAATTTGAATGGCAGTTTGATTAAACGCGTGCCGGTCATTTTTAATCTTACAAAATGCTATTTTCCTGTTTAGGTTCAAAGCAGTTATTTTGGTTCATTTACAATCAATTAAAGCTAAAAATATTTTTATACAATTGCAAGAATATTTACAAATGGTTATAAAATTAACAGAAGAAAATTGTAAGGAATTTGCTTTTCAACGTCTGTTTAATTGTTGAACGTAAATTAATACGAACATGAAATTTTCCGGGACAATCAGTTCTTTTTTCACTGTATCGCTAATTATACTGCTGGCAGGCGCATGCAGCCAAAACGACGGGCTGCCTGACTCCATCATCAATAATACCGAAAAACCGGAATGGTTGGTAGATACCGCAAAAATGACGGGTACAACAGCGCGCGATGTATTTCCACTGGTAACAAATCTGGTTTACGCTCCTGCAAATGATGCCCCAAAAAAAGGATTAAAAGATAAAGCAATTGTATTTCAGATTGACGATACAGTATTAGTTTTTCCCTATTGGATGATGGGAGCGGAAATTGTGAATGGCCACCTTAATGACACCCATTTTGCGGTAAGCTACTGTCCGAAGACAAAAACAACCTATGTTTTTAACCGGCAAATTGAGGGAGAGGTGCATACGTTTAAAGCTTCGGGGGTTTTATACCAGGACAACCTTGTTTTTTACGACCTGGAAACAAGCAGTTTCTGGTCACAAATGTATTTTAAATGTATTCACGGAGCGCATGTGAGAAAAGAACCTGAACTTATCCATTCTTTTGAAACTACCTACGGAAATGCGCTGGAGCAATTTCCCGATGCGCTGGTTTTTGTGGGTTATCCCGGTGAAAAAGCAGCCTTTCAGTCACATCATGAAACGTCTTACGAAAGTGGCAATATGGTTTTGGGCCTGTTAAGTCACACTTCAAAACCCAATGAATTATCAGTCATGAATTACGACCTACTGAATGACAAAGGCTTGATTAAACTTGAAAACCTTATGGTAATTTACAACAAGAAATTTTCCTACATCGACGCCTTTTTTAAGCCACCGGCACTGTCTTTTGAACCAACCGGCGACTTTCCTGAAATTTTAACCGACAACGAAGGAAACACCTGGAATGCTTTTGGAGTTGCCACCAGCGGCCCCCGCAAAGGGGATCGGCTAAACGGAGCCACTTCGTACCTGGGGTACTGGTGGGCGTGGAAAGGAATATTTGAATCGTTTAATCACTTAAACTAAAAATACCCTCGATTATCACCAAACAAATCATTCGCAACATCAGTTTTCTGGCACTTCCCATTCAAACACTTCGGTTGGTGTTCCTAAACCTTCCTTGCGCAAAGTTAAAACATCGTGGTAAAAT
>JBNJGR010000295.1:0-3549 GCA_051747885.1 Bacteroidota bacterium | reverse complement strand
GGAATCTACGGCCAAACGGCTGGTGGAATTCTATTCGGTTACGAATACCTACCTGAGCATTTTTCTTGCGCTGGGGGCTTTGGGAATGATCCTCGGCACCATCGGGCTGGCAGTCATTCTGGCACGCACCATCCTGGAACGCCGTCGCGAAATTGCGCTCATGCAGGCCATCGGGTTCGGTACCCGGCTGCTGTTCAGGCTGCTGGTGAATGAATACCTGCTGTTGCTGGTTACCGGTGTGTTAACGGGATTTGTTACCGCCGTTATAGCAACTCTCCCTTCATTCATTTCATCCAATTCCGACGCCTCATTGGGGACCGTGGCACTGATCACCGGCCTCATACTGCTAAACGGCGTTATCTGGATTGCCGGGCTAAGCTGGTTCTCTCTCCGTAAAAGAAAACTGGTGACCGGACTGAGGGTGGAGTAATGAATCTGTATTTCAAAAAAAATTATTGCATAGCATGTAATAACTACTTTTTGATTCTTAAAAGTGGGTTTTTCAACAAATGTTTTCTTTACAAAAAATATGGGTAAATTTGGATGATTGAAAAAATTGAACTAAAAAATATGAAATTTTTAGAATTGATTAAGTGAGTTGATTCGTAAACTTGAAATATATTTTCATTATGACTCAGGAAAATAAAGATATCCGCTGGCAACAACGTCTCATTAATCTCAAAAAAGCTTTTTCGCAACTCGAACGTTTTATAACCCGGAAAGAATTAAACGAAATGGAAGAACAAGGACTGATTAAAGCTTTTGAATACACCTATGAACTAAGTTGGAAAACTTTGCAGGATTTACTGAAAGAAAAGGGTTATACTGATATTGCTGGACCGAGGCCAGTGATTGAGCAAAGTTTTCAGGATGGCTACATTACCGACGGAAAGGGCTGGATGCAGATGCACCAGAGTCGGAATTTAACCAGCCATACTTATGATGAGGATACCGCTGAAGAAATAATTGAAGAAATTAGGAACAGGTATTTTGACCTGTTGAAAAAATTAATTATTCGGCTTTATGAAGAACGGGACGGAAAGCAAAACTCGTTTTTAAAATGACAGAACAAAAAAAATACGGTTTGCCTGAATCCGATCTGAACAACGTGGTTTCTGTCCTTAAAAAGAATCCTAAAATTGAAAAAGCCATTCTTTTTGGTTCCAGGGCGAAAGGTAATTTTTCACCCGGTTCCGATGTGGATATTGCACTCGTCGGAAAGCACCTGTCGCTTGATGATATATTGGATGCGAATTTGGAAATTGACGACCTTGTACTTCCGTGGAAATTCGACCTGGTAATTTATGACCGGATAAAAGAAAAGGCCTTTGTTGAGCACATTAATAGTGTGGGAGTTCCTCTTTTTTCTGAGTAACCCTATCGGTTTTATTCAATTTGAATGATCCGGAAAAACGTTCGGAGGAAGGCATTTACGAAGATTTTACGGCTGTGCAGTTCCGCCAGGCGGAAAGCGACGATACCAGTTGCCCTAGCCTGAGCTGATTTTCGATATCGGCAATTCCGGGAGTCAGTGCGGAGGTGCTGGGCGGTCTGTCTTTTTTTGTTATCTTGTTGCCACATTAAACCAAATAAAATGATAACAATGAAAAAAATATTTTTAACAGTTTGTTTTGTGTCTTTAGGCGCTTCATTGCTTTGGGCCCAACCCCGGGTTACCCTGGAATCCAATCCCGCTGAGAAAAAAGTGGATGTGCTTGTGGGAGGGGAACTTTTTACCTCCTATATCTATCCTGAAAATATTAAGAAACCGGTATTGTGGCCTGTGGTTACTGCCGGGGGGAATGAAGTTACCCGGCAATTTCCTTTAAAAAACAAGGAAGGTGAACGGGCCGATCATCCCCACCATGTGGGCATTTGGCTCAACTACGGCGATGTGAACGGCCTTGATTTCTGGAATAATTCCGAAGCAATTCCTCCGGAAAGGGCTGACAATTACGGTACAATTTTTCATGAAACCGTTGAAAACACAGAAAGCGGAAAAGGTGTCGGGAAACTGACCACCACCGCTTCGTGGAAAGACAATAACGGGAATACCTTGCTGGGTGAAACTTCGGAGTTTACTTTTTCGGCGCAGGGGAAAAACCGCATTATCGATCGCACCACAACACTGAAGGCGGTGAACGGCAAAGTAAACATTACCGACAACAAAGAGGGGATGTTTGCCATTCGTGTAACCCGCGAGCTGGAATTGCCTTCCTCCGGTAAAGTGAAACTGACCGACTCGCACGGAAATGTAACCGAAGTAGATGCCTCGGATGATGAAACTGCCACGGGGAGCTACCTCAGCAGTGAAGGCATTACCGATAACGACGTTTGGGCAACCCGTGGAAAATGGATGAAACTTTCAGGGGTTATCAACGGCGAACAGGTGGCCATTGTAATTTTCGATCACCCCGGAAATGTAGGTTATCCTACCTACTGGCACGCCCGCGGTTATGGCTTGTTTGCCGCCAATACCCTGGGGCAGAAGGTGTTTTCAGATGGTAAAGAAGAAGTGGATTTGGTTGTTAACGATGGGGAATCTGCTACGTTTCGCTACCGTTTGGCTGTTTTTTCCGGCGATCCTTCTGTGGAAGAAATTGAAAAGATGGCAAAGGAGTTTGAATCAAAAATTTGATGAATGAAATGTGAGATTTCGTCAGGCAGTGTGAAATTTCTGTGTGTTTGATATATGGCTTTAAACTACATCTGGATATTCTTTTTCCTGGCTGCCTTTGTGATAGGGCTTGTGCGGCTGCTGTTTTTTGGCGATGTGGAAGTGTTTCCCAATATGGTGAACGAAACATTCGACATGGCCAAAACCGGTTTTGAGATTTCACTGGGGCTCACCGGTGTGCTCACACTTTGGATGGGAATCATGCGGATTGGTGAAAAGGGCGGTATTGTAAGTGTTTTCTCACGGGTTATCGGACCTTTTTTCAATAAGCTTTTTCCGGAACTGGGGAAATCGCACCCTGCTTACGGCTCCATTTTGATGAACATTGCCGCCAACATGCTGAACCTCGATAATGCCGCTACGCCAACCGGGTTGCAGGCCATGAAAGAGATGCAGGAAACCAATCCCGATAAAAAAACCGCCTCCAACGCACAAATTATGTTTCTGGTATTGAATACATCCGGGCTGACACTCCTGCCCATCAGCATCATGGTGTACCGGGCGCAACTGGGAGCTGTTAATCCGTCCGATATTTTTATCCCGATTTTACTGGCCACCTATTTTTCAACGCTGGCCGGTCTGATTTCAGTGGCCTTTTATCAGAAAATCAATTTGCTCGATAAAGTGGTGCTGAGTTATCTTGGCGGACTTACACTGGTTATTATTGGCATCATTTGGTACTTTTCCACCCTCGACAAGGAAGCGGTTACGCAGGTCTCGAATTTAGCCAGTAACTTCATCCTTTTTTCAGTCATTATTGCTTTTATTGTAATGGCTGTTTTGAAAAAAGTAAATGTTTACGAAGCTTTTATCGACGGCGCCAAAGACGGTTTTAAAACGGCCGTGAAAATTATTCCTTACCTGGTGGCTAT
>JBNJGR010000294.1:0-3557 GCA_051747885.1 Bacteroidota bacterium | reverse complement strand
CTTGATGAGAAAAGTATCAAAATAATCAAGAAAAAAATAAGCTTCCACGCGCTCCCGACTTTCTTAACGGCTTTCGTATTACGGCTACTTCAGCCTAAAAGTCGGTTCACGCCCACCCCGGCCCGCATTTTTTTCATCTCATTTTATCGATTGTTTTAATGGAATTCGATGGAATTCGGCAGAGCCTCATTTCAGGCCCGCGCGCTTATCCTGATTTCATCAGGATTTTGATGGCTTCGAACTTGCAGTCCTGCGGCCTATTTTCATCGAAACCGAAATTAATATAAAACCTTACTAAGACCGGGAAGCTCCGAAGAAATGAGGAGATCACCCGGCCGAAGTTAGGTTTTATGAAAATGGAGGTTAAAGATGAAAATCAGCCTTGATTTTTTTGTCTCGTTTTTGCATCAAGGCAAAAATGAGAGCTCCCGGCAGGGGGAAATTGGTCATTAGTTGAAGAATACTCCACCTATTTTTTGAAGTGTTCCAACTTTTGAGTGCTTTTTGAAAGAAAACAAAAAAGCCGGGATGCGAATCCCGGCTTTTCAATTTATATAAAATCAAATTAACTTGCTTTCAACCTGCGAATACTCGACCGGTCCATTTTTCTTTGTGCATATTCCTGAGTAATAATCAGGCTGTCATCTTTTTCCGAAGGCATTTCATACATAGCGTCGTTCATTATGCTTTCGCATATCGAACGCAAACCACGTGCGCCCAGCTTAAATTCAACAGCTTTTTCAACAATGTACTGCAGGGCTTCTTCTTCGAATTCCAGTTCAATATTATCAATTTGGAACAGCTTTTTGTATTGCTTGATAACCGAATTTTTGGGTTCGGTAAGAATGTTCCGAAGCACCTCTTTGTTAAGCGGGTCGAGGTGAACCAGCACGGGCAAACGACCAATGATTTCGGGAATCAGCCCGAATGATTTTAAATCCTGCGGTGCAATGTACTGCAGCAGATTTTCGCGTTCAATGCGATCCACTTCTTTTGCGGCGCTGTAGCCAATCACTTTTGTATTCAGCCGGTTGGCGATTTTGCGCTCAATACCATCGAATGCCCCGCCGCAGATAAACAGAATATTTTTGGTGTCAACCGGAATGAGTTTTTGTTCCGGGTGTTTTCGTCCTCCCTGTGGCGGCACGTTAATTACAGAGCCTTCGAGCAATTTCAGCAATCCCTGCTGAACACCTTCGCCCGAAACATCGCGGGTAATTGACGGATTGTCGCTTTTGCGCGCAATTTTGTCGATTTCATCCACGAAAACAATTCCGCGTTCAGCAGCTTCCGTGTTGTAATCAGCAGCCTGCAGCAACCGGGTTAAAATACTTTCAATATCTTCGCCCACGTAGCCGGCTTCGGTTAAAACCGTTGCATCCACAATGGTAAACGGAACATGCAGCATTTTGGCAATTGTGCGTGCCAGCAAGGTTTTTCCTGTCCCGGTTTCACCTACCAGTATGATGTTCGATTTTTCAATCTCTGTTTCATCTTCATCCACAGGTTGGGTAAGCCGTTTGTAGTGGTTGTAAACAGCTACTGAGATAATCTTTTTCGCTTCATCCTGACCGATAACGTACTGGTCGACAAATTCCTTTATTTGCCGTGGTTTTAAAAGCTGCACCCCATCGAGGTTGAAAGAACTGTCTTGTTTTATTTCTTCCTGAATGATGGAATACGCCTGTTCGGCACACCGGTCGCAGATGTGCCCGTCAATTCCGGCAATTAAAAGGTTAACTTCCTTTTTTTCGCGGCCACAAAATGAACACTTATCCATTTTTTCTTTTGTTGCCATTATTTTTTCTTTTCTCTTTCCAGAATTTCGTCAATCATACCATATTTCACTGCTTCTGCCGAGGTCATCCAGTAATCGCGGTCGGCGTCTTTTTCTACTTGTTTTATTGTTTTTCCTGAATGTTCAGCAATAATGGCATAAAGCTCTTTTTTAATTTTCAGAATCTCGCGTGCAGTAATTTCAATGTCGGATGCTTGTCCCTGGGCGCCTCCCATCGGTTGGTGAATCATTACCCGTGAATGGCGTAGTGCCGAACGTTTTCCTTTTGCGCCGGCGGTTAACAGGACTGCTCCCATGGAGGCTGCCATTCCGGTACAAATTGTGGCTATATCGGCCGAAATATACTGCATGGTGTCGTAAATTCCCAGTCCGGCATGTACATGGCCGCCCGGAGAGTTGAAATAAATCTGAATATCTTTCGACGGATCGGTTGATTCCAGAAACAGCAACTGCGCCTGAATAATGTTGGCCACGGTATCGTCAATCGGAACACCGAGAAAAATAATGCGATCCATCATTAACCTTGAGAACACATCCATAGAAGCTACGTTTAACTGCCGCTCTTCAATAATGGTGGGCGATATGTAACTTCCGTAGGCCGAGTTGTAACGGTCGAGCGTTAAACTGCTGATGCCTTCGTGTTTTGTTGCGTATTTTCTAAATTCGTTGTGTTTGTCCATGTTATTCTCCCTTAAAATAAAAGTAAATTTGCAACTTAATTTCTCTAAACTACAAAGTTACAAAAAAGTTGTTTGCTGATGCATGCAGCAAAATTTATTTAGATAGTTCGGTAAACTCTTCCTGTGTTACCTCTTTTTCTTTTAACGAAACTTTGTCTTTTACAACACCTACTACTTTATCTTCAAGCAGTTTGTTGTAAAGGCGTTCTTTTTCTTCCTGTTTTTCAAGAATCATTTTGGCAAATGATTCGAGCTGGTCGTCCGGAACATTAGGGATGCCGTACTGGGCATATTGTGCCTGTGCCAGTTGTTTGGCAAAGTTAAACGCTTCTTCTTCCTCCACTTTCAATTCATTTTCTTTAATAATGAAGTCTTTAATCAGCTGCCATCTCAGGTCTTTCAGGAAACCGTCGAAATCATTTTCAATTTGCTCTTCGGTAACATCTTTGTTGGCTACCCTCAGCCAGCGTTTCAGAAAAGCTTCAGGCAGTTCGGGGTTAACTTTATCAACCAGCGTGTCGCGTACATCCATAGCAAAACGTTGTTCAGAAGAGTGAACGAGGTTTGAAGCCAGTTCATCTTTCAGGCGGTTGCGAAGATCTTCTTCTGTTTTAATGTCAGTGTCTTCGCCATATATTTTTTTGTAGAGTTCTTCGTTCAGTTCAGCTTTCTCAAATTCAAGGGTTTCATTAATGGTGAACTTGAATTCGCTGTTCAACTCATGTGCCTGCTCGTGGCTGATGTTCAGCATGTGCTGTACTTCATGAACATCTTCGTAAGCTTTTACCGGGTCGAATACAACAGTGTCGCCTTTCTTTTTACCGATAAACTCTTTCTGAATGTCTTTATCTTTAATCAGATCGATTGAAAGCAAAACGCCTTCCGGTTTTATGCCGTCTTCTTTTTCGTTGCCTTCTTCGTCGAGTTCAACAAAATCGCCACGTACCAAACCATCTTCTTTTACTTCATCGGTTTCCTTGTTTTGGCCCATTTGCGATTTAATCATGTCAATCTGTTCATTGACCATGTCGTCGGAAACCTTAATTTTATAGTAGTTGATTTTGTCTTTTTCATCTAAC
>JBNJGR010000293.1:0-3561 GCA_051747885.1 Bacteroidota bacterium | reverse complement strand
TGAAACTGAAATACAAAACCGATCTCCTTGTTCCTGAATTCAGCAAGTTTTTTTTCAGGAAGCGCCGATACATTTTTGTCGTTATAAAAAATTTCGCCGCTGTCGGGTTTGCTAAGCGTTCCCAAAATCTGCAGCAAGGTGGTTTTGCCGGCACCACTGGCACCCACTACCGAATAAATTTTTCCCCGTGGAATTTCAAGGTGGATATTTTTCAATACTTCGAGATTTCCAAACGATTTTTTTATGTTTTTTGCTTTAATCAACGGCCAAATATTTTATTTAATAACTTCAATTTTAAACGAATAGTATTTCCTGAATAACATATAAGATATAAATTCCAATTAAAATGCCTCCTGATAATTTCCCAAGTTTCCATTTGCTGAGAATCAACAACAGCAGGAGTAAAACAACTGAGCCGAACAGGATGACGGCCGAACGTGTAATATCTCCGCCTGATTCCACCGTGCCGCCGTAAAGCAAGATAAAGATAGTCAACGGTAATCCCAATCCTACAAGTATATCAAAAATATTGGAACCAATGGCATTGCTTATGGCCATATCGCCGCGTCCCTGCCGCGCAACAATTAAGGAGGAAAACAGATCGGGAACAGAGGTGCCTATGGCAAGCACGGTAAGCGCGATAATCGATTCAGGAATATTCATCGCTGCTGACACAAAAACTGCCAGCTCAACCAGCGCCCAACTCAATCCTGCAATAAAAAGAACTGAGATGAAAAAAACCAGGTAATAATGTTTTTCATGGGGAAAAATGCGTGAAATCAACCGGTCGAAAACTCCGATAATTCCTTTTTTGTTAATTTTTGCTTTCGGCTCATCGTACTCGAGATCGTTATAGGGCAATAATTTTTTCCAGTAAACCACCGCCACTACATAAACCACATAAACCCCCAACAAAATTAAGGCTTCATTCATGGTAAAATATCCGTCCCAGATAAATAAAACCAGTAGCAGCACGGCAGCGGTGTAAAAAAAGAAATCGCGAGCAGCAGGCTGCCAGGTTAATTTGGTTTTTCGCACCAATGCGGCTGCTCCAATAATGGCAAGCAGGTTAAAAATGGCGCTGCCCACAATGCTGCCGATTCCAATTGCCTGGTGCTCACCGGGTTTTAAAACCGAAAAAAGAGCTACAAACAGTTCGGGAGCACTGGATCCTACAGCCATTAATGTGGCACCTGCGGCATCGCTTGAAAGACGAAGATCGGTGGAAATTTTATCCAGTGAGGCAATAAAAAATAAATCGACAATGCGTGCCAGAAAAACAAAACATACCAACATTGCCAGGGCTGAAAGCAAAACCATTTTTTCGGATTTATTTAATCCTCTTTGTAATCTTTAATGCCTTTTTTGTTATCATCATTTTTGTCTTTGGCATTATCAGCGGATTCTTCTATTTTCTTTCCTATTTTGGTGGTTTCTTTACCAACTTTTTCTGTAGCTTCATTGGCTTTTTCTTTCACATCTTCCGATATCTTCTGAATGTTTTTTTCTACATCAGAAGTTTGTTCGTCAAATTCATGCTTCACCTCATCGGTTTTCTTTTTGACATTGTCCTTCATTTCATTGAAATCTTTTTTGATATCAGAAGTATTTTCGTTGATCTCGCGCTTAATTTCATTGGTTGCCTTTTTGAATTCGCGCATTCCTTTTCCCATTGTTTTGGCAATATCCGGAATTGCTTTTGCACCAAAAAAAAGCAATGCCAGCAGCATTACTAAAACAAGTTCCCCTCCGCTGATGAATAATATGTGGTTCATTCTTCTTTTTTATTTAGCTCACAAATATACAAATTGGAACTATCAATTTTTAATGATGGCTTAAAAAAGTAATAGCCCTGCAAAATGCAAGGCTATTCACTTTATTTGTATTACTTCAAAGCATTATTTTTTACGCTTGCTGACTACTTTTGCCACTTTCTTTTGAAACTCGTACGAAATTGGTGTAGCCACAAACAACGATGAGTAGGTACCTACAATAACCCCCACGAGAAGTGCGAATGTGAACCCGCGAATGGTTGCCCCTCCAAAGAGGAAAATGGCCAGCAACACTACAAATGTTGAGAGCGAAGTACTGAATGTACGGCGAAGCGTACTGTTCACAGCCTCGTCAACATTTTGTTCCCTGTGCCGCTTCGGGTGCAGTTTCATGTACTCCCTGATTCGGTCGAAAACTACCACCGTGTCGTTTATGGAGTAACCCAAAACGGTAAGAATTGCCGCAATAAATGCCTGGTCAATTTCGAGTGAGAACGGTAAAATATTGTACAGCAGTGAGAAAATACCCAGCACAATTATCGAGTCGTGGGCGAGAGCGGCAATTGCTCCCAGACCATACTGCCAGTTAGTAAACCTGATAAGTATGTATAAAAAGATGATTATCAGCGCCAGACTGATTGCCACAACGGCATCTTTTCGGATATCGTCGGAAATTGACGGGCCAACTTTTTGCGAACTCATCTGGTAATCAGAAGTAAACTGTTCAAGTGTTACGTTACTGTCAATCAGTCCTTCTTCCTGAAGTCCCTGCATTAACAACTCTTCCACTTCGTTGTCAACGTTTTCGCTGTTGTCATCAATTTTGTAATTAGTTGTAATTCTAACCTGATTGTCGGCTCCAAACGTTTTTACTTCAGGAATTGCACCATATACATTGCCAAGAGCTGTTTGAATCTCGTTCACCTGAACATCCTGGTCGAAACGTACAACATAGGTGCGGCCTCCTTTAAAGTCGATGCCGTAATTTAATCCGCGGAAAGTAAGCGAACCAATTGACAATAAAATTAATGCACCTGAAATAATGTAAGCGGTTTTCCTTTTCTCCAGGAATTTAATTGAAGTATTGCGCAACCAGTTTTCGGTAAATTTTGAACTGAATAAAATCTTTTTGCTCCTTTTCAATCTCCATTCGAAAATAATTCTTGTCAGGAATATTGCACTGAAAAGTGAGGTGATAATACCAATAATCAAAGTAGTTGCAAAGCCTTTAATCGGTCCTGAGCCAAATACATAAAGTACAATACCGGTGAGCAGGGTAGTTACCTGGCCGTCGATAATTGCGGAGTACGCATTTTTATACCCATCAGAAATAGCCAGTTTAAGCCCTTTCCCGGCCCTGAGTTCTTCCTGTACCCTTTCGTAAATAAGCACGTTGGCATCAACCGACATGCCTATGGTAAGCACAATACCGGCAATACCTGGCAATGTTAATGTAGCTCCCAGCGATGCGAGTACTCCAATAATAAAGAACATGTTGGCAATCAATGCCACATTGGCTGTCAGTCCTGCATTGCGGCTGTAGAAGAAGAACATGTAAACCAGCACCAGGATAAATGCAATCAGGAACGAATAGAACCCGCTGTTAATGGCTTCCTGGCCCAGCGAAGGACCCACAATTTCTTCCTGAATGATATGTGCCGGAGCAGGCATTTTCCCTGATTTAAGAATATTGGCAAGGTCTTTTGCTTCCTCAATGCTTTCGAGGCCGGTAATGCTCGAACGACCTCCCGATATTTCATTTTGAACTGTTGGAAACGAGCGAACATAC
>JBNJGR010000292.1:0-3561 GCA_051747885.1 Bacteroidota bacterium | reverse complement strand
CTTCGTATTGCGTGGGATTACAGTTCGATGCAAAAACTGGCACCCGTAGGTTCGCGAAAACTAAACTGGGTTGGTTATCCCCGCGTACGAAGGCTTCAGGATGGTTCTGTTATGGTCGTTTACGAAACAGGCAGCGACGTGGAAATGGTGCGAAGCTACGACAATGGCAAAACCTGGCAGGAACCGGAAATTCTTTTTGAAAAACTGCAGATGAAAAATGAAAATGGCGTTTCAACTGAAGTACGCATGGCCAACCCGGAATTATGCCAGCTTCAGAATGGCGATTTGGTGGTGGCCTGCAATTACCGGCCGGTAAAAGCCGAAATCACTCCGTTTGCCATCGCGATAAAACGCAGTACTGACAATGGTGAGAGCTGGACCGAAAGCCAAATCATTTACGAGGCAGAACCCCGCTTTTCCGATGGGTGCTGGGAACCAGCCTTTTTGCAACTACCCGATGGGGAACTTCAGGTTTATTTTGCCAATGAAGCGCCTTACACCCATTCCGATGAGCAGGAGATTTCCATGATTTCATCACAGGACAATGGAGCTACCTGGAATAAAAATATAAAAACGGTTAGTTTCAGGGAGAACCGGCGCGATGGAATGCCGGCTCCGCTGCTGGTTGACGATGAAATTCTGGTGGGTGTTGAAGACAATAAAATCGGGCAGTTCAAACCCTATATCGTGCGCACTTCTGTTTCGGAAAACTGGAATACACCGGTGCATGGCAACTCTTCAAACCGCGAATACGCCCTGAAAGACAGTTTGCCTGACAAAATTTACGCAGGTGCTCCTTATCTGCTCCGGGTTCCTTCGGGTGAAGTGGTGCTTTCGTATCAAACCACTTCCGGGCGTACTTCCAACTGGGAAATGTCCACGCTCGAAGTAGCCATAGGCGACAAAAAAGGACGCAATTTTGAAAAACTCACCCGGCCGTTTGATGTGCCGTTAGACCGGGAAGCCAAATGGAATTCCATTTCATTGTGGGATGAAAACACCGTTGTGGCTGCGGCAACCACCAGTTTCCGCAGTCCAGACTGCGAGGTGTGGATTATCCTCGGTCATCTGATACCCGAACTGAAAATACCACCGAAATCAGTAAAAGTGGATGGAGATTTATCGGAATGGGAAGAAAAGCTCCCGGTGTTTCTTGGCAGCAAAAGTGAAACAAACCTTTCAGGAGCATTGGGCTACGACGAGCAAAATCTCTATTTTTGCGCGACAGTGACGGATAATAAATTGTTTTACAACACCCAACAGCCCCAAAACAGCGATGGCGTGAATTTTTATATCGATGCCGGAAATTATAACCTGACGGAACCTGACCAGGGAATGTTCAAAATAGAATGCAGTTACAAAGAGGATTTGAAAGTTTGGGAAGGAAATAATGGCGAATGGAATGAAATTTCTTCAGATAATCTCGCATTGACAACTTCGGACAAAAAATCCGGGTATCAACTTGAAATGGCAGTGCCTTTTTCTTTTCTGGAGAAAAAAGACAAATCTGATATCCGGTTTACCGTGGGATTAATTGATTATCAGGATGGAGAACTGAAACAGGTGGAGCACATCGTTCATTCAGTACCGGAATCTTCGAATACATGGTTGAAAGCGGAATTTTAAATGACTGGTGTCAAGTCAAACCAAGGTTATTTGATGTTGTCATTTGGACGACGAAGAAGGAGAAATCTGTTTCAAAATTATAGATTTGTCCCTGAGGTCGAAAGAACAATTCATAAATGACCTGACACTGAAAAAAATTATGCGTAAAATGAAAATATTTAAACTGATTTTAGCAGCACTGCTGGTGTCGCAAGTAACTTTTGCCTGTGATAACAACAAAAACGCGACAGAAGATAACACCGATGAAAATGAAGTTTACCAAAATCCTGTTGTCCCTAAGAGTTTGCCCGACCCGACAATTATAAAGGCAGATGACGGTTTTTTTTATCTCTATGCCACCGAGGATATCCGCAACACGCCCATTCATAAATCAAAAGATTTGGTGAACTGGGAATTTGTGGGAACGGCTTTTACCGATGAAACCCGGCCCGATTTTGAGCCCGACGGCGGATTATGGGCACCCGATATCAATTACATCGACGGGAAATATGTACTCTACTATTCCATGTCGGTTTGGGGTGGTGAGTGGACCTGTGGCATAGGCGTGGCCACCAGCGATTCACCCGAAGGCCCGTTTACCGACCACGGAAAACTACTCCGCAGCAACGAAATCGAGGTGCAAAACTCCATCGACCCGTTTTATATTGAAGAAGACGGGAAACATTACCTGTTTTGGGGAAGCTTCCGTGGAATTTATGTCATCGAACTCACCAGCGACGGAATTTCTCTGAAACCCGGCGCCGAAAAGCAGCAGATTGCCGGCACTGCCTATGAAGGGACCTACATTCACAAAAAAGACGGCTTGTATTACCTGTTTGCTTCCATCGGCTCCTGTTGCGAGGGTGTGAACAGTACCTACACCACAGTGGTGGGACGCTCCGAAAATCTGTTTGGGCCATACAAAAACAAAGCCGGCCAAAGTATGATGGACAATCATCACGAAGTACTTATTCACGGAAACGACCGTTTTGTGGGCACCGGCCACAATTCTGAAATTGTACACGACGATGCCGGCAACGACTGGTTTTTTTACCACGCCGTGGACAAAAACAATCCGCAGGGCAGGGTGCTCATGCTCGATGAAATTCAGTGGCAAGACGGCTGGCCGTATGTGGATGGAAATTCCCCGGCCAAAGAATGGAGTAAGCCCGAATTTAATTAAATCAAACATTGTAAAGAATTCTTTGCGTCTTTGCGCCTTTGCGAGAATATTCAAATGATAAAAAAACAGAAATGAAAGCAAAACAATTTTTCAGCCTGATGGCAGCTTCACTTTTACTTTTAAGCTGCAGTCAAAACAAACAGGAATTGCAGTTTAACAACCCACTCCCTGTTGAGTTTGGTGATCCTTATATTTTGAAAGCATCCGACGAAATTTACTACATGGTAGGCACCGGCGGAGTGAAAGACGGGTTTAAAATGTACTCGTCAACCGATTTAAAGGAGTGGAACGATGAAGGTCGCATTTATCAGGGAAACACCGAGACTTCATGGTGTGTGGCCAATTTTTGGGCACCGGAACTTTACGAACACGAAGGGAAATTCTACCTGTTTTACAGTGCCGACTGGCGGGAAAATCCTACCAACGAACTGGAAAATTTTATGATTGGGGTAGCGGTTTCCGATAATCCCACCGGTCCTTATACTGATCTATATAACCGGCCCATTTTCGATCCCGGTTACCCCATTATCGATGCCAATGTTTGGTTTGAAGACGGCAGGGTTTACTTGTACTATTCAAGGGTTTGTTACAAACACCCGGTGGAGAGCGAACTGGCCGACTGGGCACGCAGCGAAGGATTGTTCGACGAAATTGAGGAAAGCTGGATTTATGGTGTGGAAATGAAACCCGATTTTTCCGGGGTAATCGGAGAGCCTGAACTCCTGTTGCGACCTCCGGTTTCCATGGACGATCCGCAGACTGAATGGGAGAGC
>JBNJGR010000291.1:0-3564 GCA_051747885.1 Bacteroidota bacterium | reverse complement strand
TAGTGTCAAAAGAAAATTTCTGGCAACCGCTGTCAAACGTATTCACTGAATTTAAACTGAAAATGACCCATGGGCTTGTAGGTAATGATGCCATCGGTTCTCAAAATGACAGGTTCTTCTACCTGTCGAATGTAAACCTGAACGATGGTGGCAGAGGTTATGCCTGGGGCGCCGACGGTGGTTACTCGCGCAACGGAGTTTCCATTTCGAGGTATGCAAATGATAAAATTACCTGGGAAACAGCTACTAAAACAAACATAGGAGCCGAATTTACCCTGTTCGAAAAAATTGAGTTCGATGTTGACGTATTTCAGGAATACAGGACCAATATCCTTATGGATCGTCTTGCATTCTCAACCTTTGGCCTTCAGGCAAACACCAAGGCCAACGTTGGCGAGGCATCGAGCAAGGGAATCGACATGTCGGTTGATATTATGCACAACTTCAGTAATGACTTTTGGGTAACTGCCCGGGGTAACTTTACTTATGCGCGTGGTATTTTCGAAAAATACGAAGAACCTGATTACAGTGCCACTCCCTGGCTTTCGCGCGTAGGACAACCCATTACTCAGCAGTGGGGCTACATAGCCGAACGTTTGTTTGTTGACGATGCTGAAGTGGCCAATTCACCAACCCAGGAATTGGGAAGTATTGCCATGGGCGGCGACATTAAATACCGTGATGTAAACGGAGACGACAAAATTACTTCGCTCGACAGGGTACCTATCGGACATCCCACCACACCTGAAATCATTTACGGTTTTGGTGCATCCACCGGATACAAGAATTTCGACATTTCTTTCTTCTTCCAGGGATCCGCCCGTTCGTCTTTCTGGATTGATGCTTACGCAACATCGCCCTTTGTGAATTACAGCTGGAACGGCGATCCGTATGCCGACTATCAGAAAAACAATGCTTTGCTGCAAGCTTATGCTGACAGCCACTGGTCGGAAGGCAACCGCGATATTTATGCGTTATGGCCACGACTTTCCGATTCATTCGAAGACAACAACCTGGCTACCAATACCTGGTTTATGCAAGACGGCTCATTTTTAAGGCTTAAATCAGCCGAAATGGGTTATTCAATTCCGAGGAGCTTGTTCCAGAAATATGGAGTTGAAAATTTCAGGATTTACATAAGCGGTACCAACCTGCTCACCTTCAGCCGGTTCAAACTGTGGGATCCGGAAATGGGAGGTAATGGCCTGGGGTATCCTATCCAGAGAGTTTTAAATGCAGGGTTACAAGTTTCATTCTAATAAGAAAGTTACCATGAAGAAAAAAGATATTATAAAAATTGTTACCATCGTATTACTGTTAATACCTGGTACAGCCTGCGACTACCTGGACGTAGTTCCGGATAACGTTGCAACAATTGAAAACGCTTTTGCCGACAGGTACAATGCCGAAAAATTTCTGGCAACCTGTTACTCCTACATGCCCGTTTTTGGCGATCCGTGGATCAATCCCGGATTACTCTCGGGCGACGAAGCCTGGTTTAACGAAGAAGTAAGCAGCGGAGTTGTTCGTGCAGCTTACATAGCCAAAGGCTTTCAAAATTCAAACGAACCTTATCTGAATTACTGGGACGGCCGCGAAAGAGGCATCAACATGTTTGTGGCTTTGCGCGACTGCAACATCTTTTTGGAAGAAATTGAAAAAGTAGCCGACATTTCCACTCTGGAAAGAAAACGGTGGATTGCTGAGGTAAAATTTCTGAAAGCTTATTACCATTTCTGGCTGTTGAAAACATACGGTCCCATTCCAATCATCAGGGAAAACCTGCCCATTTATGTTGACACAGAAGATGTGAAAGTTTACCGCGACCCGGTTGACGATGTTGTGGATTACATTGTAAGCCTTATTGATGAAGCACTCCCTGATCTTCCCATTCAGGTTTCTTCAGAAACCACAGAAATGGGACGAATAACCAAACCGGTTGCAGCTTCGATAAAAGCACGTGTTTTGGCTACTGCTGCCAGCCCGGTTTTTAACGGAAATGACGATTTATCGAGCCTGACCGACAACCGCGGGGTTCAGCTTTTTAATCCGGATTATGATGCCAACAAATGGCAACTGGCGGCCGATGCTGCACTGGAAGCTATTGAAACCTGCGAAATGGCAGGATTAAAACTCTATGAGCAGTATAACAGCCGTTACGAACATTCCGACGCTATTATGAAAGAAATGACATTGCGCTCGATAGTAACCAGCAAAGGCAGCCCGGAAGTAATCTGGGGGGCTACAAACTTCACCTTTTCTTGGAACTACCAGCGTATGATGCAACCATTGCTCATTCAGGTTACCACGGCTAACCCGGTAAGCCAGTTTTATGGCGCTACCTTGCGGATGGCTGAATTGTTCTACTCTGAAAACGGTGTGCCGATTAATGAAGATGTTAATTTCGATTACGAAAACCGTTACGAACTGAGAACTTCACTCACTGAAGAAAACGATTATGTTCGTTCGGGAGAGCAAACAGCTATACTGCACTTCGACCGCGAACCACGATTCTATGCATCAATTGCGTTCGACCGTGGTACTTATGTTCTTGACCCGGAATACTACACCGTAAGGGTCCGCGCCGGCGAACTGGCAACTAAACGTAACCAGGGAGAATTCTCGGTTACCGGTTACTGGCCCAAAAAACTCATCAGCCCGTTAAATGCTTTCACTGGCAACTCGTATGCAGTTGACTATGAATTCCCTTTCCCAATAATCAGACTGGCTGATGTTTACCTGCTTTATGCCGAAGCATTGAACGAAGTAAAATCGACACCGGATGACGAAGTTTATGACTACATCGACAGGATTCGTGAACGTGCCGGACTGGAAGGTGTAGTTGAAAGCTGGTCGCAGTACTCCAGCCAGCCTTCAAAACCAACTACAAAAGAAGGCATGCGTGAAATAATCCGCAAGGAAAGAATGATTGAGCTCGCTTTTGAAGGCCAGCGATTCTGGGACCTGCGTCGCTGGAAATTAGCAGAACAATATATGAACCGCCCGATTCAGGGCTGGAACATTGGCGGACGTGGACTGGAATTTTACAACGTAACAACCATATTTACACCGCGCTTCGAATTCAAAGATTACTTCTGGCCCATCAGGGAAGAAGAAAGGATAAAAAATCCTAACTTAGTACAAAACCTGGGTTGGTAAGATTGAATGATGAAAATTTTAAATTCGTTAAAAATGAAGAAATTATCAATAATTTATATACTCATCGCATCGGCATTACTATTTAATGCCTGCGAAGAAATAGAGAAGGAGCCACTGTCATCCGACTCGCAGCCACCTCAACCAATATCATCAACGGTTGTGGAGAATGAACCCGGTGGGGCAACAATTACATACAATTTGCCTGACGAAACCGATCTGCTTTATGTAAAAGCTGAATACACACTGAGCGACGGTGAGCAATATGAAACCCGAAGTTCAATTTATCTCAATTCGGTAAAAGTGGAAGGTTACGGAGATACAAATGAACATACAGTTACACTTTACACGGTTGACCGGGGTGAAAATGTTTCGGACCCCGTTGATGTAACTATTCAACCATTAACA
>JBNJGR010000290.1:0-3565 GCA_051747885.1 Bacteroidota bacterium | reverse complement strand
ATCAATAAAATTCAACAAATAATCACTGAACAAACCTATCAGGTAATTGAAAAGAATAAATTAAACATTCGGTATAATTATCAGGCTGACATCCTGATTTTTGCAATGCTTGGCGTTTTATCGCTGATTTTTGCATTCCTCTTAAAACGTGAGGACAGGAAAAAAGGTTACGGGCTTGAATTACCGAACATAAAAGAATAATTATTATGACACAGATTAAAAATATTCAGCCAACAGAAGTGTGGCAAATTTTCGACCAGATGCTTCAGATTCCGCGCCCGTCGAACCATGAAGAAAAAATTCAGGATTGGGCAGTCAATTTTGGGAAAAGCCTCGGTTTGGAAACGTCGATAGACGATTCCGGAAACGTGATAATTCGCAAACCGGCCACACCCGGCATGGAAGACCGCAAAGGTGTGATTTTGCAAGGGCACCTCGACATGGTTCCGCAAAAGAACAACGAAAAAACGCACGATTTTGAAAACGACCCCATTAAAGCTTTTGTTGAGGACGACTGGGTTACAGCAAACGGTACCACACTGGGTGCCGACAACGGCATTGGTGTATCTTCCGCGCTGGCAGTTCTGGCTTCCGACAAAGTGAAACACGGCCCGCTGGAAGTGCTGCTAACAGCCACTGAAGAAACCGGCATGGACGGCGCCAACGGATTGAAAGCCGGTGTTTTGAACGGTGATATACTGATAAATACCGATTCGGAAGATGAGGGCGAATTGTATGTGGGGTGCGCCGGTGGCGAAGATGCCAACATTTTATTTAATTACATTGAAGAGGAAACACCCTACGGAGTTGTGGGGCTGAAATTCAATGTTACAGGCATGAAAGGAGGCCATTCAGGAATCGACATTCCACGGCAGCGGGGAAATGCCATTAAAGTATTTTTCAGAATTCTGAATGCCGCTTATGAAGAACTCGGCGTTCGTTTGGCACGGATTGATGGCGGCAGCCTGCGAAATGCCATTCCGCGTGAAGCTTTTGGTGTTGTGGTGGTTGACGAAGCCCGAACGGCTGATTTTGTTGCCCGCGCCTACGAAATTGCCCAGATTATTAAAACTGAACTGGCGGAAACTGAACCCGACCTGAAAGTTGAAATTGCTGAAACCGAGCTGCCGGTGTCGTTAATTGATGAAAAAACACAGCAGAATATGACCAAAGCTGTTCTGGCACTGCCCAACGGGGTGATTAGGATGAGCGACACAATGGTCGGGCTGGTGGAAACCTCTTCCAACCTGGCGCTGCTAAAATCCGACGACCAGAATAAAACCATTAAAGCAGCCTGCCTGGTGCGGAGTTCAGTAGATACGGCCAAAGATGATGTGGCCTCAAGAATTAAAGCTGTTTTTGAACTGGCCGGTGCCGAAGTAAGTTTTTCCGGTTCATATCCGGGATGGAAACCCAACATGGAATCACCAATCCTGAAAACCATGCAGGATGTTTACAATCGCCGATTCGGTAGAATTCCCGAAATCAAGGCTATTCACGCCGGACTGGAGTGCGGCATTTTGGGCGGGAAATACCCGGAATGGGACATGATTTCGTTTGGGCCAACCATACGCTTTCCACACTCCCCCGATGAAAAAGTGAACATTGAAACCGTGCAAAAATTCTGGGATTTCCTGGTGGCTACTCTGGAAAATATTCCGAAGAAATAGGGTGCGGCGATTTCCGAATCACCGATTTTAAAAAGGATGCTATCTCTTTCAGGGTAGCATCCTTTTTTGCTCAACACACGCTACTATTCCAGCTTCAGGCTTCCCTGCTCGTCAAACTCCCATAACGGCGCCCAGGCAATTTCCCAGGCATGTCCATCCGGATCGGCAAAATAGGCATCGTATCCTCCCCAGAAAGTTTCGCGGGGAGTCACCAGTGCTTTTGCTCCTTCCTCAATTACTTTCTGAAATGTTTCATCCACTGCTTCTTTTGAATCCTGGTTTATGGCAAGCGTAACTCCTGAAAACCCGGAGCGTTTTGAGGGAATTCCTGCATCTTCAGCCAGCTTGTCGAGCGGATAAAGCGCAAGGACAATTCCTCCATGATTATAGAATACAATTTTACCATCACTCGCTGTGGCCGGATTCCAATCAAGAGCATTCTTGTAAAATGCTTTTGACTTTTGCAGGTTTTTTACCCCAAGTGAAACTATGTTAAGTCGTGGTTGCATGACTTTCTTTTATTGTTTCTTTAAAAATAGGATAAAATATCTGCTTTAAGAAATTGAAAATCACAGAAAGTTATTTAGATATTTAGATAATTGTTAATAAGATTTAAATGGACGGTTGGGTTTCAGCTTTTAGTTTAATTTTGCTTTCTTGAATAGTGAGACAGGATTTTATGAAGAAAAAAACAGGTATTCTTTTTTGCCGGTGTTCGGCCAGCGTTGTTTCAGCAGAAAAGCTCGATGAGTTAGCTGATGGTCTGGGGAAGTACGACGCTGATGTTTATGAGTTGCAGGATTTATGCGCCCTTACCGTCAACGAAAAGGATGTACTCAACACTATCGGAAAAGAATTTGACCAAAAAATTATTATTGCCTGTTATCCTCGAGCCATAAAAAATATGTTTCGCCAGGGCGGAATTGAATTTGGCGATTTTGAGGTGCTCAATTTTAAAGAATTATCGTCTGCCGAAATATTGAGTAAAATTGAAGCCGGTTATCAAATTCCGAAAGGTGAAGCACGCTACCAGGTTCAGGCAACCGATTTGGATGTTCCGGCCTGGTTTCCGGTTATCGATGAGTCGCGCTGTAACCTGTGCGGAAAATGCGCCCGTTTTTGTTTGTTCGGCGTTTACAGCTACAATAAAAAAAGCCTGAAAGTGGTGGATCCGCTAGCCTGCAAAAACAAGTGCCCCGCCTGTGGCCGTACATGCCCCACGCAGGCCATTATGTTCCCGCGGCTCGATGAAAATACGGTATTGGCCGGTGCTGAACCCAGCGAAAAAAAGGTTACCATCGACAAGGGCAGTTTGCTGACAACATTGAACCAACGCAATCAGAACCGCCGGAATATTTTCAGGCAGGGTGTGGTTCAGCAGGCCGAAGATGAGCGGCGCAAAGCCATTGAGGAGTTTAAGCTGGGAGTGGATAAAAAAGAGAAGAATGATTAAGCGAATACTTTTAAACAGCGATAAAAAGTGCCTTTACAAGTTTGTGTATAACATGGGGGTGAAAGGCACGATGAGTTTCAGAAGGTACCAGAAGCGGCTGAAAAAAGGGGAGTTTTTCCCGGCGTTTCATTTTATTTCGGTAACCGACGACTGCAACCTGAATTGCCAGGGATGCTGGGTGACGGGCAAAAAAAGCAACAGCCGGATGTCTGCCGAAGATCTCGATCGGATTATTAATGAAACAAAAGCCAAAGGGTCTTACTTTTTTGGAATTCTTGGCGGCGAACCCCTGATGTACAAACCACTTTTCGATGTGCTGAAAAAGCATCCGGATTGCTATTTTCAACTGTTTACCAATGGAACTCTGCTGACACCCTCCGTGGCCGAAGAGCTGAGAAAAATGGCAAACGTAACGCCGCTAATCAGTTTTGAGGGCGACGAA
>JBNJGR010000289.1:0-3573 GCA_051747885.1 Bacteroidota bacterium | reverse complement strand
AGCTCGAATTCTTCGAGCCGTAAATCTTCCTTGCCGTATAATCGAACTGCTTTTGTGACCCCTCCCGGCCTCCCCGAAGGGGAGGAGGAGCCTCCCTTAGTCCCTCCAAAGGAGGGAGACGACTGATTGCTACTTATTTTGTTCATAATTCAATATTTTAAACCAACTTTATAATTTTACTTTTCTTTTTCCCTCTCCTTTGGAGAGGGTTAGGGTGAGGCTCCTATTTCAACATATTCTGTCCTCCTGTTACCGGTACTGCCTGGCCGGTTTCGTATTGCTGGTCGATGACGTAGAAAATGGCTTTGGCCACATCGGCAGGTGTGCAACCACGACCAGCTGGCACCTGCGCCTCGTAAAACGCTTTAACGTCGGCAATAGTTTTGGCGCCCGGTACTTTCCCGGCTTTCAGGTACTGCACAAAAAGCCCTTTTTCTGGGTCGCTCCAAAGCGGACCATCGAAAAAGTTGCCGGGACAAATGGAATTTACTTTAATATTGAATGGTATCAGTTCTAACGCAAATGATTGGGTGAGACCAATTCCGCCAAATTTTCCGCCGGCATAGGCAAAGTTTTTATTACTGCCCTTCAGGCCTGATTTTGAGTTGATCTGTATGATGTCCATAAAATGGTTGGGCCTGATTGAATGTTGCTGCCTCATCACCGGTTTGGCGTATTTGGCGCAAAGAAAGTACCCCGTGTAATTCACTTTGGTCATCAATTCAAATGTTTTCTGGTCCATTTCATCGAGACTGCCGGCGTGCAGAATTCCGGCGTTGGAAATCAATACATCCAGTCCGCCAAAGTGGAGCACGGTTTCGCTCACCATGCTCTCCACTGAGGTGGCTTCGGCCACATTTACTTTAACAAAGTGAGCCCTGTTCTTGGTTTTTCGGGCATTGAGCTGTTCCGCAAATTCGTGCCCTTTCTCCTCATTCAGGTCGGCAACCACAACGTTGGCGCCCTGGTTGAAAAGGATTTCGGCAATGCCTGCCCCAAACCCCTGGGCAGCACCTGTAACAATAATTGATTTATTCTCCACACGCCCCATCGGTTGGTTGCCCAGCATCACTTTTTTGCGGTAATTTTCCACTTCCCAGCTTTCGATAAAAGCTGCCTGTTCGCCTGTGAGGGGATGTGGACCACCAAAATTTTCCGAAAAATTGCTGATTTGGCAAAAATCGTTCACCATGTCTTTTAAATGGCCAACGGAAACGGCAGAGTCTTCGGCGGCAATCGCGCCTTCATTTTGAACAAAAATAATTTTCGGGAGTATTCCGCGGCGCGATTTAAATTCTGCAATTTTTGTGCTGGCCTCCTCAATTATTTCTCCTTCTGATGAGCTGCTTTCAATAAACAGGTATTCCGACAGGCAATAAACCATCTGGTCGGGATTGAACGGACGGGAGATGCCTGCTTTGAAAGCGTCTTTTCCGGAAATGTATTTTTTTATGGCTGAGCTGCTGAAAGCGGCAGCCACCTTCAGTTTTTCTTCAGAGAGTAACATCCGGATGGCCGGAAGTACACCGGTTAGTTTGTTAGAAACGGGCTCTTCCACGTTTCCCGGAAATTGGTCAAAAGTGCCTTTCAGCTTTTCTGCCACATCGGAATAAATGGCGTTTATTTCATCAACCGAATTGGCGGCCACAAAAATTCCGTGATTCTGAATGAGGACAATTTGCGGATCGCGCTTAAATTTTTTATTGTACTCCTCAATTTTTTCTGCAATGATTTTAAAAAGCACAAAACCCGGATCAGAATAAGGAATGAAAAGCACCTCTTCACCAAATATCTCAGCAGTTTTTTGCGCGGCCTGGTTGCTGCACATGAGGCCGTTAACAAGGGTGGGATGGGTGTGCACTACAAATTTGTAGCTAAAAAGATTGTGCAGTGAGGTTTCCACCGAGGGGCGTAACCCTGAATCAGGATTGACCCGGCTGTTGAGCAGGGCATTTTTAACTTCATCTTCCCGTTTAACCGGGTCTTCAGAAAATTTCTGATTGGGAATTTCGTTCAGTTTCCGGCGGTCGAGTACGCAAAATCCATTCTCGTTGATGTCTCCCAGATTAACGCCGCTTGCTTTTATCCAAAGGTGTTTGTCGTCTTTGTAGGAAGTGTTCCCGCCTCCGGCAATCACATACTCTTTTTTTTGCCCGTAAGATCTTGAAATGTCTAATAACTTTATTATTTCCGGTTTCATGGTTTTTTGTTTTTATGTTGATTAAACCTTGAAGGTTTCGCAAACCTTCAAGGTTTTTGGAAGTACGCGATCACTGCTTTTCCCAACTCCACAAATTTCTCTATTTCAGCCACTCTGGCTTTTTTTCCATTTAACCACCCCATCATACCGCGAGCGATGTAGTACTGGTGGGCGGCGATAACAGCAGCCCCTTCGTAATTAATTTGTTTCAGTTCATCATCCAGATCCACGCCGCCGCGACAGGTTACCTTCAGCGGGTCGAGCTGCGGGGTGTTGTGTTCGGTGCCAAACGTAATAATGAAGTCGTTTTTGTGAAAGAAACTCACAAAGTCTTTGAGTATTTCATAATTATTGCGACCCGGAATTAATTCTATGGCCCAGATATTTTTTTCCCTGAAGGTTTGCAGCAGCTTTTCCTTGTCGGCCTCAAAATCGGTGAAGTTTCCTTTTGCGTCGTCGAGCAGGACCGGGTAGCAGGGAATTCCGCCGGCATCGGTAATGATATCCGTCACTTGCTCAAGTGATAGGAATTCATCCGGGTTTTCTTTCACAAAAGCGGGGCCGCCGGCTTTAAGCAGGTTGCTGCGGATTTCATTTTCTACCATAGCAATTTTCCCGAGCGGTGCTTTCAGTTCTTTCCCTGAAAAGATTTTCTCGAACAATCGCTTTCTGCCGTCCTGGGTATTCTTTTTTTCAAAAATGGTTGTGCGAATAGCCTGGGCAATGTGACGCTCGCGGAACAGTTCTTTTGCCAGTTTTTTGTGCAGTTCGGCCGCATCCAAATGCAGCTCGATTTCATTTTCAGCAAAAAAGACATTCAGTTTCTCAACCATTTGATAAGCCTGCGCATTGCTGTTTTGCTGAAGTTTTCTGATTACTGCTTCCGATTCGCTGCTCATGTGTACCGGATATCGCAGCCCTTTCCCGCTAAAGTAAGTGCGGCCGGGATTGTTCGGGTCGTTCACACGAATTCCGGCCTGTTGTAAATCCTGCTGCAATGCTATAAATTCAATATTAAACAGTGGGAAAACTTTAAATTTTTCGGCCAGTTGAGCAAACTCTTCATATCCGTCGGTAGTGAAAAAATCATTGATTCCCAGCACGCTGATTCCCTCGGTTTTGGCCATCTGAAAAGCCAGCTCGATATCGGAGAAAGCACTGAATGAGTGGGGGGTGTGAATGTGCCCGTTGATATCGGGTAAGGTTTTGGATTCCTCCGGTTGGTTTCTGTACCAGTTCAATAATTCTTCTTCGTTAGGTAGCGATGTGAAAATACTTTCTTTTTGTTCCATTTTTTATCGGATCTATTAATCCTGCAAATTAATAAAAGCTGCTCAAAAAGCCTGTCCTTTGGTATCCTGTTTTTGTTTTTT
>JBNJGR010000288.1:0-3580 GCA_051747885.1 Bacteroidota bacterium | reverse complement strand
CTGAACGTTCCGGTAATGCTGCCCCAATCGAAACCAAACTCATTTTTATAGCCAAAATCGTCGCGGCCGGCATAAGCCGAAAAATAAATCCTGTTGTTCTGATTGAGCTTATAGTTGGTTTTAATGTTCAGGTCGTAAAAATAGAGGTGTGTTTCGCGGATATCTTCATCGCCGCTAAAATTCAGGAACAAATCGGCATAAGTGCGGCGGCCGCTGACAATAAATGAGCTTTTATCTTTTACCAACGGTCCTTCCACAGTAATGTTCGAAGAGATAAGTCCCAGGTTTCCGGTCACACCGAAATCTTTCAGGTTCCCTTCTTTCATCTGCACATCGAGAACCGAAGAAGCACGCCCGCCAAACTCAGCGGGGATTGACCCTTTCAAAAGATTTGCATTTTTCAAAGCTTCGGAATTAAAAACCGAAAAGAAGCCCAGCAGGTGCGATGCATTGTAAACAGGAGCCTCATCGAGCAAAATCAAATTCTGGTCGATTCCTCCGCCACGCACATGAAACCCCGAACTCCCCTCGCCTGCCGGTTTCACGCCCGGAGTGAGCTGAAGCGTTTTCAACACATCGGGTTCGCCAAATATTACAGGGATGCTCTCAATTTGTTTGGGAGCCATTTGTACCTTGCCCATATCAACCGAAGTCACATTTTTATCGGCTCGCTCTCCTGTAACTACAATATTTCCAATTTCATAATTCTTTTCACTAAGCTCAATATCCAGTTTTTTATTGCTGTCCAATTTCAGCAAAACAGATTTTGTGTCGTAGCCCAGAAACCTGAAATATAATTTATATTCGCCCTCCGGCACACTAAGTGAATAAAAACCATAACTGTTGGAAACTGCTCCTGTGTTGGGCAATTCATCTATTTCAACAGTTGCACCGGTTAAGCTTTCGCCGGTGGCTGCATCACTGATAATTCCGCTTACCGCAAATTTTTGCTGCCCCTGCGCTGCTGCTGAGATAAGGAGAACCCCCAGGAAATATATGATTTGTTTTCGGAACATGCCAGATTTTTTCGAGGTTCAAAAATAGCAATAAATAAGTGCAAACTTTTTTTCGGAGAATTATTATCCGGAATTTCTGAAGGTTGTAAATACCAGCAAAAATTTTCTGAATTGACCACAGCTCTGAAAAAAGCCCCTAAAAAAGTCTGCTATTATTTTAAAAACAAAAAAAACAGTCAGTGTTTGAAAACATAAAAAATTCAAAAAACTAATTTACAATCACTTAAAAAAGCATCCCCTGACATTACATCCACACAAATTTCGATGTTTTGTACATACTCTTGATTGTTAACAAATTATTACTAATTTTGGTGACCTTTTTTCAGGGAGATTCGAAGAAGGTATTGAAAATAAATCAAAAAACTAAAATAAAATGAAAGTTTACAAGACAAATCAAATTCGAAACATTTCTCTAATTGGAAATGCCGGCAGTGGAAAAACCACCCTTGCAGAAGCCATGCTGTTCGAGGGTGGAGTAATACAACGCAGGGGGGAAGTCACTTCTCAGAATACCGTATCAGACTATACCCCTATTGAGCAGGAATATGGCAACTCTGTTTACTCAACTCCGTTATATACTGAATATAATGATGTAAAAGTAAATATTGTGGACACTCCCGGAATGGACGATTTGGCCGGAGGTGTTGTATCTTCACTCAATGTAACCGATCTCGCATTAATGACGATCAATGCAACAAACGGGATCGAATCAGGCACAGCTGCTGCCGGGCGTTATGCCGAAACCACAAATACTCCGTTGCTGTTTGTTTTCAATCAGCTCGATCACGACAATTCAAACTTCGACACAACTCTTGAGCAATGCAAAAATACTTTTGGAAATAAAGTTACAATTGTACAATACCCGCTCGACGCAGGCCCTGAGTTTTCTACCATTATCGATGTGCTGAAAATGAAAATGTACAAGTACCCGAAAGACGGTGGAAAACCCGAAATCCTCGATATTCCGGATTCAGAAAAAGACCGGGCAGAAGAACTGCACAACGAACTGGTTGAAATGGCTGCCGAAAATGAAGAAACATTAATGGAGCTTTACTTCGACAAAGGCACTTTAACCGAAGACGAAATGCGCAAAGGAATGAAACTGGGAATGCTTCAGCGCGATTTATACCCGGTATTCTGCACGTGTGCCAAGAAAAATATTGGCATTGGCCGTCTGCTCGAGTTCATTGTTAACATTGCTCCTTCGCCCGACGAAAGAGGAGTAAGGAATGTTATTGAAGGCCAGGAACCTAAAATGGATGAATCGGAACCGCCCAGCCTGTTTGTTTTTAAAACTGCTGTGGAATCGCATGTGGGCGAGATTACGCATTTTAAAGTAATGTCGGGAACCATTAAAGAAGGACTCGATTTATACAACTCGAAAACCGAAAATAAAGAACGCCTTTCGCAGGTTTTTGCCTCAGCAGGAAAAAACCGTGAAAAGGTTAACGAACTGGTTGCCGGTGATATTGGCTGCACCGTAAAACTTAAAGAAACAAGGTTCAACCAAACCCTGGCTACAAAAGAAGCGGGTACAAAATATGAACCCATCAAATTCCCGGCATCTAAACACACTGTGGCAGTTAAAGCCGAGAATGAATCGGATGACGAGAAAGTGGGCGAAGTATTGAGTAAAATAAAATACGAAGACCCGACTTATGTTATTGAATACTCCAAAGAGCTGAAACAGCTGCTTGTTCATGGCATGGGCGAGTACCACTTAAATGTGTTGAAATGGTTCTTCGACAATGTGCATAAAATTGGTGTAAACTACATTCAGCCCAAAGTGCCCTACCGCGAAACCATAACTAAACCGGCACAGGCCGATTACCGCCATAAAAAACAATCGGGCGGAGCAGGTCAGTTTGGCGAAGTGCACCTGATTATCGAGCCTTACGAAGAAGGTTCGGAACCCAAAACCATGTTCAAGTTTGGTGATAAAGAACAGAAAATTTCAGTTCGCGACGTACAGGAACACCCGCTGGCATGGGGAGGTAAACTTATTTTTATAAACTCCATTGTGGGAGGTTCAATCGATGCCCGCTTTTTGCCGGCCATTCTGAAAGGAATTATGGAAAAAATGGAAGAAGGACCGCTTACGGGTTCTTACGCACGCGATATCAGGGTTTATGTTTACGACGGAAAAATGCACCCCGTTGATTCAAACGAAATTTCATTTAAACTGGCCGGACGAAATGCATTCAGCACAGCCTTTAAAAATGCCGGACCAAAAATTCTAGAACCCATTTATAACCTTGAAGTATGGGTGCCAAGCGACCGTATGGGCGATGTAATGAGCGACCTGCAGGGACGCCGTGCCATGATTATGGGTATGGGCTCTGAGCGAGGAATGGAAAAGATTTCTGCCAAAGTACCGCAAAAAGAGATGTACCGTTATGCTACATCGCTTAGTTCACTTACCGGTGGCCGCGGGGTTTTCACTATAGGATTCGACAGTTACGAAAAAGTTCCGGGCGATGTTCAGGACGAACTGCTGAAAGCCTACGAAGCCGAGCAGGAAGAAGAATAGACCATTTTCTAATCCATTTTACTATAACCAAAAG
>JBNJGR010000287.1:0-3586 GCA_051747885.1 Bacteroidota bacterium | reverse complement strand
ATATTACTGCACCAATAATTCAAAAACCGATTACAACACCAACAGTATCGATCCGGATGAAATCTGGGACGAGAGCAGCAACAAAGCCCATTACAAAAACAGGGAACCCGGCCAGCCGTTTTTTGCTGTTTTCAATACTACTATTTCACATGAAAGTTCGCTGCACGATTCCATACCCGATGAACAACTACGCCACAGCCCCGAAGAGGTACCAATCCCGCCGCATCATCCGGCCACACCGGCTATGAAACACGACTGGGCACAGTATTACGACAAAGTGGAAGACATGGATACCCAAATAGGGAAATGGCTGCAGGAACTGGAGGATGCCGGACTGGCCGAAAACACTATCGTTTTTTATTATGGCGATCACGGGGGTGTTTTGGCCCGCAGCAAACGCTATGTTTACGAAACCGGAACACATGTGCCTTTTATTGTGCGAATTCCCGAAAGATACAAGCACCTTTTTCCCGAAGAGAAAGCCGGGTCGAAAATTGACCGGCTCATCAGTTTTGTCGATTTAGCACCCACTTTATTAAGTATTGCCGGCATAGAAATTCCCGATTTTATGCAGGGAAATGCCTTTTTGGGCAACCAGAAAACCAACGATCCAGAATATGCTTTTATGTTTCGTGGAAGAATGGACGAACGCTACGACATGAGCCGTGCAGTGCGTGACCAAAAATTCCGCTATATCAGAAATTATATGCCTTACCGGATTTACGGACAGCACCTCGAATATTTGTGGAGGGCGCCTTCAATAGGTTCATGGGAAAGGGCATACAACAATGGTGAATGCAACGAAACACAGAGCCGGTTCTGGGAACCGAAACCTGTTGAAGAGTTGTACGATACGGAAAATGATCCTTGGGAAGTTAATAACCTGGCCAATGACCCGGAATATCAGGATGTGCTGGAACGAATGCGACAGGCCAACAAAGACTGGATGGCCCGCATTTACGATACTGGCTTTGTACCTGAAGCCGATCGTGTTGAACGTGCCGGTGATATTTCTATGTACGATTATATGCGTTCTGGTGTAATTGAGCTTGAACCGCTTGTTGAAGCAGCGGAAATTGCCACATTGGGTAAGGCTGAAAATATAGGTAAACTTAAAACCTATTTGGAAAGCAACGAGAGTGCCATTCGTTACTGGGGTGCATCCGGTCTGCTAATTCTAAAAGATGAAGCCCGGCCTGCTATACCTGAATTAAAAGAGGCGTTGAAAGATGAATCGGCCAGTGTGGTAAACGTGGCTGCCGAAACACTTTATAATCTGGGCGAGAAAGAAGCCGCCAAAGAAGCATTATTGTCGGTGCTCGAAAATCCCAACGAGTTTGCCCGCTGCCATGCATTGAATGTCATCGACTGTATTGAAGAAGAAAGCCCTGAAATTGTGGATGGAGTTATTCAGATGATTAACAAAGCCGAATCGAATACCCGCAACAAATACGATATGCGTTCGGCAAAATGGCTGGTTGAAAAATGGGGTCTGAATCCGGATGATTATGATATTGAGTTTGCATGGTAGTTACTACTATCATTTCAAACGGAAAATATAGGAATTGTCATTTCGAAACCTGAGGCACGAAAGTGAGAAATCTATTTATTGCAGCAGATTTCTCCCAAGGGGCGAAATGACAGTTCATAGTTGACTCCACACTACCACTCATCGTAAACGGTAAAAACAACGCGTGTTTCATAAGTTGACGCTCCCATGGTGAGCGAAAAACCGCTTAATTTAAAATTGGCCGGAATGTAGGCAATTTCTCCCTTTCCCTGGAAAAAATAGGTTGATGTGTTGGTAATGAGCTGATTGTTCTCGCCGTCGTGTATATTTGGATTGCCCTGGTTTCCTATTCTTTGACCGCTGCCCGTGCGCCTTGCTTCCAATTTTAGATTGTTGTGCCAGTTTAAATCTGTTTTAAATACTTTAATGTTCCATTTTGTGTTTGGATTCTTTTTCCGGTTGAGGTTGTCATCGGTATAAAGAACCGAAATAAAAAATGAAGTTTCGCTTTCGATGGCCGAAGGAAAATCTTCACCCGCTTCGTTAACCGAAAAATTGGAGTTGTCAAATGTGACATTTCCTTCCAGCTCAATTTTTAATTGCTGGCCTGAAACAAAGCTTGCGAAAAGCAGAAGTAATATGGGTAGTACTAATTTTTTCATTACGTAATGATTTAATTGTCGCTCAGCGTGTATAAAATGGTAAACGAAGTTTCATTGGCAGCCGAAATTTGCGAATAGTCCGAAACCTCGATGGAAAAAGTGAGCAAATGGCCGTTGTTTTCCCCGTCGCCGGTAAAGCAATTGCCTACATCTGTAATAATTGCTTTGGGCTGGTTAGCTAATGCAACTTTTCCGGCTGGTTGGCCAAACTGCCCGTCGCCCACACCCTGATATCTTGAGGCTTCCACATTTAGTGAAACCCCGTCTGGCAGACCCCCGCCGGAAATTTCAGCGACAATTGACCGCGTATTTTGCGGGTTGGCCACAGCCGATGAATAATTGATCCAGAGTGTTTGGTTCGATGATTCAATCACTTGCGGAGAAGCCCCCGATTCAGTTGCCGGCGAAATGGTAAAGTGAATGCTGTTGTCAACATCGGGTTCAATATCTATCAGGGCAACTGGAGGCAATGAAAAACTAACGTTTATTTCGCCTTCTTCCCATTGCGAAAGCGCCTCGTTGTAGATAAATAACAAGCACAAAACCGCTATCCCTGTTTTTATATATTTGTTCATTTTAATGAAATTTGCTATTCAATGTAAATCATTTTTCCGTTATCGAAGGCTACTGCAAAAGCCCCTTTAAATTTCGATTCAATTTTTTTTCGCTCTTCCATCGCTTTTTCAAGAGAATCAAAACGTCCAATATAATATTTGTATAAGTTATCTATTTGTTTTTCAAAATCAAACGATTCATCCCCGAAAAAAGAAGAATTGGAATCAACAGGTTTTGAAAAAGCGCCAATTTGTACCGAATAAAAGAATTCGTCTTCTGGTTCTGCTTTGTTTTCATCTGAACTTGTTTTTGCTGTCATCGAGGTAATTTTGTTGTTGCTTTTGGTTGAAAGCGAAATGTTATCCGATTTAAAGATAATATTTCGTTTTTTTCGCTTCAATTCTATTTGGAGATCAACTTCTTCTCCGGGTTCAAAATCAAAATTAAAATTCAACTTTTCTGTTTCAAATCCTGATGGAATGGAGTTTCCGTAAATTCTGAAATTCCACGGACCGGGCAGCACCAGCGGAAACGAAAATGTTCCGTTTTCGTCGGATGTAATGCGGTATTCCTTAAAATCACTTTTCAACTCAATAATGATATTGCCGGGGTTCTGGTCTGCGTTTTTCAATGGCGAACCGTCGTTTTCTTTCATCGCAAACTGCCCTGTAAGTCTTGCTCCCCTGGTAATTCTGAAATTGAGGGTGGTTTCACGATCTTCAATAACTTCTGCCTGAATGGGCTGCGGAATTGACGGGAGTTCATTTATTTCCAGTTCCGAACGGTCGATGGTTAGTAAATGCAGGCCGGGCTGTACCGTTTCAAAACTGTACCTCCCGTTTTTGTCGGTTATGGTGGT
>JBNJGR010000286.1:0-3597 GCA_051747885.1 Bacteroidota bacterium | reverse complement strand
TTGCTCAAAGTTCACATCCCAAAAAATGCGTTTATTGAATACCGGTTTCTGTTTTGCCTTCATACAACGAAGATAATGAATTTGGCCTAGAATTAAATTGCGGGAGTAAATCGCAACGACAAAATTATAGCGTTTATAATTCAAATAGTATAGGAGCCACCAAAAATTATCCTATTTTTGGGGCAATTCTGAAAAATAATGACACAAGAAGAACGCCAGCGAATTATTGAGGTAATTAATCGTGACATTAAAAAACTCACGAAAAAAATAACAGAATTAAAAGAATTTACCTCCCCCGTATCACCCGATAATGCCATAGGTCGCATTTCGCGGATGGATGCCATTAACAACAAAAGCATTGTGGATGCCAGTATGCGCAACCTGCAAACCCGGCTCGACCAACTTCAGAAAATTTCTCAGGTGGTTCACGATAAAGATTATGGCCTGTGCCTAAAATGCCACAAACCCATTGCAATCGAACGCCTGAAAATCAGGCCCGAAATACGCATTTGCGCCGAATGTCTGAATAAATAAATTGAATTAGACACCTAGATTTCAATGTGAAATCTTTGTATTAAATCCTGCGGATTTAAATGTTTATAGTCTATTTTAGGGAATAGAAGAATACGACCCTGGCCAGGGTCGAACTCCTATGCATACAATTTTTCTATAAACATTTGATGCCTCTGCATCTGATCTGGCATAGAATAACAATTGCACAATATTTCCGAAACGCCGAATTCAATAAATAAATTTGCTGCTATAGGTTAATTTTTATTCCGATCTTCAAAAACACATTGATTTTAAACTTTTTGAGTTTATTCTATTGAATTGTTTTAAAATCATTTTTCAATCTGTTTGATTTTTTTCAATTATTCAATAAATCTCTTGAATAATTGAATTATAGAATTATCTTTGTGGCAATTCATAAAACTCAAAAAATGAAAGGTCGCGAATTTAAAGATGCCATGTACAACGGGCTTGCAAAATTGATGAAAGCCCTTGCTAATCCTGCACGGCTCGAAATTATAGAAATGCTTTCGCAGGGCGAAAAAAGCGTGGAAGGCGTTGTAGAAGCCACAAATCTCACTGTGGCTAATGCTTCACAGCACCTGCAGGTTCTAAAAAACAATAACATTGTCAAATCGAGGAAAGAAGGTCACTACGTTTTTTATTCACTCATCAATGACGAATTTCTGGCGCTTTATCAGCACATTACAAAATATGCCGTAACCGAAATCGCCGAACTGGAAAAAACAATGAACCGGCAGCGGGAAGATAACAAAGCACTCAATTCGGTAAGTCTCGATGAACTGGAAACGATGATTCACAACAAAAATGTATTGTTGATGGATGTGAGGCCATCAGAAGAATACGAATTCGACCACATTACCGGAGCGGTTTCTATCCCAATGAAAGAATTGTTGTGTTGCCTGAAAGACTTTTCAAAAGACCAGGAAATCATTGCCTATTGCCGGGGGCCATTCTGTGTGCTGGCCGACGAAGCTGTAAAAATCTTGTCCGAGAGTGGATTCAAAGTGCGCCGGCTTGACGAAGGGTATCCGGAATGGAAAATGAGGCAACTGGAATCAAGTCAGTAAAAAGAATGAGCGTACCAATTTATCTTGATTATAACGCAACTACCCCCATTTCCCAAGAAGTGGCTAAAGAAATGCTGCCGTATATTCAGGTGCATTTCGGAAATCCTTCCAGCAGTAGTGCCATTGGAAGGCATAACAAGGAAGCCATTGAAAAGGCACGGATGCAAGTGGCAAATCTTATTGGTGCATCCCCCGACGAAATTATTTTTACCAGTGGCGGCACTGAATCGAACAATCACGCCATCCGGGGAGCAGTTTTTGCCAATCAGCAAAAAGGAAAACACATTATTACTTCTGTAGTTGAACATCCGGCAGTGACGGAGGTTTGCAAATCCCTGGAAAAACAGGGTTACGAAATTACCTGGCTCCCGGTTGATGCCTTCGGGAAAGTAAACCCCTCAGACGTTGAAAAAACGATTCGGCCCGATACCGTGCTGATTTCCATTATGCACGCCAACAACGAAGTGGGCACCATTCAACCCATAAAAGAAATTGGAGAACTAGCTAAAAAGCATGGTGTGTTTTTCCATACCGATGCCGCCCAATCAGTTGGTAAAATTGAAACCGATGTAAATGAACTGAATGTTGATTTACTTTCGATTGCGGGACATAAATTGTATGCGCCCAAGGGCATTGGCGCTCTGTACATTCGAAATGGAGTGAAGCTGGAAAATCTGATTTTTGGTGCGGGACATGAACGCGGGTTACGCCCCGGTACGGAGAATGTGCCTTATAATGTTGCACTGGGCAAAGCCTGTGAACTGGCCAAAGAAAATCTGAATGGGAACAAACAACACCTGTTTCAAATGAGGCAACGGCTCCTGGATGGGTTAAAAGAAAAAGCACGGACGGGAATAAAGCTGAACGCCGACCTGAATAATTGCCTGCCCAATACTTTGAGCATTGCCTTCGACGGAGTGGATGCGCACACGCTGGCATCATTTGTCAGCAGCGAGGTGGGTTTTTCCACCGGTTCGGCCTGCCATGCCGATTCTGTTGATATATCGCCGGTGCTAAAAGCCATGCAAACCGACCGGAAAACAGCCGCCGGAACGGTGCGTATTTCAACGGGTAAATTCACCACAAAAGAAGAAATCGACATGGCTGTGGAAATCATTTCAAAAACTGTAAATAAATTATGAATATCAAATCTAGTGAAAGAAAATGAAGATTTGGAAGAACAGGTCGATGTCTTTTTGGAAAAAGGTGGTGAAATTCAGGGCTGCGGCACATGTCTGCAAAGCCGGAATATGGAAGGACCCCAAATCTGCACTTTTTCGTCGATGGCCGATTTATACGAAATAATTCATAAAAATAAAATTGTATTAACCTTTTAAAAATAGAGTATCATGCAGAAAATTTTGATTTTAATTAACGACGGACCTTACGGAACAGAGAAGGCTTACAACGGATTACGTTTGGCCAACCAGTTGAACAAAGCCCACGAAGATGTGGAAGTACGAATCTTTTTAATGGCTGATGCAGCATCGTGCGCCCTGGCCGGACAAACCACGCCCAATGGTTACTACAACCTTGAACGGATGATGAAGTTCTCCATAAAAAAAGGCGCCAAAGTAAAAATCTGCGGTTCCTGCGCCGATGCCCGCGGGTTAAAAAATGCCCCGCTCATTGAAGGCACTGAAATTAGCACCTTGGCCGAATTCACCCAATGGGTAGTGGACAGCGATAAAGTGATCACTTTCTGAGAAATAAAAATCAGCAAGCCAGGTGTCCGTTCATTTTTTCTGAAGAATAAAAACCCGGTTCTGGTAATTTTTCAGCAAAGTAAAACCATAATTCCGGGAAATAAACTCAATGGTTTCCAGGTTGTAAAAAACCACATGCGTGGGATCGGTGGCATACCGCCAGCTTTTAAATTTGGTTGTATCCTTCCAGGGTTGTGTCATAACTATTAAAATTCCCCCTGGTTTGAGAAGGCCGCTTAATTTATGCAATTCATCGGCTGGCCTGAAAAAATGCTCGAAGCACTCGGTGG
>JBNJGR010000285.1:0-3606 GCA_051747885.1 Bacteroidota bacterium | reverse complement strand
AATCATTATTACAGAACTAATTATTATTATTCAGGTAAATCCAGTACATATAAATTGTTACCTCATAATGTTCTTTGGCCTGTTCCCGAAGATGTAATTGCATCTAACACGCAGGGCAGAATAAATCAAAATTATGGGTATGTAGGTTATGAAAAAAATGAACCTCCAATTGATGAATGAAATTTCGGCCATTTCGCCGGGTGTTAAATTTCTCAGGGATGACCGTGACCAGCAGTTGGAAAAAATGTTTCAATACATTGATCTGGCTGCTGACCTCGGTGCGCCCAATATTCGTTTCTTTGCAGATAAACTTCCGGAAGATCCGGCTGAACGCCGCGAAAGTTATAAGGTTCAGGCCGAATACCAGGCACGCGCTGCGGAAAAGATATGGGAGGCCGGTGTTCAGCTTGCGTTGGAAACACATGCCAACAGCATTGGCGTCAATACCGACGAGATGATGTTTTTGGCCGGGCATCCACCTGCCTTCCGGGTGAACTGACACCTTTCCCACTGCCTGAGAAACGGGGAGGATGCAGACACCGCATATCGCCACATTAAAGGGCGCGTGGTCCACGTTCATTGGAGCATTCCCGAAGACGACATAAGAATGAAAGCTATTGAACGGCAATTTGAGTTATTGCTTTACGACGGTTTTGCCGGTACTTTCTCCATAGAGATTATTAAAGAGGGTGATAATACGGATCGGCTAATTGAACACGCCCAGTGGTGGAAACAGATGAAGGCAAAATTTAATGTCTAATGATTTAAAAGAGATAAGATGAAACCAATACAACGAAGAGAGTTTTTAAAAACCTCCACATCGGCGGCAGCAGGGGCATTCGTGGCCCCTGCATTCCTCAAAAATATGATAACAGACAGCCCAAATGAAAGAGTGAATGTTGCAGTTATAGGCATTGCCGGCGAACGAGAGCGTGTGCGGGGAATAATAAGAGGCAGGGGAATTGTTCATATCCGAAATTATTCGGAAATCCCCAATGTGAAAGTAAAAACAATTTGTGATGTGGATGAACGTTTATTCCCGGAAAATGTAAAGATGGTGGTAGAGCTGTATGGCTCAAAACCAAACACAGAGCCTGATTTTCGGAAAGTCCTCGACGACAAGGATATTGATATTGTTTCGCTGGCAACTCCCGACCATTGGCATGCATTGCAAACAGTGTGGGCATGTCAGGCAGGTAAAGCTGTTTATGTAGAAAAACCAGTTAGTCACAACGTTGCAGAGGGCCGGAAAATGGTTGAAGCAGTTGAAAAATACAACAGCATTGTCCAGTCGGGAATCTGTTACCGGAGCAGCAATGCTGTAAAAGATGGTATAAAAATGATTCACGAAGGTGCATTGGGAAAGGTTTACATGGCCAGGGGAATTACCTACCGGTACAGGGTACCGATTGGGGTTTTCCCCGACAGTCCTGTCCCTGAAGGTGTCCACTGGGATATGTTTCTTGGACCTGCACCTTACCGCCCCTTTAACATCAATCGTTTTTTGTATCACTGGCATTGGTTCTGGGATACGGGGACTGGTGAAATCGGGAACAATGGAATTTACCGGATGGACACTGCCCGCTGGGCGCTGAATAAAAACAAACATCCGGAAAAAATTCTTTGCACTGCCGGTTTGTTTGGCCGCGATCCGAAGGAACAGGAAACACCCAACATTATGGATGTTTCTTATGTTTACGATGACGGAGCAATTATACAAAATGAAGTGAGGTGCCTTCCTTCCAATCCTGAAGGAATGCCGGAAGATTCAAGAGTTCGGTGTTTTGTTTATGGTGATGAAGGGTATATGGTAATAAGCTCAAGTAGCTTTAAAACCTATTTTGGCAGGCGTGATGAACCCGGTCCGGCAAAATCAGACGATGGTTTGCCACCCGAAGAAAAAAGCAACGGCTGGAAAAACCTGGTAGAATGTGTGAAAAGTGGTCGTAAAGAAGACCTCGACAACCCAATGATTGAAGGCCATCTGTCGACATCATTATGCCATTTTGGAAATATTGCCTACCGGGTGGGTGGAGAACAACTCTTTTTTGATTCTAATTCTGAACGTTTTATCAACAATTCGAAAGCAGATCATTACCTGACCCGAACATATCGCGAACCTTATGTAATGCCTGAGATAATTTAAGTAAAAAAAATCATGAAAAAAAATCCATCAAGAAGAAAATTTATCCAGTCGGCAGCTTTCGGAGCCGCAGCTTTGGGAACAGGAATTCCGGTTGTTTCTTCCGGAAATTCAACAGTTGTTGAAAAGAAAAAGAACCTCCCGCTAAAATTGGGTTTAATGACGTATAACCTCGGTAAAGATTGGGACATTGACACGATAATTAAAAATTGTTCCGAAACCGGATGGGTGCATGCCGAGCTTCGTACAACCCACAAACACGGGGTAGAAGTCTCGTTGAGCAAGCAGGAACGCAGGGAAGTTAAAAAGCGGTTTGAAGATTCGCCATTGGAAGCCATTAGCCTCGCCAGCGCTTTTAAATATCATTATCCTGACGCAAAAGAACTCAAAGAAAATATTGAAGGGACAAAAGAATATTTACAGTTGGCTGCTGATGTTGGCGCTATCGGAATCAGGGTCTTTCCAAATACACTTCCCGAAGGTGTTAATCCGGAAAAAACCATGGAACAAATCGGAAAAGCGCTGGCTGAAGTCGGTGAGTTTGGCCACAACGTGGGAGTTGACGTGCGTGTTTGTGCCCACGGCGATGGCACCCGTAATATCCCGGTCATCAAAAAAATAATTGACTATGGAGATAATCCTTATATTTATGTAAACTGGAACTGCTCCTCAACCGATCTTGAAGACGGAGGACTTGAAGAAAATTTCAATTCCATTAAAGACAGGATTAAAGGGGTGCACATGCATGAACTGCATAACGAAAAATATCCCTATCGTCAGTTCCTCAAACTTCTTCGCGACCACGATCATACGGTTTATTGCAATGCCGAAATCGATAAAAGTTGCGAACCCATTACCCTGATGAAATACTACCGGGCCTTGTTCCTGGCATATCAGGATGAATTATAAGCAAGCAAAAATTTTAAACTGTTTCTGCATTTTTTAACACGAAGAGCAACATTGTAAATTTTATATTAATACTACATACTCATGAATTCAAAAATTCAGGTAGCCGGAATAATGCTCCTGCTCATGGCAATAGCATTTTCCTGTACCAATCCACAAAAAGAAAATGAGACAAGTAAAGAAGAGCTTCCAAATATCGTTCTCTTAATGGGCGATGATCATGGATGGGATGAGGTTGGTTATAACGGACACCCTTATATAAAAACGCCCGTGCTGGATGAAATGGCAGCAAGTGGGTTACGTTTCGATCGGTTTTATTCCGGACATCCCACTTGTTCACCTACGCGTGGCAGCTTTTTAACAGGCAGGCACCCGAACCGGTATGGGACATTTGGCCCAAACTGGTCGATGCGACCTGAAGAAATTACCATTGCGCACCTTTTGAAGCAGGCCGGATATGCCACTGCCCACTTCGGGAAATGGCACGTTGGGCCAATCAAAAAAGAATCGCCAACCAGCCCGGGAGCCATGGGGTTTGATGAATGGCTTTCGCACGA
>JBNJGR010000284.1:0-3626 GCA_051747885.1 Bacteroidota bacterium | reverse complement strand
CTTCTATATACTGCACTTAAATGATGGAAGCGATCCGATTACCGGTTCAGTTTTCCTTAACAGATAATTAAAATGTTTAATCTGAAAAAAATGAAAACAATGAAATTCAAATTAAATATCACAAAAGGGTTAGGGATTCTGGTTTTGGTAATCACAGCCAATGCTTCTTTAGCACAACAGGATCCAATGTACACGCAGTACATGTTCAATTCGCAAACTATAAATCCTGCTTATACAGGATCATGGGAATCGCTAAGTTTTATGGTACTTGCCCGCCAGCAATGGGCTGGCTGGGACGGTGCCCCGCAAACCTATACATTCTCGATGCAGGCACCCATGCGCAACGAAAATGTGGCGCTGGGATTAAATGTCATCAGCGATAATGTTTTCAAAGAAAAACGATTTGGCTTGTATGCCGACTACTCCTACCGCGTGAAAGTAACCGATGCTACCAACCTGCGCATGGGGATAAAGGGTGGTTTTACAAATTACTCGAATAATTTGCAGGAGTACCAGCTTTCACCGGGTGTAAACGACCCCATGTTTCAGGGAGATTTAACCCGTAAATTTATACCTAACTTTGGAGCAGGACTTTTCCTGTACAATCCGAAGTATTATGTAGGACTTTCGGTGCCAAAAATGCTGCACAATGAAATTAACGACGATAATACCAGCAACTTTTCGGTGCAGGCTGAGTTGAGGCACTACTTTGTGGAAGCAGGGGTTGTATTCAACCTGGGTGAGGATTTAAAGTTCAAACCTACTTTCCTTACCAAAGCTACTATGGGAGCGCCGGTTCAGTTTGACCTGTCGGCCAACTTCCTGCTAAAAGAGAAGCTGTGGCTGGGAGGAATGTATCGCACACAGGATGCATTCGGATTTATTGCGCAATGGATTTTCGGAAACAGTCTGCGGGTAGGTTATGCCATTGATTTTTCGACAACCAATTTGCGTAATTACAACGACGGAACCCATGAAATTATGGTTTCCTACGAGTTAAATACACTAAAAGAACTGGTGACATCACCAAGATATTTTTAAGCGTAAACTTTTTCAATTGTGTTTTAAAACCCAAGGTCCAGCTTTCTTTGCTGGTCTTTGGGTTTTTCTTTTTGGTGCTTAGCAACTAAATCGTCGAGTTCGGGCAGGCACCTTCCGCAAGTAGTTCCGGCGCCGGTATGTTGCTGTATCTCTCTCACAGAAACAGCCCCCTTTTTCAATAAAGAATCAATTTCATTTTGTGAAACCAAATTGCACAAACAAACAATTTTAGCCATTACTTTCCGGTTTCGAACAGGGTAACAACAATTCTTCTTTCGTCGCGCGGACCGTCAAATTCACAAAGAAAAATATTCTGCCAGGTGGAGAGGCCCATTTTCCCGTTAATAACAGGAATGGTTTCGCTCGGGCCTACAATACCGGCTTTTAAATGCGAATCGCCATTATTGTCCTGGGCATCGTGTTCCCAAACGCCTGCCGGAATAAGTTTTTTGAATAAAGTAACCACATCGTTCTGAACTGAATCGTCCCAGTTTTCCTGAATCATAATTCCTGCGGTGGCTCCCTGTACGTAAACATTCACCAGCCCGGCATGAACTCCGGATTGACTCACTACCTGTTCCACTTCTTTGGTAATATCGACCAAAACATTGTGCCGGGGGGTAGAAACTTTTACAACTTGTTGCATTATCTCATTAGTTTATTTTCAGCAAATACTTTTACTTTTCGGTAAATTTCAATAATTCGATCGTTTTTGGGCATTGTGCTGTATATTTTTTCAAGAAACCTGTTCCTGAAAATCAGCTCAAACGAGGGCTTGAAATTAATATCGTAAACCCACGAAAGCTGCATTATTTTTACATCCAGCTCACTTTTCACTTCGCTTTTAGAAACCAGTTTGCCGGCAAGCACCTCTTTGGCAACCTGCGGCGATACCTTTGTTGCAGTGGGCAGTTCCCATGTTAGCGTATGGTTGGCCGGTTTATTTCTATCAGTATAATAATCCGTCAGTACTTTTAAAATATCGAGCTTATCGGCATCACGCAGTAATTTTGCATGAAGGAGTTCGCGCTCGTTTAGTCTTTTGGGAAGACTGAGCTTATTGTGCAACTGAATGGCTGCAAATACAAGATGCCGCAATTCTTCGTTCCAGTTTTTTAAAATACCTTTTTCTTTTACTATTTCAACAGCATATTCGGCATGGTCTGCTGAAACCTCATCGTTAAAAGTATTGAAATCGACCAATTGTTTAAAACGGCCAATGTCGTGAAAAACGGCGGCAGTAAAGGCCACTTTTTTGTCTTCATCATCCAGCTCCAGGTAATTTGCCAGCTGATGGGCATTGGCAGCCACACGCAATGAATGCTCTTTTTTAATGGTAAAATTATTTTGCTGTTCCGGTGTTAATCCGGCAAATGAATCCACGTAAGATTCAAAAAAAGCAATTGAAGAATGTTCCTGATCTTGCATCGTATCCGGTTAAAATTAAACAACAAAATTAGAAATTGTTACCGTTAAGCGGCATTGATTGATTTGGTTTTTATCAACAACTAAGATAGAATTAACGAAGTGGGATTGGATGTAGGAAAACAGCGGATTTTTACTATTTTTGCCACTCCTGTTAAAAAAGGCCCCATAGTTCAATGGATAGAATGTCAGATTCCGGTTCTGATGATCTGGGTTCGAATCCCGGTGGGGTCACAATAAAGCGCTGACAATGAGAGTTGGCGCTTTTTGTTTTTCAAAACCAGAGGTCATAATCCAGAGACAATTCAAAAGAATATTTCTACCTGCCAAATTAAATAACTTTGAATCTGCATTCATTTTTATATTTTTGGTCACTGATTATATATAAAATGAAAAATTCCTTTTAATAACTAAACCGTTAAAAATAATAAAATGGCCAGTTCGTATGTAAAGCATATCATCTTTTTTCTGATTTTCGCACTGCACATTTTGCCGTTAAAAGCTCAAAACATCAGTGATTTTTCAACTAATTTACCCCTGATTATTATCGACACCCAGGGAAAGTCCATTCCGGATGAGCCCAAAATATATGCCCGCATGAAAATCATCAACAACAGTAACGGGGAAAACCATATCACCGATTATGCAAATATATATAACGGCCATATCGGCATCGAAAAAAGGGGTTCATCCTCAATGCACTACCCACAAACACCTTACGGAATTGAAACCCGGGACATAAACGGAGATAACCTGAACATCCCGCTGTTAGGTTTACCTAAAGAAAACGACTGGGTTTTGCTCTCCAACTACAACGATAAAACTTTCATGCGAAATATTCTGGCCTATAAACTTTTTGAAAGCCTTGGCCATTATTCCCCACGTGCCCGCCTGGTGGAAGTAATTTTAAACAATGAGTACCGGGGCATTTACGTTTTTGGCGAAAAAATTAAACGAGACAATGACCGCGTGGATATTGCCAAACTTAAAGAAGATGACAATTCAGGGGAAGAACTTACTGGCGGATATATTTTCAAAATTGACTACTACACCAGCTACGACAGCTGGCTTTCTCCGTATTCGCCCATGAATCATCCTGATTATAATGTGCACTTTGTTTACCACGATCCCAAGTGGGACGAACTGACCAGTCAGCAAAA
>JBNJGR010000283.1:0-3630 GCA_051747885.1 Bacteroidota bacterium | reverse complement strand
GTTGCTGAAAACGATTGCCGCCAAGATGTAGTTTTGCTCCTTCCTTTTTCCCGATTTCAATGTAGCCCATCACCTTTTCAAAATGTTCTTTGCTGATTAAAGCCCCCACTTGTGTTTCCATTATTGCAGGATCACCAATTACAAGTTTCCGGGTTTTTTCAATCAGTTTTTCAAGGAATTTATCCTTTATTGTTTCTGCTACATAAACACGTGTGCCGTTGGAGCAAATTTCTCCCTGGGTGTAGAAATTGGCCATCATGGCGCCCTGAACGGCTTCGTCCAGATTGGCATCCTCACAAATAATCAGCGGTGATTTACCCCCCAGTTCGAGGGTTACGTGCTTAAGTGTTTCGGCAGATGCAGCCATCACTTTTTTACCGGTTTCCACTTCGCCGGTGAGCGAAATTTTCCGGATATCGGGATGTGCGGTAAGCATTTTTCCCACTTCTGCGTCGCCCTGAACCACATTAAATACGCCGTCGGGCATGCCGGCTTCTTTATAAATTTCTGCCAGATAAACGGCTGTTAACGGCGTTAATTCGGCAGGTTTGAAAATCATGGCATTCCCTGTTGCGAGCGCAGGGGCCGATTTCCAGCAGGCAATCTGAATGGGATAATTCCATGCCCCAATACCGGCAACCACTCCAAGTGGTTCGCGGCGGGTGTACGAAAATGCTCCCCCAAGGTCGTAATGTTCTCCGTGAATGGATGGTGCAATACCGGCATAATATTCAATGGCATCGGCACCGGTTACAACGTCCACTTCAATGGCTTCCGAAATGGGTTTGCCGGTATCGGTCACTTCAATTGCGGCAAGCTCATCGTTGCGTTCTCTTAAAAGGTCGGCTGCTTTTTTGAGGATTCTCCCCCGCTCGGTACCCGACATTTTCGACCACACTGCAAATCCTTTTTTTGCTGATTCAATGACATTTTCAACATCGCTTTCCGATGCTACCTGGATTTTGTTAATCTCCCTGTTGGTTGCAGGATTTATGTTTGAAAATGTTCTGCCTGAAGTAGCCTTTTGGCGTTTCCCGTTATAGAAAAGATGGTTTACATGTTTACTCATGGGACGTTTCTTTTTTATTTATGAGAATTGACCACAAATATATGAAAAAGGAGTGTTTGTAAAAATTATTATTAGAAGTTGTGGTGTTTTAAATGAATTTTTAATATTTATATTTATTTTTTTTAATGATTTATAATTGACTATAACTCATTTTTAAAGTATTGAATTAAAGTTTTTTGTATGTGTTTATTGTGTTAAATTTTAATTTAAAATTAATTGAATGTTTATTCTATATATATTTTCTAATAGTTTTAAATTTAGATTAAATAGTCATTCAATTTTTTAGCATTTAGGATAAATTTTTACGCACTGAATAAACGTACAGTTAGTAAAACCGGCAAACTGTCGGGTTTCGGGAGAGGTGGAATAATATGGAAAACAGGCGGATGCCTGAATTATTTGATAACCGTAATTTTATGAGCGGATTCTTTCCCGGAATTCACACTGACTTTTAAAAAGTAAAGGCCCGGATTGAGGTGACTGATGTTGACATCCAGAGAATTGGAGTTGCGGCTTTCCGTTTCCAGGATTTTAATTCCGGAAAGGTTAAAGATTTTAATTCCTGAAATATCTTCGGAAGCCACTATTTTAATTTTGCTCCTGGCCGGATTAGGATAAAAAAATGTTTTCGGTTGGTTTTTAACAAGGCTTGTATTTGTTGCAAGCATGCCGTTGTTGGCTGTAAAACGCGCAGCAAAATTCTGGTAATACTGATTGGCAATGTCTTCGTTATGGATTATGAGTGTATTTTCGTCGTTGATTTCGTTGGCCGAATTGCTCCAGTTATGACTGCCGGTAATTACCAGCGGATCAAAAGCGGGTTTGTTGTTATCAACTACTGCATATTTATGGTGAAAAATCCCATATGTTACATTATCGAAAACGTATGAATTATTTCCCAGAGCATCGCTCAAAATGGAGTTCACTGTTTCGGTGTTGGCATCGCCTTCGGTTAGTACATTTGCTGCCACACCCCTTGCTTTGGCGTCGCTGATGGCCAGTGCCAGGTCGGTGCGGGTAATGAGCATAGTGCCCACATTCAGATTGTTGTCTGCCGAGTGAATGGCATTTACCAGTTGTTGGTTGGTGCCGTCCGACGGGCTGAAATAACATTCAACACGGTTGCCGCCAATAACAAACTCGTGTGGGGTGTTGTCGGTTTTGTGGGTACCGAATCTGGAATATTCCTCGTTTGGTTGCGTAGCATTACTTCCCCACATTTCTTCAAATTCAATTTTATAAGCCCTGGCCAAAGCCTGGTCCTGTACAAAAATCATGTTGTTGGCATCCGAAACCACCTGATTGTATGAAATATTGGTGGAGCCTGACCACACAATGGGTTTGTCGGGGTTGGATGATTCTGCATCGATTACCGCAAATTTGTTGTGCATAATGCCGTCACGTTCGTTTTCGTCGGGGGCAACAAGTACCGGAATGTTCTGGTCGAGGTAGTTGAGCCCCTGGTTTTGATTGGTGCCACAGGCAATTACTCTAACCTGGAGCCCTCTGTCATTAGCTCTGTTAAGTGCGTTGGGAACACTTGCTGAAGCAATATTGCTAAAACTGTAGATGGCAAAATCGATAGATTCTTCAGCACGGTCAATGTAGGCAACGAGGGTGTCGTCGAGTGCCCCGCCAATGTTTTGTGCCGGGGTGTAAACAGAATATGTAGTGTCCACATCGCTGTTGAAATAGACTTTAATATCTCCTGTTGAATTCGATTCAGTTGCATAAGTTGCCAGTGGTGCAAATGCTGTATCGGCAGAGGCGTAGGAGTAGGGCTGGGCATAAATTACCGAGCCGGCTTCCCTGCCCGAAATAGTTACTTCCTGTATAAACTCTCCGTTCGATGCAGTTTTTGTTCCTGTGGTAATATCCCTCCAGTCATTTGAATTGGGCGTGGTCCCGTACATCATTTCGGGTGTTGCTTCGGCATCAGTGCGCCACGACAGGGTAAAACCACTTTTCGAAATATTTTCAACAGTAACCGGCGAAATAATATTAACGGCACTTGTAAGAACAAAATCGTTCATGTCCCGGGGAAGCAGCTGATAGCCGGTAATTACATCGTTTTGGTTGTAAGAAAACTGTGAACAAAGTCCAATTAAATTCAGTGTGCCGGTGGGTATTTGCTGACCGATAATAGCTTCAGCATTCCGGTTAATTCTTATTTCGAAGGTGTTTTCACCATCGGTCAGGTCGTAGTTGGCGTCGCCCTCGAATGAGCCGGTGGGATTAACAAATTCAACATTGTTAATTTGCACGAGCTGGCTTTCGTATTCTTCCCCAATTTGGTCAATGGTAATTATTTTTGGATCAGGAAGCTGATTTCCCGATGAGTGGACTGTAAAAGAGGTGACCGGATCAATTTCAAGAAGATTTCTGAATTCTTTCAGCGTTCCGCTGATGGTAATTGAATCACCACGCTGCAAGGTTGAAGTTTGTTCATCATAAGCCGACAATCCCGCTGTTTCATCCTGGAAATACCGGATTAATCCCAACTCACCGCCATTTGTTACAATTCCGCTTACGGTCACATTTTCGCCAACCGAATTGCGGGC
>JBNJGR010000282.1:0-3632 GCA_051747885.1 Bacteroidota bacterium | reverse complement strand
ATAATAGGGGAGATTTACCTGCATATTCAGATGAACCTGATGGTAACTCCCGGAGTAAAAGCAAAAGATATCACCCATATTTATTCGCATCCGGTTGCTTTGCAACAATGCATGGAATACATTGAAAAATATTTTCCTGATGCTGAATTGCATGAAGGAATGGACACGGCTGCGGCCGCCAAACTTATCTCCGAAGACCAGCCCCCAAATGCTGCGGCAATCGGGAATCTGCGTTCAGCTGAGTTATACAACCTGGAAATTCTGGAAACCGGAATTGAAACCAACAAGAAAAACTATACCCGTTTTCTTGTCCTGTCAAAACACGGCAACCCAACCGAAAAAGCCAATAAAGCCTCGCTTTGTTTTGAAGTAGGGCATTTTTACGGCTCACTGGCCAGGGTGCTGAATGTTTTTTCCGAAAATGAAATCAACCTTGCCAAAATACAGTCGGTGCCCGTAATCGGGAAACCCAATGAGTACACCATCCATGTGGATATTGAGTGGGAAAAACCACAGAATTACGACAAGGCACTTCACCAGGTATTAAAAAGTGTATCGAGCCTGGCTATTTTGGGTGAATATGAACGAGGAGAATTATACATGCACGATCAGTAAACAATAAAATTTAACGATATGAGTAAAACTGCTATTTTTTTTGGTCCGCTCGATGGTTCGGTACACCGGGTAGCCAATAAAGTAAGGGATGAAATTGGAGCAGACAAGGTGGAAATGGTACCTGTGAAAGATGCCACTGTTGCCGACCTTGATAAATACGATAAAATCATTTTTGGTATTTCAACCGTAGGCAGCGAAACCTGGCATTCAACCTATTCAAACCCTGACTGGGGAAAATTTCTGCCCGAAGTAAGCAAAACACGTTACGAAGGGAAAACACTTGCTATTTTTGGTTTGGGCGATCACATTACCTATGCGCAAACTTTTGTCGATCATATTGGTTTGCTGGCCAAAAGTTTAAAAGAAAACGGCGCGAAGCTGGTTGGGCAAGTCCCGGCAGATGATTACGAATTTGATGAATCAAAAGCTGTTGAAGATGGTAAATTTATAGGCCTTCCGGTAGATGAGGACTTTGAGCCCGAACTAACCGATGAACGGGTGAAAAAGTGGGTGGAGCAGATTCGTCCTGAATTTGGGTTTTAGGAAATAGAAATTCACTTTTAAAAGATTGAAATGGTTTTCTGAACCGTTATAAATCTCATTGTTTTTCGCAAACCTGAAACCTACCTTTACATGAAAAACAAACCAAAAATGGATACTCCGTTGAACAAAAAAGTAATTGACGAAAAGATCAAAGAATTGCGCATACCCGATACCGGAAAGGCGTCAATCCGTGAGATTGTGGCACTGGTAAACCTGGTGGAAGAAGCAACGGGCGATAAATTTATCCGCATGGAAATGGGCGTTCCGGGGCTGCCGCCATCGCAAATTGGGGTGGAGGCCGAAATTGATGCACTGCGCAAAGGCGTGGCCGCCATTTACCCGATGGTGGACGGGATTAAGCCACTGAAAAATGAAGCAACACGTTTTGTGAAGAATTTTCTCAATATCGGGGTTTCACCCGCCGGGTGTATCCCAAGCGTGGGATCTATGCAGGGCACTTTTGCTGCTTTTATGGCAGCTGCCAACGCGGTGAAGGGAAAAGATACCACCTTGTTTATTGATCCGGGGTTTCCCGTGCAAAAACAGCAAATGCAGGTGCTTGGCCAAAAATTTGAAACCTTTGATGTATTTAACTTCAGAGGTGAAAAACTCCGTGAAAAGCTCGAATCCTTCCTTTCAAAAGGAAATATTTGTACCATTGTTTATTCCAACCCAAATAACCCAACATGGATTTGCTTTACCGATGAGGAGTTGAAAATAATAGGCGAGCTGGCCAATAAATATGATGTAATTGTAATGGAAGATTTGGCTTATTTCGGAATGGATTTCCGCAAAGATTTAGCCACACCAGGCCAGCCACCTTACCAACCCACCGTAGCCAATTACACTGATAATTATATTCTTTTCATTTCCAGCTCCAAAATATTTTCGTACGCAGGCCAGCGAATCGGGTTGATGGTTATATCCGATGCACTTTATAAACGCGATTATACGGCGCTGCAGCAACGCTTTGGCGGAACCGATTTTGGAAGCACAATTACACTGCGGCTGTTGTATGCACTTTCGTCGGGAACGAGCCACTCGGCTCAGTGGGCACTTGCTGCCATGCTGAAAGCTGCCAGCGACGGCGAGTTTGATTTTGTGGAAGGAGTTAAAGAGTATGGTGAAAAGGCCAAAGTGATGAAACGGCTGTTTCTTGAAAACGGTTTCAAAATTGTTTATGAAACCGACCTCGACCAGCCTATTGCCGACGGGTTTTATTTCACCATCGCTTATCCGGGGATGACTGGGCATGAACTGGTGGCCAACCTGTTGTATTACGGAATTAGCGCCATTGCACTCGATAATACAGGCAGCAACCAGGAAGGAATACGTGCCTGCGTATCGTTCGTTAAACGCGAACAGTTTGGTGATTTGGAAGAAAGACTGAAGTTATTTCATAAATATTTTTCTTCAGGGAACTGAAAAAGATAACGTGGATCAAAACAAAATAATATCCCGGTATAAATTGACGCTTGAATTGCTTGCTCAGTTCAGGTTGAAAAGCAAACCGGAAGTGCTGAAAAAAGGAAATTCATTTATTGATTACGGGGAAAAAACCCAAAAAATCGGGATATTGATAGATGGACTGCTTTATTCCACGTATGTTTCAGACAACGGTACCGAATGGATCTCCAGATTTTTCTTTCCTCCTAATAATTTCATTGTGAGTAACCACCGTGGCTTTTATGCCGGGAAAAATTCCACTGAGTCGATTCGTGCTTACGAAGATTCAGAATTGATTTATATTGAAAAAGATGAGTTTAAATACCTGCTCGATCATAATCGGAAATTTGAACGCACAGTCCGCATCCTCGCAGAAGAAAGTTATATTCAGGCAATGGACAGGGTGCATTCATTTCAATCGTTAAACGCAGAACAACGCATTCGTAAATTTTTTGAGGAATACCCCGAGTTGGGAAAAAAACTTCAACGGCAGCATATTGCTTCCTATCTGGGCATTCACCGCAATATTCTCACCCGGTTTCTTTACAAAATTTAAGCGGCTGCCAAATAAGCAACAATAGTTGCATTATTTTCATAATGTAAAAAATAGTTTTGACGCTGGGTTCTGTTTTAGATGCAGGAAAAGTAATTAACTGTTGATTTGTTAGTTTTTTATTTGTTCAGCTTAAAGATTTTAATCACTCGCGTTATTTATCACAGAACCTGATTTTTTTGGTCTTTTTAGAAATAAAAGGTTTTTAATTTTAGCAGAAAATATAAATACAATATGGCAAAGGTTAAAGGAGCAGTAGTAGTTGACATTGAAGCATGCAAGGGGTGTGAACTGTGTGTGGAAGTCTGTCCGGAAGATGTGCTGTCATTACACAAAGAAGTTAACAGCAAAGGATACCATTATGCATTTATGGAAAATCCGGATGTTTGTACAGGATGTGCGAATTGCGGGGTTGTTTGCCCCGATACCTGCATTACAGTTTACAGAGTGAAAGTATAGAGATGAGAAATAAGTT
>JBNJGR010000281.1:0-3653 GCA_051747885.1 Bacteroidota bacterium | reverse complement strand
GCCTTTTTCAGAAGCGATGCAAATATATTGCTATTTTTTTGTTATCACAAAATTCTGAAAAAAAAATGCCGGCGCCTACTTCAACCCGGTCAGTTTCTTTATTTCATTGAGTTTGTTCAGGGCTTCCACCGGGGTCAGATTGTTTACATCCAGCGTGGCTATTTCGTCGCGAATTTGTTTGAGCACAGGATCGTCTAGCTGGAAAAAACTCATTTGCACCCCTTCGCGATTCCCTCCGATTTCTCCCAGGGGTTTCGAAAGATCTTCCTTTCCTTTTTCACCTTCCAGTTTTTTCAAAATTTGTTCTGCACGTTTTGTTACCGATTTGGGCATTCCAGCCATGGAAGCCACATGAATACCAAAACTGTGGTTGCTTCCGCCCTTCACCAATTTGCGCAAAAAAATCACTTTATTCTCCACCTCTTTTACCGAAACATTAAAATTTTTCACCCGCGGGAAAGTGCCTTCCATTTCATTCAGCTCGTGGTAATGGGTGGCAAAAAGTGTTTTCGCTTTGGCTCTTGGATGTTCGTGCAGGTGTTCCACAATCGACCAGGCAATGGAGAGACCATCGTAGGTAGAAGTGCCACGCCCAAGTTCGTCAAATAAAATCAGGCTGCGGTCCGATACATTATTCAGGATGCTGGCGGCTTCGTTCATTTCCACCATGAAAGTAGATTCCCCCAGTGAAATATTATCGGAAGCCCCAACGCGAGTAAATATTTTATCGACAATACCAATTTTAGCCGTTTCTGCAGGAACGAAACTTCCCATTTGGGTCAGCAAAACTATCAATGCTGTTTGGCGTAGCAGGGCAGATTTACCGGCCATATTCGGCCCCGTAATTATAATTATTTGCTGATCTTCCTGATCCAGTTTTACATCGTTGGCAATATACGATTCGCCGATAGGAAGCTGGTGTTCGATAACCGGATGCCGCCCGTTTTTGATGTTGATTGAAGTACTGTCGTTTATCTCTGGCCTGAAATAATTATAGGCGGAAGCACATGAGGTAAACGACAACAAACAATCTATCTGCGCCAGAATATTTGAATTCAATTGTATTGCCGAAATATACTCCGACAAAGCAAAAACCAGCTCATTAAACAACTTCGTTTCGAGCACCTGTATTTTTTCCTCAGCGCCTAAAATTTTGGATTCGTACTCCTTCAACTCTTCGGTAATATACCGCTCGGCATTCACCAGTGTTTGTTTGCGTATCCAGTCGGAAGGAACCTTGCTCTTGTGCGTGTTCCTCACCTCAATATAATAACCAAAAACATTGTTGAAACTCACCTTGAGCGAAGGAATCCCATATTTTTCACCCTCGCGTTTTTGCATGTTTATCAGGTAATCTTTCCCGGAATAGGCAATTTCACGGAGCTCATCCAGTTCATTCGAAACACCTTTGGCTATTGTTTTCCCTTTGTTTACAGCAGTGGGCGGATCGGGAACAATTTCCTGTTCTATTTTTTCGCGGATTAAATCGCAGGGATTAAGTTGTTCTGCAAATCGTTTGAGCGTTTTATTATCTGTCTTTTCGCATACTGATTTTACCGGAGCGATGGCATTCAGGGCATTTTTTACCTGCACTATTTCGCGGGGATTAATTCGCCCGACGGCCACTTTTGAAACCAGTCGTTCCAAATCGCCCATTTGCCGCAAATGATCTTCGAGGTTTTCCCTGGTTTCCGTATGTTTCAGGAAAAACTCTACCACGTTGAGCCGGTCATTGATCGGATCGATATCTTTCAGCGGTAAGGCCAGCCAGCGTTTCAGTAATCGCGATCCCATGGGGGTGATGGTTTTATCAATTACCTGTAGCAACGATTTGCCGCCTTCATGAATAGGTGAAAACAACTCAAGGTTGCGTATGGTGAACCTATCGAGCCAAACGTAATGTTCTTCTTCAATGCGGCTGAGGCCGGTAATGTGTTTAATGTGGGTGTGCTGGGTGAAATCGAGATAATGCAGTACAGCGCCCGAAGCAATAATTGCCAGCGGCATGTTTTGTATCCCGAAACCTTTGAGTGATGTGGTTTCAAAATGCCGGGTCAGGCGGTCGGTGGCAGCATCATTGGTATATACCCAGTCGTCGAGTTTGTAAGTATAAAATTTATTGCCGAAAATCTCTTCGAACTCCTGCCCTCTTCCACGCTGAAACAACACTTCTTTAGGCTGAAAAGAACTCAGCAACTTGTCGATGTACTCAAAATTTCCTTCGGCTGTAAGGAATTCCCCCGTGGAAATATCCATAAAAGCCACGCCGGCCATTTTTTTATCGAAGTGCACTGATGCAAGAAAATTATTTTCCCTGTTCTCAAGAATATTTTCGTTGATTGAAACGCCCGGGGTAACCAGTTCGGTAATACCTCTTTTCACAATCTTTTTGGCCATTTTGGGATCTTCCAGCTGCTCGCAAATTGCCACCCGCTGACCGGCCCTTACCAGTTTGGGCAGGTAGGTTTCCAGGGCATGGTGCGGAAATCCGGCCAGTTCCACATAACTGGCTGCACCATTGGCCCGACGGGTAAGGGTTATCCCTAAAATTTCGGCCGATTTAATAGCATCTTCACCAAAAGTTTCATAAAAATCGCCTACTCTGAAAAGCAACACAGCATCAGGATGCTTTTCCTTGATTTTGTAATATTGCTTCATCAAGGGCGTTTCCACGTATTTTTTCGATTCTTTCATCAATCAGCAAAGATAGTTGTTTGGAAAATGAAGGAAAAATATTGCCCCAAGGTTCAGTCATTATTTTTCAACAAAAGATTAAGGTAGTTTTTAACCAACCATGAAAACTTACGGTCAACCATAAATATTCCTATTGAATTTTTATGGTTTTGCCAATCGCCTTTAGAATATTTGGGAGAGGAATCAAAGACTCATAGCTAATCCATTCAGAAAATATTTCTTTAAATTACGGACATTTCAATCTTTTTTTCAATCTTTGTATCCGAATTATTTAAGAAGGGGAAGATTATGAGTTGTACAGGATGTTCATTTAATAATTCAATTTCCGACAGACCCGGCGATGCATACGACTGGCTGAATGATTTGCCCGAAACGGCGTCTGAATCGGATATTGTTGAAGTAAAATTTAAATCGACACGAAGAGATTTTTATAAAAATACCGATAAGCTGGCATTAAAAAGAGGTGATAAAGTGGTGGTGGCCACCTCGCCGGGACACGATACCGGTGAAATTTCTTTAACCGGCTACCTGGCTGAGAAACAGTTTCACCGAAAAATAAAAAACCCAAAACGTTACACGCTGAACCCCATTTACAGGAAAGCCAGCGAAAATGACCTCGGTATGCTGGAAACCGCCCGAAGCAGAGAAAAACCAACTTTGATACGTGCGCGCCAAATTGCAGGAGACCTGGGGCTTGACATGAAAGTGGGCGATGTGGAATTTAGAGGCGACGGCAAAAAGGCCATTTTCTACTACATTGCCGATGGACGGGTTGATTTCAGGGAACTGATAAAGGATTACGCCCGCGAGTTCAATATTAAAGTGGAAATGAAGCAAATTGGAGCCCGTCAGGAAGCCGGACTGGTTGGTGGCATTGGCTCGTGCGGACGCGAACTTTGCTGTTCGAGCTGGAGGACTGATTTCTCAAGCATAACATCGGAAGCCGCGCAAACACAAGG
>JBNJGR010000280.1:0-3658 GCA_051747885.1 Bacteroidota bacterium | reverse complement strand
AACTTTGAGCAAATCGATTACGATGCCAAAGCAAATTTCGTAATAGAGCGGGTTTTCGAGCGCGGCGATGTGGAAGATATCCGCCAGTGCCGGCGGTACTACGGCGATGAAAAAGTTACCGAAGCCCTGCTGTATGCCAAATATTTGCCACTTCACACCATTCATTTTGCAAGTGCAGTCATAAACAAACCAATTGAAGACTTCAGATGTTACAAACTTCGGCAGTTGAACCCAGAACTTTATCCGTATTAATAGAATTGATGGAATTTCCGTCGCTTCAACCCTTTTCACTGGTTGGCGGAACCGCTTTAGCTTTGCGGTACGGTCACCGAAGTTCTGAGGATTTGGATTTATTCTTTCATGAAAAATTTGATCAGGAAAAAATTGTTACTAATCTTGAGGAAAATTTTTTGAATCGATTTTCTTACAAAAAGCAACAAACCCAATTTGGAATTTTTTGTTTTATTGATGGAATAAAAGTCGATATAGTTCATTTTCCGCATCAGCCAATTGCTCCTTTTGAGGTTTATGAAAAAATTAGGTTTTACAGCGATGCTGATATTGCCGCCATGAAAATACAGGCCATTTTGGGTAGAGGAAAGAAAAAGGATTTCTGGGATTTGTACGAGTTAATGCAGCACTATTCTCTGCAACAAATCATCGACTGGCACAAACAAAAATACCCGAGCCAGATGCTTGCCATCAGTATTCCACATGCCATCACTTATTTTGTTGATGCCGAGGAGAGTGAAACCCCGGTAAGCTTCAAAAATCAAACCTGGGAGGGGATTAAAAAGGACATAAGTAAGGTTGTCAGCGACTATTTACGCTGATTCATTTTCCAAGCTTTTTTGAAAATTATTACAACAAACTAAGGTAGCGGGCTTCCCACAGGAATATCGCAGCGGTGTCCCGGCTGTCCGTGTGGCGGATTGATTCGTTCTCCGCTGGCAGAAGTTGTTGATGTTGTCCGACTTGTCTGAGACCCATTCAGGCGTCTTGCATTTTCAATAGTAGGCGCCATTGGGTTGTTGGCAAGTGTTGGAGCTGTGTTGTCGGCCGACGCTGTGTTGCCGGCGGGCTCTGCATTTAGCGGTTGTCCTACCGGAATATCGCATCGGTGCCCGGGTTCTCCGTGCGGCGGATTAATCATTACCTGCTCGTTTGTGTTGTTTGCAGTAGTTGAAGTTGTATTATTTGCAGGTGTTGAATTTAATGGTTGTCCCACCGGGATCTCGCAGCGGTGGCCGGGTTCTCCATGTGGCGGGTTTATTAACACCTGTTCACTGTTTCCATCGGTTGCCTGCTGGGTTGCTGCTTCAGAAGACGGTTCTGCAATCTCGTCTGTTATGTTTGTATTTTCTGGTGTGTTGGCATCTGTATCAATATTCACACTGCTGGTTTCTTCGTTAGACTGTTGCTGATCGGGCAATTGCGTAGATTGTTTGGAATCATTTTTTGCGGGGCTGCACGAAACTATTGCAAACAGGGCTAATGCAGCAAAAACAGAACTGAATAATTTGAATTGATTTTTCGGGTACTTCATAATTAAATATTTATTCATTTGAAAAAGTTATTTTTATTTCTTTTACTTAACGGTTATTGAAACAACATATTCTTTAGTAAATAGTTTAATTTTCACCGTAGTTCTACCCTGTCAATTTCATTTAAGGTATCGGGATTAATCACTTTCATTGTAATTTTTTCTCCATCGACATAAAAAAGGCAAAGTGCATTTTCCACACTGAATGACCGGGTAAAATCACTCCAGGGTAAAATTTCCTGACCGTAATATGGTGCGCCTGCTGCCCCGTTGTTAATTTGATAAATGTGCCTTGAAACATTTAATCTTTCATGTTGGTAACCGTCTGGATAAATTGGTACTTCGCTGGTTAGCTTCAACCAGTTGTAATTGTGCTCATCGCCGGTGAGAACGGCCACCACTTTCGAACTCCCGTTAATCAAAATATCGAGGTACTCATCGCGTCGTTCAATAATCCCTTTCTCCACGGGCTTGCCTGCAATCCACGGCCTCTTTTCATTATTTCCGCTGTACCACATATCGTCGCCGCTGTGTCCGCCGTTTGGAAATACCGGCGTGTGCTGGGTCACAAAAACATGATCGATATCCCCGTCAGCTTCCAGCATCGAAACGGTTTCTGTAAGCCAGGCGAGTTGATTGTCCATAATGTAGCCGTGCAGTCCGCCGCCGGTGGTTGTTTCTGTTCGCAGAGTAGGGGCAAACCAGTAATCGCTGTTCAATACAATCATAGCCACATTTCCATAGGTGTAATAGTACACATTTTCGTCGTACGAAGGAAAATCCTGGTTGGCCGGGGCCGGATCGTAGCGGTTTTTGTCTTCGCTTTCAGGTCCGTTTACGTGGTTTACAAATGATCCGGCAAATACCGCTTCTGCCGAGTGCGTCTCATAAGGAAAACCGTCAACAAATGCCAACTGATTGTTTTCATCGTCACGGAAAATGTGCCCCAAAATTTCATGGTTTCCCATGCCCACGTAAAACGGTATATAATGCCAAAATGGTTCGATAGATTTTTTCCAGTTGGTATATTGCACTTCCTGTTCTTCCCTGTTTGACAGGTAACCGTTAATCATATCTCCGGTAAACTGAACGAAGGCGGCATTTTCGCGATAAGCAAGCGCCGCAATTTTTTTCATGATGTAGGCATTTGCACCGTAAATTGTCCGCTCGCCCCCTCCGGTTGCATGCCGGCTGTCGCTGGAATACCCGAAAACAAAAGGAGCGCGGCTTCCTTTTTCAGGTGCGGTATTAAAATGATACTGCTGACTGAGTTCGCCGTAATTCACTGTGTAACCATATTTTGTATCCGGTTCGAGCCCGGTAACCCGCCACTCGTGATAAGTGTCTTCTGAATTACTTTTATAAACCCGTCCGTTCACTTCCAATGTTGCCTGAACGGGGAGTGTAGTATTGCACCAGATTGTTGCTTCAGTTGGCATAATTTTATTCACAAAAGGGCCTTCGTAAATAGCCGGCGCCACCTCGAACGGCCCGGTTCCGGTTAACGAAACTTCCCCGTCGAAAAGAAGCATGCCGTCCTCAGCAGTCAGGCGATACCCGAGAGAGAGGTAACCGTTTTCCTGCCAGTCAACAAAATCATAAGGATAACGGAAGGTGTTTTTTATGTCAACTTCTACCTTTCCGTTTCTTAACGGGGTTGAAAAACGGAAAACAGGCAGCGGATGTTCGGCTTTGCCATACGGAATTAATCCATAGGTGAATGTACCTTTCAGTGGGCCGAAATCAAAGATTACTCCGTCTGCCGTTCCCTGTGGATGCCCGAAAAGTTCTTTTAATATAAACCGTGGTCCTGTGGTGTCGGCGTAAAATTTCCGGTCATCTTTTTCAAAATATAACTGACCGCTATCGTCATATCCGATATTGGTATAGGAAGCCGGAACTGTTTGTGGTTGTGCGTTTGAAATATATCCGGTAAGGATGAACAGTAAAACCAGTAATGTAGTTTTCATAATATTTTTATTTAATAAGATTATCCATTGAATATTTTCCCGGTCCGTTTATCAATAAAAAAATAAGCAGCATGGTCATGGCGAAATCTGTGCGGGCGGCATGGGCCATAAACCAGAAACCCTCATTCAGCAAAATGGGAATTTT
>JBNJGR010000279.1:0-3660 GCA_051747885.1 Bacteroidota bacterium | reverse complement strand
GAAGGGAAAATTGATGCACAAACACTAAACGACAAAGCTCCCGCTGTTGTGGCCAGGCTGGCACATCAATCCGGTAAGCCTGTTTTTGCAATTGCCGGAAGTATTGAAAAAGAGGCTTCCGGGGCATTCAACGGAGTTTTCAGTTTTATAAACCAACCCTTGTCGTTGGAAAACTCAATGAAACACAGCAGGGAATTGCTCTATAATTTTTCTTTCGAACTGGCGAAACTAATATCGTCGATTCAAGTGAAATAGTGTGAATTGCCCGTTAATTTGTTTTTTTGCAAGTGAACCTTTACCTTTTTGTAAGTGTTTATTTGTTAGGTTTTTGAGGTTTTAATTATAAGCGTTTTATATTGCCGTTTGTAAACATGGCAGGGTATTTGATTAAATGTGAATATGGAAAATCAGTAAATTATTCAAAAAAATTATTTATAGGATTGTTGACCATTATTATTATTTTTGGAACCTCTCTTAAGAAAAAGTTAAAAATAGTTTAAAGAATAGTTTAAAATTTAAAATCAGGAAAGATGAAAAATGTAGTTTTATTAACACTGGCCGTTTTGTTTTCGGTGGTTGCATTTGCGCAGGATGCGGCCGAAAAAATTAACCAGGCTAACGAAGCAATGAAAGCCGAAGATTATGCCACAGCATTTCAGCTGTACGACGAGGCAATGAAGAACCTGGGCGACGTTCAGGTTGATTCAACAATTAATTACAACATTGGCATTGCTGCTTTTCGTGCAGAAAATTTGGATGGTGCACTGGAATATTTCCAGAAAGCTATTAATGTTGGTGTGAATTTGGAAAACAGCTACGAGTACATGGGCCGGATTTACAACAACAAAGAGGAATATGCCAAGGCAGTTGAAAGCTATGAAAATGCAATAGCAGTAGCTGACGACGATAGCGAATCAATGGTTTTTAATGCAGCCATTGCTGCTTACCGTGGCGATATGCTCGATAAGGCAGTTGAGCTTTTCGGGCAGAGTGTTGAAAATGGCTACCGCGGCGAAACTGCGTTGTATTACAAAGCCGTTGCCCTGAGGAAAAAAGGCGATGGTGCAGCTTATAAAGCTACCCTGGAACAGGGGGTTGAAAAGTTCCCCGGAGATGATAAAATTTCATCGGCCCTTGCCAATGTTTACGTTTCCGAAGGAAATGAATTATACAAAAAGGGGGTGGCTATTTTAAATGCTGCCAATCAAAAAGTTCAGGACGGCAGTTTGGAAACCAGCGACGATGCTTACAATGCTGAAGTGGAAAAAGCTCAGGTTGAATTCCGCACCGCCGTTGAAGTGTTGGAAAAAGCCAAAGAACTGGATGCCTCAAATGAGAATGCAACAAAACTGATTGACGCTTGTTCTGCGGTTCTCTAACAGTGTAATTTAAGTAAAAATATACCAAACAGCCGTGTGCTTTTTTAGTACACGGCTGTTTTATTTTTAGCCTGATTTAATCCGGTTAAAAAATCAATTAACACCTGATAGTTGAATGCTTATCTTTACTATTTTTGCCAAAAAATTGTGAGATGAAGATAGATATTGAACAACCGGAACAGGACGAACTGAAAGATGAAGGTGTTTTTTCATGGCCAACCTGGGAACATGAGGAAGATAAGTTTGAGTGGTATTACGACAAAACTGAAAAGTGCTACATCCTGGAAGGCGAAGCAACAATTGTTTCAGAGTTTGAATCGAAAACAATAAAAGCCGGCGATTTTGTGACTTTCCCTGCCGGGCTCGAATGCGTTTGGGACATTCATTCTTTCGTTCGAAAACATTATACTTTCGAATAGATCTTTAAGAGAAACCGCGAAGTAGATTTGTGCTGCGAAAAAAGGCAGGTCCACAATATCCAGTTAACAACCTATTCTATCGTTAATGTATCCCCTGATTTGCTAACCGAATATTGTTTCAGGTTGCTTGCGGCGGGACCTTCCAAAACTGCTCCCGAGGTGCTGAAAACTGAACCATGGCATGGGCACGGAAGTTCTCCTTCATCGTGATTATAAGCAACCGTACATCCTTCGTGGGTGCAAATTTTTGAGAATGCCAGGTAGGTATTCTCCCCCGACCGGATAATCAGGATGTTACCCGAATAGGCAAATCCCCCAACTGTTTGCAACTCTGAAAAATCATCGTGGGTCAAATCCACGGTAATTGCATCATCGTCATTGTTCCCGCCATTATTCTTGTCGTCGATAATATCGTCAGTATCGTCACTGCACGAGTTTAAAAGAACTGGTGCTGCGAGCAATACACTTCCGCCAATGGCGAATTTCTGTAAAAAATCTTTTCTTTCCATTTTAGTAGTATTTAATTCTGAACTCTCTAATCAGGTTAAAACCGAAAAAAACTGTTCCTTCACTCCAGTCACCCCGTGAAGAAGTGTATAAACTTTTGGTAATAAATTGCTGTGAGTTGGATAAAATAAGTTGAAACAGGTGTCCGCCTGTATCGATATCCACGCCCAGTGAGAGTGGTTTGGTGGACTCCAGATCCGGATTGAAATGGGGCAGGTATTCAATATTTGCAGAAACCTTATCTGATATTTTTACAGAACCAGCCAGCCCCAAAGTAAACAGCGAAAAACTTTCGTTCTCTGTGGGAATGTATCCGGTTGATAAAAATCCGGGAGAAACCTGCAACCCAATGTTTCCGATTCTTTTGGCCATGTGCAGCTGAACATTTCCTGAAAGTTTGTCTGAAAAATTATTATACTGCTCCGGAAATACATTGCGGATGGTTGGCACTGAACCGGCAGCTGAAACTACCATTGTCAGTGGGAATATGTCAGTTTGTTGCGACAGCTTGTATTTCCCGTAAACATCATACGTTTTCATAAACGTGCTGCGCCCGAATCCCAGGTTCAGGTTGTGCCCAAATCCGTATTCGAATCCCAGGCGCATGGTAGCCTGATCCAGACCGAAAAGCTGGTACAAACCGCCGTCAATTTCACCAAACCGGTGTTGGATAAAAAGTAACAGTTTGCCTTTGTCGGTCAGGTTAGCCGATTGCTCGTTGACCAGCCTTGTTCCCTGGAAAGTATTTTTTACTTCTTCTTGTGGGTAACAATTAAGAAAAAGTATAATGAACACCGACATTAAAAGTATTTTCTTCATGAAACTGGTTTGCTTTAATTATTCTATGGTTAGCTTCATTACTCTCTGATAGTTAGGTGTATGTAGTTCCACAAAGTATATTCCTTGTTTTAAATCCTGAACATCAAGCTCAACCTTATTGTTCATATCAGTTTTTCGAACGAGGATTATTTTTCCTGTGATATCATAAACTTTTAATGAGAAATTACTCGTATTTACGCTTCCTGTTTCAATCGTAACCTTATCGGTTGCAGGATTTGGATACATCCTTGCCTGTTTTAATTCATTATCGGAAATCGAAGTGAGATTGAAAATATCAGTGAAATCGAGGTTATGCGAGAAGAAAAGTGTTGTGTCTCCTTCAACATTATCGAGTGTTAATCGCCATGCATGATCCAGCGGAGGAATATCATAACTTCCGTTTAAATTTAAATCAGCAAAAAAATCAATGTTGTAGGAATTGCCTTTCAACAGACTGTTGGATTTGATATCAAAATCTGCTTCTGTAACCTGATTCACAGTAATTGAATCTTTTATCATTCCATCCGTTGTATTAA
>JBNJGR010000278.1:0-3661 GCA_051747885.1 Bacteroidota bacterium | reverse complement strand
GCGTGCGCGCGGTGAGCGGTACCAAAAGCATCGTTCACCCAGCAGTCGCCGTTTTTGGCCAGTTCTTTGGCAAAATCTTCATCACCTTTGGTTTCACCGGGATGGAAACGCAGGTTTTCCAGCATCAGCACTTCTCCCGGCTTCAAATCAGCGGCCATTTTATTCACTTCTTCGCCAATACAATCGGGTGCCAGCTTTACTTCCACCCCCAGTAATTTTTTTAGGTGGCTAACAAGATGACGCATGGAAAACTTGTCTTCCGGTCCATTTTTTGGCCGGCCAAAATGTGACATGATAACCGGCGAACCACCACCTTCAATCACTTTTTTGATTGTGGGGAGCGCTTTTTGTATCCGGGTATCGTCAGTAATTTCAAAATTATCATTTAAAGGCACGTTGAAATCGACGCGAATCAATGCCTTTTTCCCTGAAAAATCGTAGTTGTGAATTGTTTGCATAGTATTCTATTTTTTTGGTTTTCTAAAAAGTAATCAAAGATAAAAAATAAATTCCGCAAGAAACAGTCCCATTTTCAGCCATCTGATAATTTAATGTTCGGGTAAACTTAAACTTTATTTGAATTTTGAGAATTGGAAGTTCGATTATCAATTTCAGAAAGTTTATTTTTGGGGAATGTTTTTCAAAGATGTAATTGGTCAGGAGGAGATTAAAAAACGGTTGATTCGTTCGGTAAAAGAGGAACGGATAAGCCACGCGCAACTTTTTACCGGTCCGGAAGGAACCGGAAAACTGGCTTTGGCGCTGGCATTTGCTCAGTATGTTTCGTGCCGCAACCGCAGCGAAACCGATTCGTGTGGCGAGTGCCCCTCGTGCCGGAAATATCAAAAACTGGCGCATCCCGATTTGCATTTTGTGTTCCCGGTTTTTCCCACCAAAGAATTCAAAAAACCGGTGAGCGACGATTTTCTGCCCCGCTGGCGCGAAATGGTGAAAAAAGCACCTTATTTCACGCTGAGCCAGTGGCTGGGTTTTATTGAAAATGAAAATGCGCAGGGGTTGATTTACGAGCGGGAGAGCGATTCCATCATGCGCAAACTGAACCTGAAATCGTTTGAATCGGAATTCAAGGTGATGATTATCTGGCTGCCTGAAAAAATGCACCAGGCTTGTTCCAACAAGCTGCTCAAACTGATTGAAGAACCGCCAAATAAAACACTTTTCCTGCTGGTTACCGAAGATGAAGAGTCGATTATCACCACTATACGTTCGAGGGCGCAATTGTTAAAAGTTCCGTTTATCGACAAAGATTCGATGGAAAGCGCGCTGGAAAAAATCGAGGGAATTGACAAGGAACAAATATCCGAGGCTGTGCACCTGGCCAGCGGAAGTTACATCAAGGCGCTGGAATACCTGAATCCGAATGAAGACACGCAGTTTTATTTTACCAAGTTCCAGGAAATGATGCGCTTTGCCTATAAACGCGAGGTGAAGGAACTGGTTGACTGGGCCGAGGAAATGGGCCGTATTGGCCGCGACCGCCAAAAATCATTTTTCAGTTTTGCACTGCGGCTGGTACGCGAATATTTTGTGATGAACATGAAAAAGCCCAACCTGGTTTACCTGAACAACGAAGAAAAAAACTGGGGGAAAAATTTCGCACCTTTCATTAACGAACGCAACATCGTTCCGTTTGCAAAGGAGTTTGAACTGGGAATAAAACATATTTCGATGAACGGAAATGCCCGCATTATTTTTCTGGATACCGCGCTGAGGATGGTGCGGTTAATCAAAAGGTAATTCGGTACTTAGCACATTATTTGAACATGTGCAAAGCCAATCTTTCTAGCATGGAAATTTCTGTTATCTGTACTTCTGCTATTTTATAATCAATTTAAAAAGAATCCATTTCAGCCATAAATTGGTATTAATCATTATTTTTGTGATATGTAATGCTGTTAAATGGCTGTATATTTTTAAATTTTAACACATTACCCAGAACTGACTTTTATGGCAAACGTGGATTTGATAGAAAGGGGAGTATGCAAGAAACAATGGGATAGCTGTGCAAAACTGCACGTTACCGATTGGATGAAAGATGTTGTGAGTACCGGCAATGCTGAAGATATTGTTGAAGTACGTTTTAAAAATACCCGCAAAGATTTTTATAGGAATGTAAATAATTTAAAACTCGAAGCCGGCGATATAGTGGCTGTTGAAGCCAACCCCGGGCACGATATAGGCATTGTTTCGCTTACCGGTGAGCTGGTGGCCGAGCAGATGAAAAAACATAAGGTGACTACCATTAACGGCGAACTACGGAAAGTTTATCGTAAGGCCAAACCGCAGGACATCGACAAATGGAAAGAAGCCATTTCGCTGGAATACGAAACCATGATTGAATCAAGGAAGATTGCCTCCGATTTAAATCTGGACATGAAAATTGGCGATGTGGAATACCAGGGCGATCGCACTAAAGCTATTTTTTATTACATCGCCGATGGACGGGTCGATTTCAGGCAGCTCATAAAAAACCTGGCCGAGACATTTCATATCCGAATTGAAATGAAACAGATTGGGGCACGCCAGGAAGCCGGACGGATTGGCGGCGTGGGCCCCTGTGGCCGCGAACTTTGCTGTGCCACCTGGATTTGCAACTTCGTTTCGGTAACCACTAATGCTGCCCGCTACCAGGATATTTCGCTCAACCCGCAAAAACTGGCAGGACAATGTGGCAAACTGAAATGCTGCCTTAACTTTGAGGTAGATACCTATATGGATGCACAGAAAGATTTTCCGCCCACCAATATTCCGCTCGAAACGGAATTTGCAACCTTCGAATTTATTAAAGCTGATATTTTTAAAAGAATTTTTTGGTATTGCCAAAAAGGCGATGCTCCTTCAACCCTGATTGCCTTGCCTGTTGAAAAAGTGAAACGGGTTATAAAAATGAATCGAAACGGGAAAAAACCCGAAAAACTTATTTCTGAAACACTGGAAGTTTCGAAACAAAAAGACGAGATGTTTCACAATACGGTAGGCGAAGAAGATCTCGACCGTTTTAACCGGCCTAAAAAGAAGCTGCGTAAAAAGAAAAGGCGCAATTACAACAAAAATAAAAACCAAAACCAGAGCAGGAATCCCAGAAAACGTTAAACAAGATTGAACGGCCATGTATAAATTTCTTATTCGTTTTTTTGTATTCGTTTTTGCAGCAGCGGGGGTTATTTCTTGCGACCAGACGCAGGTTTTTGATAAATATAACGCCATACCAGATGCACAGTGGCATAAAGATTCGCTGGTTATTTTTACCGTTCCGGTAACCGACACGTTGCAAAACCACAATTTGCTGGTAAATGTGCGAAACGAAACAACATACAATTACAGCAACCTCTGGCTCTTCGTGGAGATTATCCAGCCCGATGGTGAAACGATGAAAGATACGTTCCAAATGGTTTTGGCCGAACCTTCGGGGAAATGGTTGGGCGAAGGCATTGGAAAACTGAAAACACGGCAGGCCATATTACGTCGGAATGTATATTTCCCTGTATCGGGAGAATATACTGTGAGGATTCAGCATGGCATGCGTGAAGAGACACTCCGCGGAATTCACGATGTGGGGTTCAGTGTTGAAAAAGTGAATTATACCGATTAGTGTTTAATTTTAATCATCAATTTCACTTCGTTCATTTCTGATTATTAA
>JBNJGR010000277.1:0-3667 GCA_051747885.1 Bacteroidota bacterium | reverse complement strand
TGGGCAAAACAGCAACCAAATCTTCTGTTCTGTCGGGATAATTCAGCCACATCGCCTCCATGTTCAGTGCCGGAATACGCAATGTTCTGAGTTCTCCAGCAGTTTTGTTTTTTTTGTTTGCCTGTTTCAAACGCGACATTGTACTATCCATCTGTTCAAAGAAACTTTTGTTGGTATTCATTTGAATCAATTCCGGATTTTCTTCATTTAATCCAACTTCATAAAAGGCGACCGGCATTTTATCTTTCAGTTCAAGTACCCTCAACGTTGTTGGGTTTTGAGGAGGTTTCATGTTATCTTTTATCTCATTGAGGCCAATGTTAAAGACATAATGAGGAACATTTAAATCCTTCATTACCATATCTCGAACAGATTCGACCTTTTCGCCGGTAACATTTAGCAAAGGTCTGACTGAAGGAATGGGTTTCAATAATACCGGATTGAAAAGTAAATCTTTGAACCACATAAAGTAGAAGTATTTTTTTGTGAAATAAGTATGCGTCCAGGTGCCGCTGCCCTGATAGTTGGTTGCAAACTGGTTGTACGATAACGTACTTTTCCCGTAAATGGGATCATCGATATGAAGATATTCAACACCCATTGATTTTGAAACACCGTAGATAACCATAAAATGGCCACCGCCACCGCTCCATCCAATCCGGGCTCCCACAACCAATCCTTTTTCAAGTTCCTGTTTAACCTGGTCCCAGGTAATAGGACCGCTTTGATAACTGACAAAATTGTGGGTTCGTGTTAAAGCTCTGTCGAGATACCATGGGACATTGCATGCAGATGGAACAGGAGAGTCACAGCATGTTTTATCCAATTCCTCACTTGCTACTTTACATTGAGTCCAAGGACTAAATGTGGAGTAAAATTTAGAAACACTTTTTGAAGTTGCGGCCCAGCACCAGTTAGACTGTGTTTGCAATTCCATATCAAACGTAAGAACCATGGATGAATACCACCAGTCTAAAATTGTATAATCATGAAGTAACGGGGTTGTGATTTTGTTTTCCAGTAAAAGTTCTTTGTAAGCCATTGTTTTAAATTTTAAAGATTTGAAAACTAAAAAATATAAATATTTAAACCTCAGTATAAAAAACAATAGTCATATCAAAACCGGTATTCAATATACGAAAAATCAGTGACTTATGCAATTAATTTTTTTTGGTAAAATTTATTTCGAAATAGAATGTTTTTTAAATACAGACTTTTACGCGTAATTGTATCATTAATTGGTATTTCCGAATTTTTAATACTTTTTCCCCTCATCCGATATCATAGGAACAAACCGGACCGGCAATACACTCTTTTGCCTGATTTTTCCATTTCTTTTTCTCAGCAAAACCAGTTCCTGAACGGCATCTCCACCCACCGGAATGATCATCCGGCCTCCTTCGGCGAGTTGGTTTTTTAGGGGTTCCGGTATATCGCTCGGAGCTGCTGTAACAATAATGGCATCAAACGGTGCATGTTCGGGCCAACCTTTGTAGCCATCGCCAATTTTTGTGTAAATGTTATCGTAGCCAAGTTCATTAAAAAGTTCCCGGGCTTTTTCGCCCAGTTTTTCAAAAATTTCGATGGTGTAAACAGAATCGACAATTTCAGCTAATATGGCTGCCTGGTAACCCGAGCCGGTTCCGATTTCAAGCACTTTGTCATCTTTTTCAAGATTCAGCGCCTCGGTCATGTAAGCTACAATGTAGGGCTGCGAAATGGTTTGACCTTCTTCAATGGGCAAGGGAGAATCGCGGTAAGCCATTGAAATGTATTGCGGTAAAACAAACTTGTGGCGTTCCACTTTTCTGAAAGCCTTCAGCACCTGTTCATCATCAATTCCGCGGGCCTCCAGTTGTGTTCTCACCATTTGTTCGCGCAATCCGCTGAAATTTCCATCCTGGCCAACGCATGCTGAGAATGAAAAAAACAACAGAGTTAATGTGAATACAACTTTTGAACGACTAAATATATTTTTACCAATTCTCATAGCTGAACCTTCCTTTTTTTGTTTTCAACGAAACAGAAAGATGAAGGTTACTTCAGAAAATAAACAATTACTTTTAAAATTCCCCAACATATCCCCAATAAACCCAATCGGTTCGCTTCATTGATTTATACCGTAACAATTGAGTTACTCAAATTGGGAAAAATTAGGTTGAAGAAATAGTAAAGTTGAATGGATTAGTATTGCTGGTTTTTAACAAGCACTACACTTTGGGTAGTTCCATCATGGAAAGTTGCATTTAAAATAAATGTCGAAGGGATTTCATTGAGTTTTAAATCGGCACTATGAAGGTTTCTAATTAGTTTCGATAGCAATAACTTTCCGGATAGGTCGAAAATCTCAATGCCTGTCAGCGGTTTTGAAGAATAGATTTGGATGTTGTCCTGAAACGGATTGGGCCAGACTTTCAGGTCATTTCTGAACGGTTTTTCGCTTGCAAAAGTTGCGGTATTATTTAGTTTTATGGATTCGATTTCAATCTGGCCGGTTCCCTTTTTACCGAACACCCCGTAATTGATGTACACTTTTATCCACTTAATCAAATCGAGTTGGTAAATCCCGTCAGGGTTTTGGCCAAAAGTGTAGGAGTATGTGTGAAAATTTCCATCACTTTCAAAGGAGTTAACTTTAAAAAGGTCCTTCAGGTTTACATTGCCGTTTACATCAACCAAATCGATACGAAAAGAGCCGGGAACAGGCGCCGGGGTTTTCAGTGAAATTTCCATTTTACTGAAAGTGCTTAAATCAACCGGGCTTTGAAATTCATAGAAAATATGCGGGTTTTCAGCGGTTGCATTTATTTCATAATCCGCAATTAACGAAGCCGTTCCGGTTAATACTATCTGGTTTGAATTCCCGGGAACCGCCTGCCAGAGGATATTGTTCTGGTCGTCGAACAACGGAACCCCGAAACTTTCGCCCGAAGGTTTTTGCACCGTACTTACAAAAAAAGGATCGGCAGCAACTGTGTCGCAGTCCGACTGCAGTTCAAGCTGAACATCTCCGCCGGTATTCCCCCATTTTACCGTAACCTGCGCGGTTTGCTCCCCATCCAGTACTTCAACATCCTCAGGGAAGCCCCATTTGTATCTAACACCCTGAATTCCAGTGGCCGAGAAAATTAATTCCTCGCCGGGTTCAGCGTTTTTTTTTCCGTCAATTACCGGTGTTGGTACTTTTTTTTTATACACCCTCACATAATCAATTTCCATGGTAGCTTCCGAAAGTTCAGGGTCAATGCCTTGTGCCCCGCCCCAGTCACCGCCAATGGCAATATTCAGAATCAGATGAAAACGCTTGTCGAAAGGCCACTCTTTGTAGGTTTTATCCGGATTTTCCACCCGGTAATATTCTTCCCCGTCAACGTACCACACAATTTCGTCTTCGGTCCAGTCGATGGCATACACATGAAACTGCGAAGCCACATTTTCAACATCAACGGTTTTTCCCAACTGTGTGCCAATGGAATGGTTATACGCTTCGGTGTGAATGGTTCCATGGACCGTGCCAAAATCGTAGCCCACGTGTTCCATGATATCAATTTCGCCACTCGCGGGCCACCCGCCATATTCCCAGTCGGTGGGCAGCATCCAGATGGCCGGCCAGGTGCCCCTGCCCTCGGGGAGTTTTGCTTTCACTTCAATTCTTCCGTACAGCCAG
>JBNJGR010000276.1:0-3668 GCA_051747885.1 Bacteroidota bacterium | reverse complement strand
TTCAGCCATTTTGGTTTTTTAAGCATAATGTGTTTAACGTTCATGAAAAGAAAAGGTTACGGTTCGTGCTAAGGGTGTAAAAACCTGTAGGAAAGTTGCCTGGTGTCTGTTGCGATAATTAAATACAGAAGTTTATTTCCGTAGCTTAAACCATTTTTTCAGGTATTTAAATTGTTCTTTTGAAGCGGGTTTCTTTTTATCCAGGCTGTGTTTTCCGGTTTTTCCCGGCGGATGGCCAAAATAGTCGTGAAAACATTTATCGAAATAGGTAACGCTGTGAAATCCGCAAAGGAATGCCGTTTCGGTAACGGATATTTTTTTATCCAGAAGGAGTTGCCGGGCTTTGTTCAGCCGTTTGTGGGAAATAAACTGGCTGGCCGATTTATGAAAAGCCTCCTTCACTTTCCGGTGAAGCGAGGAGCGGCTCATCTCCATTTCGCGGGCCAGCGCAGAAACGCCAAACCGGTGGTCGGCAAACCGGGCCTCTGCGATGGCGTTGAGCCGTTCAGCAAATTCCTCTCCGGATAAAAGTGAACCTGTCATTTTAAAATATTAATTTCTGGATATTCAAGTTACGTCATAACAAACAGCAATACATAGCACGTATGTTGCAAAATGTTTAAACTATGTTGCAAATGTTTGCACTTATGTGTCAAAAAGGGTTTTTTTAAGCTGAAATTATATTTTATCTGCTATTTTTTAATTATTCCAACCTCATATCCCGTCTATTGTTTCAGGGCATGCTTTTCAGGAACCGTGCAATACTGCATTTTCCCCAAAAGGTTACCATAAATGTTTCAACCAGCAGTTCAGGAACCAAAACCACCAGTTTTAACTTTCAATGGTGATTTTTGATTGCATGGGTTTATAATTTTTCAGACAATAAATTTCGACAACAATTAATGGTTCATCCAGAGTATGAACAGTTACAAACAGAGTTGACCAACATTTCAAAAAGTCATTTTAAAATTTAGGATACCTGATTTGCTGAATTAGTTTTTTGAATTAAGATATAATTTGCATAATTTGTTTTAAATCCAGCGGATTTATAGGTTTATAGAATTTCCAGGAAAATTAATTATGCGACCCTGGCCAGGGTCGAACTATAAAACAGAATTACATGTTATTTGTAGAGCGCCTAATTCAATAATTGTAGTTATTAATTAGGTGCCAAAAAATCAGAGGAAAGAACCTGAGCGCACAAAAAAGAATGGCTTCTGATTCTTTCCTCTAATCCAATTGCAGATTACAACCACTACTCACAACAAGTTATGCCTGCCTTCTAAAATATCTATTTTTGAGTGAGGCTAACATCTGAAAACGATTCCAGCCAACCATTTGCCGCCTTCGCCATTTGCGTATTGCAGGCATTGGCAAAATTGAATTCAGCTACTTCTGTTAATGCTTTATTGGCCTTTTCATGCATACCAAGCTTGTCGTAAACCAACCCCATACTGTATTTAACAAAGATGTTGCCGGTATCCGATTTTTTAAAGCTGGCAAGCGCATTGGAATAATTTCCCTTCCCGTAATGTATCAGGCCAGCCAGGTAGTTATGGGCTTCATTTTTTTTGGGTTTCATTTCAGGGCTGACGGTACGGGCATATTCTCCAATTATTTGTTTCGCCTTATCGTATTTTTCATGCTGAATAGCACGAAATCCTTCAACAAAAGCAATGTTGGCTTCAATTGTGGTTTCATCGGGTACCCTCGACTCCCTATTAAATTCACGTCGGAGGCAATGGTAAGGGCTCAACGACAGAACCGGGGATGTAATGAATCCGTGAGTCATAGAAATGAAGGTACAGCAGAAATAACAGTTGTCTGAATTGCCATTCAGTGGAAACCTTTTGTTTTTATTCTGAATATTGCTGGCCGGTTCAGTGTTGGTGGCTGCCAATTTTTCGTTGCCGGAAAACAGGTATGAAAACATGCTGACATCGGGCCTTGAATAATCGCGCATGGGACTGGCCAGCGCCGATGCCTTTTTAAAATCGGCACGTGCTTCCTCAAACATTCCCTGGTAAGTATGAATGTAACCTCTTTTTGACAACGCTGCTGCATTTTGGGGCTCCAGTTCAATGGTTTTGGAATAGGCTGCTTTTGCTTTTTCCAGATTTAGAAATGCACGGTAAACATCTCCCAGGGCAATATGAGCCGATGCCTCATTGGGCCTGAGTTCCACAAACTTTTGCATGTATTTTTCGGCCAGTGAAAAATCCACAGGGTCGTTCAGCAACCAGGAGGCAGCCAGTGCACGGTAACCCAACGGCGACCCGGGTTCGCCCCGGATGGCTTCGCTGGCAAGGTCCCTGAATTGACTGATTTTACCGAGGTGCTGATATTCACTTGCCAGTAACAGCAATGAACGGGCATCTTCGGGGTGCATTTCAGCCAGTTGTTTTGCCAGCTGAAAACGCTTTTCGGAATTTTTATCCGCAAAAGTCAGTTCAATGTCTATCAGGATTCTTTCTTCCTCGTTGGCATTGTTCCGGAAAAGTACAGCCTTGTCGATACCGATTTTTCGATCGGTGTCCGTTTCGGCTGTCAGGGCTTTGTAAAGCCAGGCAACAGCAGACTGTGCATCTTTTTGCACAGCCTTGTCAAAATAGACTATGGCATCGCTTATGCGACCCATTTCAAAGGCTTCGCGCCCTTGTACGAACAGTTGGGCTGCTTCTTCCGATGAGTTTTTTTCAGGAATTTCGGCATTCAGTTTTTCAGCTAAACTAATCAGCGGCAGCGATAGAAGCAATAGCACAGTTAGTGCTGTAAACAAAGCATTGGTTTTAAACGGTTTCATAACTTTTAAAATTATGGTTTTAAAACTCATTTTGGGAATACTGCTCAGTGGGCATCAATAAACCGGTTTTCCCCTGTTAATCATACAAAACCGGCAAATTCACCGTGTTTTTGGTGGCACATCTTATAGCTGAGCGTAAAACAGTACTTACAGGTTTCTTGATTAAACAACAACTCATTTTTTCATATCCATTCCTCCTTTATTAAGTTGAATAATAAAGGTAAAGTTCGGGAATGGATTGTTGCAAGACCAACCAACTATGTTGCAAAAGCTTTAAATTTTGTGTCAACTTTTTAACTCATGTTGCAAATGTCCCATTTGTTTAAGAACAATCCGTTAAAATTCTCCCAATTCACTCAGCAGTTCGCCAACCCGCAGGTGTTCTTTTTGGTACTTTGCTTCAAGGTCATTTAAAATTTTATGGAATTCGGGATATTCCCTTAGATTTTCCGAGCCCGGCCAGTGCCGGAGCTGAATTAAAAACATTTTCGGAATTATTTTCCGGTTATTTACCATTTTGAAATATTCCATCGATTTATCCTGGTCACCAAGGGCTGCGTAAATTGATGCCAGATACATGTGTGCTTCAAAACGTTGGGCTGCAGGAGTATTTAATTCAATGGCAGTCTTTTGTATTTCTATCGCCCGCCTGAAATATTCGTCCGCTCTATTTTTCAACCCTGTTTCCAGGCAGGCAAATCCTGAAAATACATCCACCAGATTAACCCAGAGGTAATTATTGTTTTCAAGGTTTTCCAGTTTTACCAGGTATTTCTTAATTTCCGAATGGTTTCTTTGGTAGGTATAAGCAATCAGCAGGAAGAGTGTGGCCGACAAATCTGTGGAATCGATGTTGAGTGCTGAA
>JBNJGR010000275.1:0-3693 GCA_051747885.1 Bacteroidota bacterium | reverse complement strand
AAAAGATTTACCTCATCTTAAAAAACGCTCTGACTCAAAAAAACGACCAACCGATGAATCTCAGCAGAAAATCGGATACTGGCCAAGCCCGGAATACTTGAGTAGCCGCACTGTGGTGGGCAGTAAAAGAAGAGGTATGCAGTATATTGGTGAAGATAATGACTCCCCCGGCAGCGAACTGATTATCAAAATGGCCGATGAAAAGGACAATCGCCCGGTATGGATACTTACCTGGGGAGGTGCAAATACACTTGCACAGGCTATTTGGCGGGTACAGCAGGATCGTAGCCCGAAGGAGTTGAAAGAATTTCTCCGTAAACTTCGTGTTTATACCATCACAGATCAGGACCGGGATCAAAAAACAGAATTTAACATCAGTTCTCACCAATGGATGCGTCGTGAGTTTGAAAAAGACCTTTTCTTTATTTGGGATGAATGTGCCTGGAAATTTCAGAATGGCACAGGCAGAGAGAACTGGGAGGAATATGAAACTCATATCCAAAACCACGGCAATCTCGGCAGCGTTTATCCGAAATACAAATACGGAGTTGAAGGCGATACCCCCTCATTTCTTCATGTACTTCCCAATGGTTTAAATAACCCTGAAATTCCTAATCAGGCTGGTTGGGGCGGCTATTTCGAATGGGGAAAAGGACCAGACAATGAAACGTATGCTTATACAAATCACCAATCTCCCGTTTATGATATTTGCAGAAAATACGAATCATATTTTTATCCGGCTACCTTTAATAATTTCGCCGCCCGAATGGACTGGGCCAAAGAAGGCAAAGGAAACCGAAATCCAATTGTGGTTATTAATAAAAACGAAGGTATCGATATTCTTAAAAATAAACCGAAACAAGGAAAAAAAGTCACCCTCAACGCTTCCAAATCGTATGATCCGGATGGCGATAAACTGACTTTCAGGTGGTGGATTCAACCTGAAGCCGGAACTTGCATGCAGGATATCGTTATATCCGGCAACAAGTCAAGCCGCGCCAGGATAAATGTACCATCCGGTTCAGCGGGAAAAACGTTTCATGTAATATGTGAGGTAACAGACAACGGAACACCTAACCTGACAAGTTACCGAAGGATAATCTTTGAGCCGACAGAATAAAATAATAAAATACTGATGAACAAGAATATAACCTTAGATAAATTAGTTGCAGGCAAACCCAATCTTGAGGTTTTTGCAGATACCTTATCCCGGCTGGCAGAAAAAGATCGAAATATTCTGGCAGTAACCAGCGATTCCCGTGGTTCGGGCAAACTGGTGCCGTATAGCGAAAAATTCCCGGAACAGATTGTTGAAGTGGGAATTGCCGAACAAAACCTGGTTGGAGTTTCAGCCGGGCTGGCATCGGCCGGAAAGAAAGTGTTTGCCGTTTCGCCGGCAAGCTTTCTTACGGCGCGGTCGCTCGAACAAATTAAAAATGACGTGGCCTATTCCGATGTTCCGGTGGTATTGGTGGGAATAAGTGCCGGAGTAAGTTACGGCGCTCTCGGGTCAACGCACCATTCCACACACGATGTAGCTGTATTGCGCGCTATTCCCAACATCCGGATTATAATCCCGGCAGATAATTATGAAGCCGAACAGGCAGTAATAGCCGCTTCAAAATCGGAAAAGCTCGTTTTTATTAAATTTGGCAAAAAAGCCATGCCGCATCTTCCGGGAACAAAACAATTTGAAATCGGGAAAGCCCGCACAATCTGCGAAGGAACGGATGTTGCATTTATTGCCTGTGGCGAAACCGTTGCCCCGGCTTATGAAGCAGCGCAAAAGCTCACGGAAAAGGGAATTTCTGCGGAAGTAATCAGCATGCACACCATCAAACCGCTCGATGAACAGGCCATTATGAACGCTGCGAGAAAATGCAAGGCGGTTATTACTGTGGAAGAACACAACATTCACGGCGGACTGGGAGAGGCGTGTGCAGCAGTTCTTATGAAAAATGGTGTTTCTGTACCGTTTCAAATTAAAGGAATTCCCGATGAAGACACGTTCACCGGTTCGCAGGTTGAGATTTTCGATCATTACGGAATTTCGGGAGAAGGGCTTTCCAATTCAGCAATAAAATTATTGAACCGATAAATTATGCGGCAATTCATACAATCAGTAATAATCGTGTTGATTTTTGCAGGATTTACGGCTTGCAGGAATCAATCAAACCAAAGTGAGCCGAAAAAAATGGCAGTTGTAATCTCTACTTTAAACAACCCGTGGTTTGTGGTTTTGGGCGAATCTGCGGCAGAGCGTGCCCGGGAATTGGGGTACACTGCACACGTTTTCGATTCGCAAAACAATTCGGCCAAAGAAGCGGAACATTTTGACAACATCATTGCCATGGGCTACGATGCCATTTTGTTCAATCCCACCGATGCCGACGGTTCTGTGCTCAACGTCAGACGTGCAAAAGAAGCGGGTATTCCCACATTTTGTATGGATCGCGAAATCAATTCACGCGATGCAGCGGTTACCCAGTTGCTTTCCGATAATTTTACCGGTTGCGTAAAACTGGGGCAATATTTCGTCAGGCAAATGAACAAAAAAGGCAATTACGTGGAAATACTCGGTTTGGTGGGCGACAACAACACCTGGAACCGTTCCAACGGATTTCACAGTGTGGTGGATGAATTTCCGGAACTAAAAATGGTGGCACAGCAAAGTGCCGATTTCGACCGGAACAAAGCGATGGATGTGATGGAAACAATTATGCAGGCCAACCCCGACATCGACGCGGTTTTTTGCGGAAACGATGCCATGGCAATGGGCGCCTACCAGGCAGTGCTTGCGGCAGGAAAAGCCGATGAAGTGAAAGTTTTCGGATTTGACGGCGCTGCCGATGCAATTCAGGGAATTGCCGACGGAAAAATCGAAGCAACCGTCATGCAGTTTCCGGTGCTGATGTCGCGGACTTCAGCAGATTTAGCGCACCAGTACATTAACGGGAAACGTGATTTTAACAGCAAAACACCGGTTGAGGTTATTCTGATTACACCGGAAAATGTGGAAGAATATCTTCCTGAAAACTAACCGATATGAACAAACCGATAAAATACAGTCTTGGAATTCTGGCAATCCTGCTGATTCTGTTTTTTTCCTTCGATATAAAAAAACTGGATGAGTATAAAGCGGCCGACACAACCGTGACGTTCGATGCGGTTGAATATGCCCGTGATGCATGGAACAATGAAATACCGCTGGCTGTGAAAGACGCTTTGGAAATCGATCTGCTAATCGACTTGCTGGAAAATGAACCGGAACAGGCTTTCAATGAATTTGGCCGTAAACTGGGAATTTCAAGAACATTTTATTTTTTAACCAAAGGCGAGGGCACTGTTGAATCGGTGGAAGATGAATTTATCCGGGTAAATACCGGACCGGAGAAGCAGGTAAAAATTGCCACCGCTTTTATTTTCGGAAATGCCGTCCGCGATGGCTCAGGTGTTGTGGATATCGATGAATTTGTCAATATGACTGACTTCAACAATGTTTCGGTTATCATCAATGACATTATAAGGGAGGAAGTGGTTACTGAATTGAAATCGAAAGTAAAACCGGGAATGAAACTGGAATTTGCAGGCGCGTTCGAAATAAAAGAAGATGTAATAAACACCGACTCGATCCGGATAATTCCGGTTTCAGCCGAACCTTTTGAGGAATAAACCAATGGAATCAAAATCCGT
>JBNJGR010000274.1:0-3697 GCA_051747885.1 Bacteroidota bacterium | reverse complement strand
ACAAATCCAAATCCAGAAATATAGAATAGCTTATTTAAAATGATTAGCAAATCGGAAATATCGTCTTTTTGCTTATTTACCTCTTTGTTAATGTATTTATCTCTCAGGAAATTTATTACCATTACAAGAAGGTAAACTATTATGATTGCAAAAACCAATTTTATGAAAATTGAAGTAAAGCCTCCTAAAAAATCGGCGTTCAGGTTAAATGATTGTTTTGGGTCCATTTGATGTTTTTTAAAATTTATAATTTTCCCCGGTCAAGGTTTTCTAAAAAAAATATAAGCGAGATTTTCGATTAAACAAATATATCAACTTTAGCCGCCATTGATACGATATGATTCGTTTTTTGCGGTAAATATTCAATTGCCCTGATACATTATGATTCGATTTCAAAATACCCTTAATGTTGCAATTCAATATATTATATCACAGATCATCCTTTCATGCATTGTTATCCAGCTTTTTGGCAACCTAAAAATACATAACTGAATATTCATGATTTGCAAGAGCCGGTTTTTGGTTTCTGCTTTTAAAATTAGAAAAAAATCTTGGCAAAAAACTTTTCAGGGTTGCTTTTTTATTGAACCGGTGTCTTAAAGTGAAAGTTTTGAATTTGATGAGTTTTCAGTAAATTGTACCAATTTTTAACTGCGAAATCTTTTTAACAACTACTCATGCCAAATAAAACAAGCAATAAATTAATTGTTCCGGATGAAATAATTATGAGTAAAATCTATTTCATCAGGGAACAAAAAGTAATGTTAGACAGTGATTTAGCTGAATTATACGGAGTTGAGACAAAAGTATTAAAACAACAAGTAAGAAGAAACATCGAAAGATTTCCTGATGATTTTATGTTTGAACTTACAAAAGTTGAATTTAAACACTTGAGGTCACAATTTGTGACCTCAAATTGGGGTGGAACGCGCTATACACCAATGGCTTTTACAGAACAAGGAGTTGCAATGCTCTCAAGTGTTTTGAGGAGTAAAAAAGCAATCAAGGTTAATATTCAAATCATGCGGATTTTCACAAAAATTCGTGAGATGTTAACCGACAATTTAAGCCTGAAGCTTGAAATTGAAGAAATTAAAAAGAAACTGGCCAATCAGGATAAAAACATTGAACTGGTTTTTACCTATTTGGACGAATTGATTGAAAAACGTAATAACCTGCAGGCAAGACCAGAAATTGGTTTCAGACAGAAAAATAACATTGCACAACATTCAACCTCCCAGGCAAAAAGACATTCACTTCAACCCACCTCTCTCCAGCAGCGCATCCACAGTAGGTTCTTTTCCGCGGAAACGTTTATATAATGTCATCGGATGTTCGGTGCCGCCTTTTTCCAGGATATTTTTCCGGAATGAAATGGCCACTTCGCGGTTGAACAATCCTTTTTCGCGGAACAGGCTGAATGCATCGGCATCGAGCACTTCTGCCCATTTATAGCCGTAATAACCTGCGGCATAGCCACCTGCAAACAAATGTCCAAACTGCGTGCTCATGCAGGTTCCTTCAACTTTGGGGAAAATTTGTGTTTTTTTCCACGCCGCTTCTTCAAATGCTTTCACATCACCTTCAAACTGCTTATCCTGCGTGTGCCAGGCCATGTCGAGGTAGCCAAAGCTGAGCTGCCGCAAGGTTTGATAGCCTTCCAGGAAATTGCCCGAGGCTTTTATGCGCTCCACCAAATCGGCCGGAATTTTTTCATCGGTTTCGTAGTGTTCCGCAAACCGATCCAGAAAATCTTTTTCCACCGCCCAGTTCTCCATTATTTGCGAAGGAAGCTCCACAAAATCGTGGTACACATTGTTACCCGACAAAGCAGAATAGGTGGCATTGGCAAGCATTCCGTGAAGCGCATGGCCAAACTCGTGCATAAACGTTTCCACCTCCCTGAAAGTAAGCAACGCTGGTTTTGTTTCAGTTGGGCGGGTAAAATTCATTACAATGGCGATGTGTGGCCGCGAGTTTTTGCCGTCTTCTTCCTTCCACTGTCCTTTAAAGTCGTTCATCCATGCGCCGCCCTGCTTGCCGGGGCGTGGGTGAAAATCGGTGTACAACACTGCCAGGAATTTGCCGTCTTCGTCATACACTTCATAAGGCAAAACCTCTTTATGGTAAACCGGTATCTCTTTATTCGGTATGAAAGTAATTCCGTACAAACTGGTGGCCAGCCCAAAAACACCGTCGATAACACGGTTCAGTTCAAAGTAAGGTTTCAGTTTTTCATCGTCCAGTTTAAACTTTTTTATTTTCAACTTTTCGCTGTAGTAGCTCCAGTCCCAGGGCATTATTTCTTCGTTAAAACCCAGTTCCCGTGCAAAAGCTTCCACGTCTGCTTTCTCTTTTTTAGCCACACTCGCAGAAGCTTCAAAAAGTTCGTCCAGTAATTGGTAAACACCTTTAGTATTTTGTGCCATCTTGCGTTCGAGCACGTAATCGGCATAATTATTATAACCCAGCAAACGTGCCAGTTCAAGCCGCAGATTGATAATCTTTTTGATGTTTTCGCGGTTGTCGAGCTCATCTCCTTTAAACGATTTCGACATGTACGCCATAAACAGCTCCTTACGCAATTCGCGGTCGTCGGCATATTTCATAAATGGCTGGTACACCGGCATGGTGATGTCGAATATCCAGCCTTCTTTTCCTTTCGATTTGGCTTTGGCTGCAGCCGCTTCCAGCAAACTTTCGGGCAACCCTGATAACCGGCTTTTATCAGTGATGTGTTTTTCGTATTTGTTGGTTTCCTTCAGCACATTCTCCCCGAATTTCAGGGTGAGTTGCGCCAGCTCCGTACTGATTTTCCGGAACTGCTCTTTCTTTTCCTCCGGCAGATTGGCGCCTTTTTGTTTAAAATCAAGATACGTTTCTTCCAGTAGCGTTTGTTGTTCCACGGTCAGTTCCAGCTTGTCTTTTTCATTGTAAACGGCTTTAATCCGTGCAAAAAGTTCAGGGTTGAGCGTGATATCGTTTTCAAACTTTGTGAGTATCGGCGACACTTCCTGTGCCAGGTTTTGCAACTCATCGTTTGTTTCGGCATGCAACAGGTTGAAGAAAACGCCTGCGGTGCGGTTCAGCAGCCGGCCGGTGCGTTCAAGCGCTTCCACCGTATTTTCAAAGGTTGGCGCTTCCCGGTCATCAACAATACTTTTTATTTCTTCTTCTCCTTTTTTTATCGCTTCCCTGAAAGCCGGTAAAAAATGTTCGTTTTTTATTTCAGCAAAAGGCGCTGTTTCGTGTGGCGTTTTAAATTCCTGTAAAAGCGGGTTATTTTTTATTTCGTTCATAATTTTTCAATTAAAATGCTTCCGGGAAAAGCCCGGTAATTTGTGTTGGTTTAACCAATAAAAGTAAGGGATTGTTCAGAATTGAACTACTTCTTTTTCTTCTTCTTTTTTTGCACCGACCAGCCAAATTTGCCAATGATATCGCCCAGTCCAAAATAGTGGCCGTGATTGTAAACCAGCGGCCTGGCCTTGGCAAAACTAAATTTCCCTGTTTCGTCGAGGTAAGTATCGTCAACTGAAACATTCACTACTTCGGCAATAAACATGTGATGCGAACCCAGTTCAATAATGTCTTTCACTACACATTCCACATTCACCGGCGATTCGTCGATTATTGGCGCTTTTACCACTTTTGCCGGGGCCGGAGTCAGGTTCATTTTTTTCCACTTGTTGTATTT
>JBNJGR010000273.1:0-3757 GCA_051747885.1 Bacteroidota bacterium | reverse complement strand
TCTTCCTCGTGGTTGGCAATAAATTTGGCCCTTTCCTCCGGATCTTCAATTTCAGCCAGTTTGCGCCCGTGCAGCACTTCAACCGCACCCGAAGCTCCCATCACTGCAATTTCGGCAGTTGGCCAGGCATAATTCAGGTCGCCGCGCAGTTGTTTACACGACATCACATCGTGGGCGCCACCGTACGATTTACGAAGCGTAACGGTAATTTTCGGAACGGTTGCCTCGCCGTAGGCAAACATCAGTTTGGCGCCGTGGGTAATGATACCGCCATACTCCTGCTTGCTGCCCGGAAGGAATCCCGGAACATCAACCAAGGTTATGATTGGAATATTGAAACTATCGCAGAAGCGAACAAATCGTGCAGCTTTTCGCGAGGCTTCAATGTCGAGTACTCCGGCCAGGTAATTGGGCTGGTTGGCTACAATTCCAACGGGTTGTCCGTCGAATTTGGCAAAACCTACCACAATGTTTCTGGCATAGTTCCGGTGAATTTCCAGGAACTCAGAATAATCGACTATGGTAGTAATAATATCGGCAATATCGTAAGGCTGGTTTGGGTTTTCGGGAATGATTTCGTTGAGGTAATCATCCAGACGGTCGATGGGGTCTGAGTTTTCGGTAACAATTGGATCTTCGAGGTTGTTCTGCGGCAGGAAGCTGATTAATTTGCGGAGAAGCATCAGCCCTTCTTTTTCTTCATCAACAAGAAAATGGGCCACACCTGATTTCGATGCATGAATTTTTCCGCCTCCAAGGTCTTCTACCGAAATATTTTCGCCGGTAACTGTTTTTACCACTTTGGGGCCGGTAACAAACATGTAGGAGTTTTGCTCGGTCATCATAATAAAGTCGGTGAGCGCAGGCGAATACACAGCGCCGCCGGCACACGGGCCGAAAATGGCCGATATTTGCGGGATAACACCCGATGCCAGAATGTTGCGTTCAAAAATTTCGGCATAACCTGCCAGCGAAGTGACGCCTTCCTGAATACGCGCGCCGCCTGAATCGTTAATGCCAATTAAAGGCGCTCCGGCTTTCATGGCCATGTCCATTACTTTGCAGATTTTTTGTGCAAATGTTTCGGAGAGCGATCCGCCGAAAACGGTAAAATCCTGTGAAAAAACATACACCACGCGCCCGTCGATGGTACCGTGGCCGGTAACAACACCGTCGCCCAGGAATTTCTTTTTCTCCATCCCGAAATTGGTGCAGCGGTGAGTTACAAACATATCGAACTCTTCGAAACTTCCTTCATCGAGCAACAGTTCGATGCGTTCCCGGGCTGTAAATTTCCCTTTGCGGTGCTGGGCTTCAATGCGTTTGATTCCTCCTCCCAGTTTGGCCTCAGCGCGAAGGTCAATCAGCTTTTTAACTTTATCCTGTGAACTCATAATTATAAAAACGGTTAATGTTGATTTGGTTATCCTTTGCCACAAATTTCGGTTAATACCCCCAGGGTCGATTTGGGGTGAAGGAACCCAATATTCAATCCTTCAGCTCCTTTTCGGCCTTTTTTGTCAATTAACCTGACACCCTTTTCTTCCAGTTCGCTGAGCGATTCATCCACATCGTCGGTGGCAAATGCCAGATGGTGAATACCCTGTCCCTTTTTTTCGATGAATTTACCAATCGGGCCTTCCGGATCGGTAGATTCCAGCAGCTCTATTTTGGTTTGGCCCACCATGAAAAAGGCGGTTTTTACTTTTTGATCTTTCACCTCCTCCACGGCGTAACATTTTAACCCGAGCATATTTTCGTAAAAAGGAATGGCCTCGTCGAGGCTGTTAACTGCTATTCCGATGTGTTCTATATGTGAAATATTCATTTTTATTGAGTTTTAAATATTATGGTTTTCGTCGTTGCAAAAAAAATCTCCGGGAAACCCGATCTGTCTTATTTAGATTAATTTAAAATACTGTTTTTCAGAAATTTGTATGTACAAAATTATTCTTTTTACTTCCCTGATTCAATAAAAATTAAAAACAATTCATTTTGGCCCATGAATTTCAGAATTAATTAATATTGAAAAACACACAGTGGAAACAGGCAGAATTAAAAAAGGCAGAACTAAGTCTGCCTGATTTTTATCGTTTGTTAGTTGTTGTCGTCGTTGTCGTTTTCATCCCATACAAAATGGAAGTGCGGGCCAAACCGTTCAAACGCGGCTTTGTCGAGTTCTTCCTGATGGTCGGGATGAGCAATTGAAATAATGAGTTTTGCCCTGTCCTGCAATGATCTTCCGTAAAGGTTAACAGCACCGAATTCGGTAACCAGCCAGTGGATATTTGCTCTTGTACTCACAACTCCCGCTCCCGGGGTGAGTATTGGTGCAATTTTGCTTATTCCTTTTGCTGTAACCGAAGGCATGGCAATAATTGGTTTTCCGCCGTTACTTAACGAGGCGCCACGCAAAAAGTCGATTTGGCCGCCAACACCCGAGTAAAATTTGGTGCCGATGGAGTCGGCGCAAACCTGGCCGGTTATATCAACCTGCAGCGCCGAATTGATAGCTGTTACTCTCGGGTTTTTGGCAATAACGTTCACACGGTTGGTGTATTTAACATCCTGCATGGCCACTCCCGGGTTGTCGTCAACAAACTCGTAAAGTTTGCTCGATCCCATCAGGAAGGTAGCTACCATTTTGCCTTTGTCAATTTTTTTGTTTTTACCGTTAACAACTCCCTTGTCAACCAGTGGCAGAATGCCGTCGGCAAACATTTCTGAATGTACACCCAGGTCTTTGTGGTTGCCCAGCATCGTCAGCACGGCGTTTGGAATAGCGCCAATACCCATTTGGAGGGTAGCGCCGTCTTCTACCAGCTCTGCCACATAACGTCCTATTTTCCGGTCGGTTTCGCCAATCGGGCCGGGGTCGGCGGTAATCAGCGGACTATCGTCTTCCACAAACAGGTCTATTTCCTCGATGTGAATCATGGCATCGCCAAATGCGCGCGGCACGTTCGGGTTTACAATGGCGATAACTGTATCGGCTTTTTCAACCGCTGCCAACGTGGCATCAACCGATGTTCCCAATGATACAAATCCAAATTTGTCGGGTGTTGAAACCTGTATCATAGCTACGTTAACCTGCAGGTAACCTTCGCGGATTAACCGCTGTGTTTCCTGCAAGAATACAGGAATGTAGTCGGCATATCCGGCTTGTGTCTGTTTCCTGACATTGGCCCCTACAAAGAAAGATTCCAGCTGAAATATCCCTTCAAATTCAGGGTCTGCATAAGGTGCATGCCCCTCGGTATGAATGTGCTGAATACGTACATTTCTGAACTCTTTGTTCCGGCCGCGTTCGCACATTGCTTTAATAAGCGGATGAGGCGTTACGGCTACACTGTGGAGGTGAACTCTGTCATTCGACTTAATGACTTTAACTGCATCTCTGGCACTGATAAATTTTATATTCTTCATGCTTTTCCGGTAATAAAATCGGGTTTTCAAATGAGGCCGCAAATATAAAAAAATGTTCAGCCATAAAAGCTTTCGAATATCATTTCCACATGTTCAAAACCTTTTGTGAACTATTTGTTAAGCAACCGGAAGGGGTTGGTGATAAAAGTCAGGTTTTTACAGGTAAAACAGAAATTATATGTACTGTCGTTTGCCGATGACAGATTCCGGCAACTGTCATTTCGATCCGCCAGCCGGCGGAAGGAGAAATCTGTTTCAAATTCAGAGATTTCTCACCCGGAATACCGGGATTGCCAATGACAGATTTTCAAATAAGACCCTGAAACAAGTT
>JBNJGR010000272.1:0-3757 GCA_051747885.1 Bacteroidota bacterium | reverse complement strand
GGCAGTGGTCAGGGAATAAGCATTGCCGCCAACAAGCATAAAAATGTGCGCTCGGCAATTTGCTGGAATGCTGAAATTGGCGCACTGGCCAAACAGCATAACGATGCCAACATTTGTTCCATTCCGGGCCGTTATGTAACAGAAGAGGAAACAATAGCCATTGTGGAAGCTTATTTAAATGCTGATTTTGAAGGCGGAAGACATGCCCGGAGAATTGCAAAAATTCCGCTAAAATAGAATGTCATCAACAAAAGATATATTTCTTAAAGATTCTCAAATTGCCTTCGACAGGGGGCATCGGCGCACTATTGGTTTTAATATGTCGAAATATAACCACTCGGCAAAAAAGGGAAAAGAGCGCTATCAAAACATGGAGCTGGCCAAACAACAGGCTTCATATATCAAAGCAAAAACCGTGGCCAACCTGGCTGGTTACCTGAAGGAATTTGAACGGAATGCGGTTAAAAACAATATTGAAGTAGTTTGGGCCCGCACCGGTGAGGAAGCCGTTTCCGAAATTATTTCCATTCTGAAAACCGAAAATGCACGTTTGCTGGTAAAAAGCAAATCGATGATTTCGGAAGAAATCGGGTTGAACGAAAATCTTGAAAAAGCAGGTGTTGAGCCTGTTGAAACCGATTTGGGGGAATTTATTGTTCAGGTGGCCGGCGAAAAACCGTATCATATTTTAACACCGGCCATGCACAAATCGAAAGAAGATGTGGCACGACTTTTCAACGAAAAATTTGATACACCCCCGGATTCCACCCCCGAAGAACTCACCAAATTTGTGCGGAACAAACTTCGTAAAATATTTATCTCGGCTGATGTAGGAATTACCGGCGCCAATTTTCTGGTTGCCGATGCAGGTGGTGTGGCGCTCACCGAAAATGAAGGAAATGCCAGCATGTCGGTGTCTTTTCCCAAAGTGCACATCGTTATTTCGGGTATTGAAAAAGTAATACCTTCCCTACATGATTTACCGCTTTTCTGGCCACTGCTTTCGGCTATGGGAACCGGCCAGCAGGTAACAGTTTACAACTCGTTGCTTACAGGGCCCAAAAAAGCTGCGGAGGACAATGGTCCTGAAAAAATGGTTGTGGTACTGCTCGATAACAAACGGTCAGAAATTGCCCGCGAAAATGAAATTTCGGATTCGCTGAAATGCATTCGTTGCGGGGCCTGTTTAAATGCCTGCCCTATATATAAAAATGTGGGTGGCTATACCTACAACACCACGTACAGCGGCCCCATAGGTTCGGTAATTACTCCCTGGTTGCAGGATTTTAAATCATACGGGCATCTCAGTTTTGCTTGCACAGTTTGTGGTGCCTGCACCGAAGTTTGTCCGGTAAAAATTCCACTTCACAATTTGTTGCTGCTGAACAGAAAAAAATATGTAGAACAGCAAAACGAAAAATTGTTGTGGAATATGGGTATGAAAGCATATGCTTATGCATTTAAAAAACGCAGGAATCTGGATGCGGTAAACGGAGAGATTAAAAATATAGCAATTAAACTGAACAAGAATATTTTAGGAAAACAAAAAGAATTTCCCCACTTTGCAAAAAATTCATTCAGTAAAAAAAGAAGTTAAATTAAAACACAGGAATTATGCTGTCTAATACATGTAAATACGCTTTAAGGGCACTGATTTATCTCGCGAAATTTTCGAAAGAAGATCAAATGATTGGAATTAAGAAAATTTCGGAAGATTTAGGATTGTCTTCTCCTTTTCTGGGTAAAATTTTGCAAAACCTGGTTAAACAAAAACTGCTGGTTTCCACAAAAGGGCCCAACGGAGGATTTGCGTTGGCCAAAAAAACACAGGAAATTTCACTTTGGGATATTGTAACCAAAGTTGATGGCGAAGAGTTTTTTACCAACTGCTTAATCAGGCTGGAACCCTGCCGTACCCACGATCCTTCAAAACCATTGTGCCCGGTTCATTCACAATACGATAAACTGCGTTCCGAAATTGCCAAATTTTACAAGGAAACCTCGCTGGAAATAATTGGGAAGGATATTGAAAAATACGATGATCTCATAAAGCTTTAGAAAATATCAATTCAGCATTCCGCTAAAAAATTGGTTCCCATTTTTTTCCTGAAACAAAAAAATGGAAAAAGAAGATGGAAGCAACTATTCCAGCGGTATTTGCTATAAAGTCGTATAAATTGCTGCTTCGGGTTGAAGAAAGAATGTGTTGTGTAATTTCGAGCAAAGCACCTAAAATAATTGAAACAGCCGGGGCAAAAATGTAAGGGTTCACATTTAATCTCCGGAAAGGCCTGAATAACAGGAGGCAAAAAACGAAAAACAATCCGAAATGAACGATTTTGTCGAAATGAGGAATGTTTAAAAATGGTTTGGTTGGCAGCTCATTGGCCGGAATAAAGAGACCATAGCAAATAAGTACCAGCCAAATTATGGGTTTAATAAAAAGTTTTAATTTCATTAATTGCATGAATTCTTAACGGGAGCAAAGTAACAAAAAGTATGGCAGGAATTTATATTCATATCCCCTTTTGCCGCCAAAAATGTTACTACTGCGATTTTTACAAAACCGTAAATCAAAATCTTACATCAGTATTTCTCAATGCTTTGACTAACGAAATTGTTTCCAGGAAAATTTTTTTGCAGAACGAACCTGTTGAAACTATTTATTTTGGTGGCGGCACCCCTTCGGTTTTAAAAGAAAATGAGCTGGCAGAAATTCTTAATCTTTTACGCAAAGAATTTACAGTTACGCCAGATGCTGAAATCACTTTCGAAGCCAATCCCGATGATTTAAATCCGAATTACCTAAATTCACTTATTCGTTTCGGAGTAAACCGGCTCAGTATTGGAATTCAGTCGTTTCAGGATGAACACCTGAAAAAAATGAACCGCCGGCATACCGCAAAACAGGCGGTGAATTCAGTTGAAAATGCCGTGAAGGCCGGATTTAATAGCATCAGCATTGATCTGATTTATGGCTTGCCCGGACTCACTTCCCAACAATGGAAACAAAACCTCGAGAAAGCATTTCAGCTTCCGGCAGAACACCTTTCGGCTTATCATTTAACCTACCACGAAGGAACCCCTTTTTATACCTGGTTGAAGAAAGGTACATTGAATGAACTTTCGGAAAATGAAAGTGTTGAACAATTTAATATTTTGATAGACAGCTGTTTAATTGCAGGATTTGAGCAATACGAAATTTCGAATTTTGCCCGGAATAAAAAATACTCGAAACACAACACGGCCTACTGGACGGGCGGAAAATACCTCGGGCTGGGTCCGTCAGCTCATTCGTTTGATGGTGAAAAACGCCGCTGGAATGTTGCTCATGTTGAAGCCTACTGCAATGCAATCGAAAATAAAACGTCGTATTTTCAGGAAGAACAGTTATCGGAAAACGATAAATACAACGAGTACATTTTAACAAATATTCGCACAAAATGGGGTGTTTCGCTGGAAACTATCGGCGAGCGTTTTGGTAAAAACCAGATTGATTATTTTAGCAGGGAGATTAAAAAATACATTCAGAACAAGCAGGTAAACGGGCACAACGGGGTTTTCACCCTAACACGCAAAGGTTTGTTTGTTTCAGATGACATTATGGCGAACCTGATGATTATTTGATTGTTAACCAAAAGGTTGAATCAACAATCATTTTAATAAATAATGTTAATCGCGTGTGCCGTCTCTATGAAAAACTTTATCTTAGCGGTTCTTTTAAAAACAGGAATGAATGCAGGTTAGAATAGTTAAT
>JBNJGR010000271.1:0-3759 GCA_051747885.1 Bacteroidota bacterium | reverse complement strand
CGTAACTGTTACGGTCGTAACAAAATTATGAAATGAGATCCAAAAAAACAAATACAGTCATGAAAAATATCGACAATCGACCAAACTCAGAGCTAACCAAGTTTCCATTCCGAAGATTACCATTATTTGTTGACCGATCCCCCCTCCAACCGATTTGAGCCTGCATCCCAACTCACCGGGGTACCGGTTAATTCTGAACAACGTGCTGTTTCCGGCAGCAAAGAAGAAGAAACGGAAGACGTAAACACCTTTTATTCAACATTAAGAATTTGGGAGGCCTGAATAATTTCGCCATTCCCGGTTATTCCGGAAACTGTTATTTCAAATTCACCTTTCACATCGCTTGCGTTAAATTCCAGTGTGGTAATATTGCTATCCATTTCAATTTCCGGATTCCAGTAAATTAGCCACCGCAAGTCAGGGATATTTGGCGGATTAACATTTTCCAATTGTGGCAGATGAAGCTTTTTTGCGGGTTCCGACAATTGATAAAAAACACGCGTCATATTCGGCAGAAGTGGAAAATCCATAAAATCGGCGTTTTTTGAAAATACCGATACTATGCCGTCAAAAGTTAAATCACGGTAGTAGTAAATTTCAGGAATTACTTCAATTCTGTCAATTCTATCAGCATCTGTTTTCATCAGCTCCCCGGGGGATGGATAATAAACTCCATCAACAAAAAGAGCCGGATTATTTCCAAAATGATAGTTTTTATCAGAATTGGACATGCGCATTGTATATTTTTTGTTTTTCCGGTTTAAATGAACAGTGGGAATTAACTCATAAAAATATTCGTGAAGCGAATCCAGTTGCACGTAATCTTCCGTTTTCAAAACCTGCAACGGATCGTCATAAAAGCAAAATGAAGTGCTTTGCCCGGAGACAGTGTCATTGATAATTTCAGCCTGTTTAAATCTCTCCTGGAGTTGCCTGTTAATGTATTTTTCAGTAAAAAATGCAACTTCTTTCTCATTCAGGATTAAAGAATCAGATGCAGCAGGATTATTCAGCGAATCGAAAAATTTATCATCGAGCCAAACGCCTGCATTTTCTGAACCGGTGAGAAATACCATATCTTTTTCTCCGGATGCAGGATCCAGCAAAAACCGGAACTTCCCATTTCTTCCAGTGGTTGTGTGTTTTATTTCAACATTCTCGCCCGGAAACGACAAAAACACCTGCTGGTCAGACACCGGTTCGCTGGTTTGTTTATTGCGTATAGAACCATTCAGCACAATACCTTTGTAATCAGGGAAAAAATTAATTTCATCAACTGCCTGGATTGAATCTGATTGCACCCACCCTTTTTTAAATGCAGCAGGTTCTTTTTTCCGCACAGCAACCGAAACTACAGCATTGTCAGTTGTTCCTTCAAGATTTAACTCTACTTTCACTTTCTCCCGGGTTGAAAATGATGTTTTATCCAGTTGCAGTGAAAGCTTTTCATTTTTTGCCGGTTGAGCACTTCTCTGAGTTTTAAAATCTTCATTTTGCTCTTTTGAGGTAAAATCGTCTCCCGGTTTAACTACCATTATTTGAGAAACAGAAAAATACTTTTCTCCAAAATTTTTCATCCAACTGGTGTAGGTAACAAAACTGTAAATTCCGGTTGACAGCGAATCGGGAAGTGAAAATACGCCCGAACCGATTCCGTTATTCAAAAGAATTTTTTGTCGGATTACGGATTGTCTGGAAGCATCCAGCAATTCGACGAATGCCAGATTGCTGATCTGTTTGCCCGGTAAATCTTTTTGGTTTCCAACCAAAACAGAAAATCCCACCTTTTCACCTGCAAGCAAGTATTGTTCTGAAAGATGCACCACAATGGTTTCGCGAGGCAAATCTTCCGCACCTGCTGTGTTTATTGCAGCAAACAAACAAGTTAAAACTAAGAACCAGGCTTTTTTATTCATTCGTTTCATTTGCTTTTTCTATTCATCCCAGAAATCAGGTTTTACACTTGATCCGTAATTCCGGCAATCGGCGCAAAAAGAACTTATCGCGTAAACTCCTGAAGCGAAGGGATTATCATTTGGAGTGAAACTGTAAACACAATCTTCATAAACATTCCGGGTAGGTAACTGGTGATTGTATTGATCGATAAAAATTCGTTTCTTTTTAATTTCGGCCGCATCAAAATATCCCAGCACTTTAACATTATCATCGTTACAACATGTTATATTGCCAAAAATGGCATACGGCATGTGGTCGTACATTGAACCTATATCCTCATTAAATTCTTTGATGCTGTTCCAGAAATTGTATATTTCCTGATCGAGACAATACTGTCTGACTTCAATTGAATACCTGTAATGCAGCCGCTGACCTTTTTCAGGGATTTGCATCACTAAAAGGCTGTCCACCTTTTCAGTTTCCTGCCCGGCCAACGACTTCAATAAAATACTATTGGAAGGCCGGGTTACCCAGCAATGTTGCTTTTCGGGTGGAAGATTAACAAGAACCTGAACCGGAGGTCCGAACATTTTAAGCACAGTAACGTAATCGGGCATTTCAATTTTCCAGGTTTCAGTAAAATCCCATTTATAATATTTCGATTCACCTGCACCTTTGACTCCTTCTTCACTTTCTACAAAAATATCAATCCCCCTTCTTTCCTGTACTTCATTTTCACCGAAAACATTTTTGGTTACTTCATTCCAATACACCCGTTTTATATCCGGAGTCGGTTCCATTTGAACCAGCGACGATTCATAATCGTTCCCTTGAGAATCAGTAATAAAAAGCTGATACTTCCTGTCGCTGTAAGCCCGGGCATTCTCATCGATGCATTTGTAATCGCCCGGAGCATTTTCATAAAACTCATACAAGTTTCCTAAATCATCAGAAATATAAACATAAGCGCCACTTTCGGGCAGGTAGTTTAAAGTTGTATCAACTGGTACCGACCGTGACAAGGTAATCCTGAACGAGCCGGGTTCGTTAGTAATCAATCCTTCAACAACCAAAATGTATTCGCTTTGTGTTTTATCCAACTCTGGTCTGTAGGGATCAATACAACCTGTGAACAACAACATTGTTATCACCCAGGCGCCATATTTTATAATTGTACCCATTAAAAATTAAAATTAAATGTTAAAGTTGGAATGGCGGCTCCAAAAATCGATAATTTGTACCCTTCCAACCTGGTTCCATCTCCTCTGTAAAAAACAGAATATGCATTTTTTCTACCAGTGAGATTATATACCGAAAATGTGGTGGAAGTATCGAAAAGCTTATCCGCTTTTAAACTCCCTTTCAGGGTCACGGAAAAATCAATCCTGAAATAGTCGGGAATACGGTACTGGTTATAATTTGAATAATGCAGCAAAACTTTGTCTCCCAACCTGTATTTTGCAACGGGTAATGTAATGGGGCGCCCCGTGGCATAATTCAGGGTGGTGGAAAGCAGAAGCCTGCGCGATGCTTTCAGGTTGGCAAACAGGTTGAGGTTATGGGGCTTATCGTAACTTGCCGGGAAATATTCACCATCGTTGAATTCTTCTTCCGGAAACGGTGAGTTAGATTTAATTAAAATTCGCGACCAGGTGTATGCCAGCCAGCCATTCAGCCTGTTTCCATTCTTTTTAATTGAAAGTTCGGCCCCGTATGCCTTGCCAAGTCCGTTTAAAATTTCCGTTTCAATGTGATCGTTCAGCAGAAGGCTTGCTCCCGGTTTGTACTCCTTTATGTTTTTTATTTTCTTGTAGTATCCTTCCACTGTCAGGTCTATCGCATTTTGCCAGAAACTGTTGACCA
>JBNJGR010000270.1:0-3787 GCA_051747885.1 Bacteroidota bacterium | reverse complement strand
ATGCATTTTACCCCACACTCTGAAGCCAATTCCACACATTCTCAAAAAAATTCTATTTTTAAGAAAAATTTATCCGATGAACATTGAGGATCTCAGGGAGTATTGCATTGCCAAAAAAGGAGTGACCGAGGAGTTTCCTTTCGATGAAACCACACTGGTTTTTAAAGTAGCGGGAAAGATGTTCTGTTTAACCGATCTGGAAGACGATTTTCATGTGGCCCTGAAAAACCTCCCTGAAAAAAACATGGAGCTGCGTGAGAAGTTTTCGGCTGTAAAACCGGGTTACCACATGAACAAAAAACACTGGAATACCATTGATATTGATGGTTCAATACCTGATGAACTGATTTATGAATTCATCGACACATCGTACGAACTGGTGGCCAAGAGCCTCACCAGAAAGAAAAAAGAAGAGTTTAACTTAAATAGCTGACATGAAAAATTATGCATTGTTATTCATTTCCCTGGTTTTAGTTGCAACCTCTGCACAAGCCACAAAAAACCCGGGTTCGTTTACCATTGAAAAAAAACTGGAACACACCCCGGTAATCAGCCAGGGAAGCACCGGCACCTGCTGGAGTTTTGCCACCACCAGTTTTCTCGAATCGGAAATTATGCGAAAAGGGTTTCCACAAACCAATTTGTCGGAAATGTTTTTTGTGTATTACACTTACAAAAACAAAGCAAAAAAATACCTGCTTTACCATGGTAACAACAATTTCGGGCAGGGCGGGCAGGCTCACGATGTAATCGATGTGTTGCGCGAACACGGCATGGTTTCGCAGGAAGCGTTCCCGGGAAAAACCGACGACGGCCGGTACCGTCACCGCAATCTGGCAAATGAACTTGAAACAGAGGTTACAAGCCTGAATAAACAAAGAAAAGATTTCGACCTTGCCAGTTTAAAATCATACGAATCAATACTGAAAGAACACATTGGCCGTGTGCCCAACAAGTTTAAGTCAGAAAAAGGCCGGCTTTCTCCTTTGAAATACCGTGATGAATATGAAATTGATCCGAACGATTACGTAGAGCTCACCTCTTATTCACATCACCCGTTTTACCAGCCGTTTGTGCTGGAAGTACCCGACAACTGGTCGCACGCACTTTATTACAATCTGCCCATCGATGATTTGATGGAGGTGATGTACAATTCAATTGAAAACGGCTACACCTTTTGCTGGGACGGCGATACCAGTGAGAAAACATTTTCTCACAACAATGGAACCGCCGATTTGCCTGAAAAGCAAAAAGGAAAAGCGGATCAGCAACTCCGGCAGGAAACATTTTTTAACCGCTCCACTACCGACGATCATCTGATGCACATTGTCGGACTTTCGAAAAACAAAAACGGTGAAACGGCTTTCTACACCAAAAACTCATGGGGCCCCGACAGTAACGAATTTGACGGCTACCTGCACATGACCAAAGATTACGTGAAGCTGAAAACCATTGCCATTCTGGTGCATAAAAATGCCATCCCGAAAAAAATCAAACGCAAACTCAATTTATAATGCAGGAATTTCAACTGAAAACAGAATACATTGAACTGCTCAAATTGCTCAAACGGCTTGGTTTTGCCGAAACCGGCGGCCATGCAAAGATTTTGGTCGAGGAAGGCGAAATCCTTTTAAATGGCCAGCCTGAGTTCAGGAAACGGGCCAAACTCCGCGCTGGCGACGAAGTGGAAATCATGGGCGAAAAAATCATTATCAGGGGAGCTGCCGAAAAGTAATTCTATTCCATTAAAATAAATCGCCAGGGCTTGCTGGCCCAATGGTTCCCTGCGTAATCAATTCCCACACGTGGTGCGGTTTTATATTGTACCGTAGTATCAGCATTTTCAATCCAAATCCGGGTTGAATCAGCCAAATCTTCCGCGTAAAATGATTTGTCGAGCTGCAGCTTTTTTCCAACCCTTCCCGGACCCGGAACGCCTTCAATTCCGCGGATTAAAACGGCTGAAGCATCATCATTTTTGCCGGTAACAATATTCAGCAGCCAGTGTATTCCGTAAACAAGGTAAACGTACACCAGCCCGCCTTCGCGAAACATCACCCCGGTGCGCGGGGTTTTTCCCCGGCTGGCGTGGCAGGCACGGTCGCCGTTGCCGCTGTAGGCTTCCACCTCGGTTATGGTAAACCGCTCAATCGTTCCGTCACTGAATTTTCGGACCAGCATTTTCCCCAACATTTCAGGAGCTACCTGCAACACATCGCGCTGAAAAAATTCATTTGGAAGCTTGTTGTTCTTCATTCAAAAAACAATTTACATTTTTTCCTGATTATGCAACTTCTGACTTTCTTTTCCGGAACCGGGCAAAACCATATCCTGCAATGGCCAGAATCAGCAAAATGGAACTGGCCAGCGAAATTTTGTTACCCACATAATACGATCTCGGCTCAAACTTAAATTCAATGATATGATTTCCGGCCGGAATTAGCATTGCCCTCAACACATAATTTACCCGGAAATGAGGAACGGGCTTGCCATCGATATAGGCGTTCCACCCATTTTCATAATAAATTTCTGAAAACACCGTAAATTGTTCACTGGCCGCAGTATAGTCATATTTCAGATAATTGGGCTGGTATTCCGTGAGTTCAATCTGACCGTTATTATCTTTTCTGAACGATTTCCCGGCTAAATGGTCCGAAAAACGTTGGTCGATAACAGCTGTTTCTGCCGGGTCGAAATTTTCCATAGCCTTAATCTCGTCATCGGCATTTCCCACCACCTTAAACTCGGGAACAAACCAAGCATTCCCCAGCGGCATTGGGTTGCGAACCGGCGACTGGTTTAAATCGTAAATCACGTATCGGGTATTGAGCATGTTTATCGCCGGAAGCTCCCTGAAAACAGAATCCATGGCAGTACCGTCCTGAAAACCACTTACCATCAGCTGAATTTCCGGCTGCAGGTGATTGTCGATCAGTTCCTGGTAACGGCGCAGTTTGGCCGCGTGATAACCGCCAACGTTTTTGTGGAAATACGAACTTCTTGCATCCTGAAAAGGATTTTGCAACGGCAGTACCCTAAAATACAAATCTTCATCCTGAAGAATAGCCTGATCGGCAGGCATTTGTTGAAACGGATTTTCAGCCTGTCTTTTCGGCACAAAATGATCGTTATTCAGGTAGCGCTTATCCACCGCCCACAAGTCGATTAGGATTAAAATCCCGACTGCTGCTATCAACGGTGTGGTTTTTATTTTTTTGATGTGCCACATATAGATTGCGCCGGCTGCCAGTGCAATAAAAATAAATGAACGGAAAGCATCGGAACGCAGCATATTTTTTCGGTCGGCAATTACACTGTCCATTAGCCAGTCGGGGAAACGCATGGAATCGGAAGCATTGGTAAAATTACCTGAAATGCCCGGCATAACAGCCAAAAGCAACGAAAGTCCGCCGGCAATAATAACCGACCATTTCAGCCCGTTCAACCACACTTTTTTATCTACTTTGCCCGAAATGATATCGTTTAAGGCAATAAAACCGAGCAACGGCATGGTAAACTCGGCAATAACCAGTGTCATGCTCGGAGCCCTGAATTTATTGTAAAAAGGCAGGTAATCGAGCAAAAAGCTGGTAAGCCACATAATATTTCCGCCCCACGACAGAACAATTGAAAGAATGGTTGCCGATGCCAGCCACCATTTTATTGGTCCTTTAACTACAAACAATCCCAAAAGGAAAAGCAAAACAATAATGGCACCCACGTAAACCGGGCCCGATGTGCCGGGCTGTTCGCCGTGGTACATACTGACAGCCTGAATGGTTTGCCG
>JBNJGR010000269.1:0-3797 GCA_051747885.1 Bacteroidota bacterium | reverse complement strand
GAGGCCGTGGAAAAAATTGTGGCGGCCACAAAAAAATACTATTTCGAAGGCGACGATTCTGTATTGCCACGTAATATTGCGAACCGCAATGCTTTCCTGAATGCCATGAAACTCGACATTGCCATGGGCGGTTCTACCAACACTGTTTTGCACTTGCTGGCCATTGCCCACGAAGCCGGTGTTGATTTTACCATGAAAGACATAGACAAACTCTCGCGAAAAACGCCCAACCTCTGCAAAGTGGCACCCAGCTCGCATTACCATGTTCAGGATGTAAACCGGGCCGGTGGAATTCTTTCCATCATGGGAGAACTCGACCGTGCAGGACTGATAGATACTTCCGTGAGCCGGATTGACGGGAGAAGTCTGAAACAAGCCATTTCAGAATACGATATCACACTCGACTCGGCAACCAGCGATGCAAAAACAAGGTTCCTCTCCTCGCCGGGCGACGGAACCCGCAACCTGAAACTCGGTTCGCAGGAAAATTATTATACTGAGCTGGATACCGACCGCCAGAACGGCTGCATCCGGAATTTGGAAAATGCTTATAATAAAGATGGCGGACTGGCCGTGCTTTACGGAAATATTGCAGAAGCCGGATGTATTGTAAAAACAGCAGGAGTTGATCCTTCCGTTTACAAATTTACCGGAACGGCAAGAGTATTTAACTCACAGGATGAAGCCGTAAACGGTATTCTGGGCGACACCGTTCAAAAAGGCGATGTAGTGGTTATACGCTACGAAGGCCCCAAAGGAGGACCGGGAATGCAGGAGATGCTCTACCCTACTTCCTATCTGAAATCGATGCAGCTTGATAAAGAATGCGCTTTAATTACGGATGGCCGTTTTTCGGGAGGAACATCAGGACTTTCCATTGGACATGTTTCGCCCGAAGCAGGTGCCGGCGGTGCCATTGGACTGATTGAAAACAACGATAAAATTGAAATCGATATTATTAACCGCTCCATTAATCTGCTGGTTTCAAAAGAACAACTTAAATCCCGCCGGGAAAAAGAAAAAGCCAAAGGCAAAAAAGCTTTCACCCCTGAAGGACGCGAAAGGAATGTGTCGAAAGCACTGAAAGCTTACGCCAGCTTAGTTTCTTCTGCCGACCGCGGAGCCGTAAGAATGATAGATTAAAAAAGATATAAACTGTAAAAATTCAAGAATATGACAACAAAAAAAATTACCGGTTCACAAGCCGTAATCCTTTCCTTACTGGAAGAAGAAGTTGATACCATCTTCGGTTATCCGGGCGGGGCCATTATGCCCGTTTATGATGCCCTGTACGATCACAACGACAATGTAAAACACATTTTGACACGCCACGAGCAGGGAGCCATTCATGCGGCCGAAGGGTATGCACGAGTTACCGGGAAACCCGGTGTATGTTTCGCAACCTCAGGGCCGGGAGCGACCAATCTTATTACCGGCATTGCCGATGCCATGCTCGATTCGGTGCCGCTGGTCTGCATCATCGGACAGGTAGCATCTCCGCTGCTGGGTACCGATGCATTCCAGGAATCGGATGTGGTGGGCATTTCCATGCCGGTAACCAAATGGAATTACCAGATTACGACTCCCGAAGAAATTCCGGAGACCATTGCAAAAGCATTTTATATTGCCAACTCAGGAAGACCGGGACCAGTACTTATCGATATAACAAAAGATGCCCAGTTTGGCGAGCTTGATTATGAGTATAAAAAATGCACCAAAATCAGAAGCTATGTGCCTGAACAACCCATCGATAAGTTCAAAATAAAAGAAGCAGCTCAAATAATCGATGGTGCCAAACGTCCGTTACTTTTGTTCGGGCAGGGCGTTATTATTGGCCGGGCAGAAGAGGAACTGAAGGCTTTTGTGGAGAAAACAGGAATCCCTGCGGCATGGACACTCCTCGGGCTGTCGGCAATGCCCACCGACCACCCACTGAATGTGGGAATGCTGGGAATGCATGGAAATTACGGCCCCAACCTCCTGACCAACCATGCCGATGTAATTATTTCTGTGGGAATGCGCTTCGATGACAGGGTAACCGGAAAAGTCAGTACTTACGCAACCGGGGCCAAAATTATTCACCTTGAAATTGATCCGGCAGAAATACATAAAATAATTAAAGCCGATGTACCAATTTTGGGCAACTCAAAAAAATCATTAAAACTCCTTACCGAACAGGTAAAAGAAAACAGGCACGATGAATGGCTCGCACGTTTCAGGGAGTGCGACAAAACCGAACAGGAGAAAATTATACAAAAAGAATTATTTCCTGAAAAACCAGGCCTCACAATGGGCGAAGTAGTTCGCATTGCAGGAGATAAAACAAATCATGAAGCAGTGTTGGTCACCGATGTTGGTCAGCACCAGATGGTGGCTTCGCGCTATTTCAAATTCAGGCATCCACGCAGCAATGTTACATCCGGCGGACTGGGAACCATGGGATTTGGTTTGCCTGCAGCACTGGGTGCTCAAATTGGCGCTCCCAACCGAAAAGTCATTGCATTTATCGGCGACGGTGGTTTTCAAATGACCATCCAGGAACTGGGAACCATTGCCCAAAATAAACTCCCGGTAAAAATTGTGGTGCTGAATAATAATTTCCTTGGAATGGTACGCCAGTGGCAGCAACTGTTCTTCGAGAAAAGATACTCTTTCACCGAGCTTCAAAATCCCGATTTCATCGCCATTGCAAAAGGTTTTGGTATTGATGCACACAAAGTGGAAGTAAGGGAAGATTTGGAAGACAGTATTCAGAAAATGATTGACCATCCCGGCCCGTACATGCTGGAGGTAGTGATTGAAAAAGAAGACAATGTATTCCCAATGGTTCCGTCGGGTGCTTCGGTTTCAGATGTGATGCTCGAACTGTAGTAAAACAAAAGGATGAAGAATTCAGGATTAAAAATCAATAAAAAAGAAATAAAATGAAACAAGAATATATAATAACGGTTTATTCAGAAAACCACATCGGGATGCTTTCGCGGATTACGCTGGTTTTTACACGCCGAAAAATCAACATCGACAGCTTAACGGTTTCAGAATCTGCAATTTCAGGAATATATAAATTCACCATTGTAATTAAATCGACACCTGAATTGATTATAAAAGTTGTTGGACAAATTGAAAAACAAATTGATGTGCTGAAAGCATTCTACCATACCAACGATGAAATGATTTACCAGGAGATTGCTCTCTACAAAGTAGCCACCGAGGCGCTTTACGAAAACGACACCATAGAAAAAGTGGTCAGAAATGCAGGTGCCCGTATTCTCGAAATTACCAGAGAATACACGGTTATCGAAAAAACGGGGCACAAAAAAGAGACACAGGAACTTTTTGTTGAGCTGAACAAATTCAAAGTAATGCAGTTTATTCGTTCGGGAAGGGTGGCATTAACTCGCGACCCAATTGAGCGCTTATCCGAATTCCTGAATGAACGTGATGCTGTACTCGAACAAATAGATTAAAATAATGCTAATCAGAACTTTAAATTTAAATTCGATGCAGCATCTGAATAAAAATTGATAGATTTGCATTAAATCAAACAGAAAAAATAAAATAAAATAATTATGGCAAAAATAAATTTTGGCGGAGTTGAAGAAGAAGTAGTAACCCGACAGGAATTTCCAATTGAAAAAGCACACGAAGTGCTCAAAGATGAAACCATTGCGGTTTTGGGGTACGGCGTTCAGGGCCCCGGGCAGGCACTTAACCTGAAAGACAACGGATTTAACGTAATTGTTGGCCAGCGCAAAAATTCAGCTACCTGGGACAAAGCCGTGAAAGACGGCTGGGTA
>JBNJGR010000268.1:0-3829 GCA_051747885.1 Bacteroidota bacterium | reverse complement strand
CAGAAATGTTTTTAGTTTTTCACCTGTTATTTCAGGAAGGTCGGGCAGTTCCTTATCCATGTCGATGGAATTAAAAAACTGCTTAAAGGATTCGTAGCTTTCCGGAAAATCAACCCTGATGTCGGGCAGCATTTGGGATATAGTAGTTAAAAAGCTGCTTTTTCGCGCTTTCAGCGCCAGTTCCACCTCATCTTTATATATTGTGGCAAGCAATTGTCCTTTTTTAAAGGAAGAACCTTTACGCAGAGACACCGCCCCTCGTTCTATTTTACCAGATGCTTCTGAAACCAGCTTCACTTCGCTTCCCGAAACTACCCTGCCTTCGCGAAGAAGCGGGGAGGTAATATCTGAATAGGTCACGGTATCTGCTTTTACATAGCGTTTCAGCTCCGACTCAGGTCTGCGCTGGGGTTCTGGTTTCATGGAAACAAACAGTAACGACAACGCAGCGGATCCGCCCAGTAAAATTACAAGAGCAACAACGACAAAGATTATTTTTCTCCAACTCATATTTTTTTTAAAAATTACCTGGTTTAAAAAATTATAACGAAATTATAACAACTGATAGATTAAATAGTTGATTGATAAAGTTCCGTTTAACCGAGGCGAAAAATTCGCATCTATAAATTCTCTGACAAAAAATACATGAACTAATTCTGCATATTTACCAAAACGGGCTTCCAATTTTAATGATCATCTAACAATGCGACAGCTATTAATCAAAATGGTTTAAAATAGAATTTTAAACAAACTCACAAAAAAATATTTCTGCTAATTTTACACCAAATCCAAAACTTTTTACTGCAATGTTTACCAATAAAAATAAATACAAATGGCGCCCTTTAATGGATGGTGTAGCGATGCGCCCACTGGCATTCGGGGAAAAAACCAATCTTTGCGAATTCAAACTCTCAAAAGGTTATCGCTTGCCTGCCCATTTCCATCCATATGAACAAACCGGCACACTCGTTTCAGGAAAACTAAATTTCAGAATTTCAGACAAATGGTATTTGGCAAAACCAGGAGATGCCTGGAGCATTCCGGAAAACGCGGAGCATGAAGTGGAAATCCTTGAAGATTCTGTAGTCCTGGAAATTTTCTCACCCGTTCGGCCCGACTATTTACCCGGATAAAAAAAGGTTTTGAAAAAAGCGATTTTACCTGAAAGAAATAGTAACTTTGCCGCGCATTTATGAGAAATTTTTTTCATGCAAATTTTTGAATTTGACACAGTTATAGTCGGAAGTGGATTAGCAGGCCTTACTGCTGCATACTATTCGTCGAGTTACGGTCCGGTAGCAATTGTTACAAAATCAGAACTCGATACCAGTAATTCTTATTATGCACAGGGAGGAATTGCCGCAGCAATTGACAGGGAAGACTCACCCGATCAACACCTTGAAGATACGGTCCTGGCTGGTCGCGGTCTTTGCGATAAAGATGCAGTAACCATTTTAGTGAATGAAGGAAAAGAGAGGGTGCTCGGTTTAATTGAAATGGGTATGCCATTCGATAAACAAAACGAAGAATACGTTTTAGGACTTGAAGGCGGTCATACCAAACGACGCATTTTGCATGCCGGTGGTGATGCTACCGGCAAAGAGCTCACATGCTTTTTTCTGGATAAAGTAAAAAAGCAGCCTTCGGTTGTGCCATTTGAATATACTACAGTAGTAAAACTGTTAAAAAAAGATGACCAGATAATTGGAGTTCAGGCAATCGATTTTAAGACCGGCGAAAATATTATCATAAAAACAAAAGCTGTTATTCTTGCCACAGGTGGCCTTTCGCGTGTTTTTGAGCGCTCAACCAATCCGCATACCGCCACCGGCGATGGAATTGCACTTGCCTGGGAAACCGGAGCCCGAATTGCCGATATTGAATTTATCCAGTTTCACCCCTCGGCGCTGTATGTTCCTGGTAAAGAGGCATACTTAATCAGCGAGGCAGTACGTGGAGAAGGGGCCTGGTTGCTCGATCAGGACGGGAAGCGCTTCATGAAGGATATTCATCCGCTGGCCGAACTGGCGCCGCGCGATGTGGTTGCCTACAATATTTTCAGAAAAATAAACGATTCGGGCAGCGGTTTTATTTATCTTTCACTGAAACACCTCGATGCAGATAAAATAAAATCCCGTTTCTCAAATATTTACAAGCATTTGAAAGAAATGGGGTTCGACCTCACCAAAGATTTGCTGCCTGTTTCACCGGCAGCACATTATATGGTTGGAGGAATAAAAACGAACCTGCACGGAGAAACCAACATTAAAGGATTATTTGCGTGCGGCGAAGCAGCTTCAACAGGTGTTATGGGCGCCAACAGGCTGGCCAGCAATTCGCTGCTCGAATGTCTGGTATTTGGCAAACGCGCCAGCGACCAGGCAGCAAAACTAAAATGGCCCACTAAAGATCTGCCTGAAATTGAACCTATGAAATTCAATGTGCAGAATGAAGACACTTTCTTATCCTACAAAAATGAGATTGCAAACTTCATGTCGAAAAACCTTGGGATTGTCAGAAATGCCGAAGACCTTGAAAAAGCTATTGAGAAATTCACCGCTATTGCCCGTGAATTTACCAATTTCGACAATGAATACAATTTAATGAAAATACATAACAGCGCCACTATTTGCCGGCTGATTGCAGCAGCTGCACTGAAACGAGAAGAAAGCAGAGGTGGACATATCCGCAGTGATTTCCCCAAAGAAAATCCGAACTTAAGAATCCATATTATTCAGCAAAAGAATAATAACATTCAGTTTGAACCTGTAAGAAATTAGAAAATAAGATGGAAGAAAAAACATTAAAATCAGCAGAAGTGTTGTTTGATCTTGCCTTTGCCGAAGATATTGGCGACGGCGATATCACCACCAACAACCTTGTTGCCCCTGATACCTGCAAAACAGCCATTCTGGTGGCCAAAGCGGAAGGAATAATCGCCGGGCTGCCCGTTGCCGAAATGGTGTTCAAAAAATTTGACAAGGATATTGAATGGAATGTAAAAATACCCGACGGGAGCAAAGTTAACCCCGGCGATGTTTTGGTAGAATTCAGAGGTAACTACCGGGCGCTATTAACCGGCGAACGCAAAGCATTGAATTTTTTGCAGCGGCTCTCGGGCATTGCAACTTTTGCCAATAAATGCATGGAAGAAGTTGAAGGGCACAACGTTGAAATTTTGGACACCCGAAAAACTTTACCCGGCTACAGGCACCTCGACAAATATGCCGTGAGAATGGGCGGGGGCTCCAACCACCGCTTCGGCCTTTATGATATGGTTATGATTAAAGATAACCACATTCAGGTGGCAGGAAGCATAAAAGAAGCTGTGGAAGCCATTCGGACTAAAATTCCAAAAAGCATAAAAATTGAAGTGGAAACAACTAACCTGGAACAGGTGCAGGAAGCACTCGACGCCGATGTGGATATCATTATGCTCGATAACATGAGTTCGAAAATGATGAAAGAAGCCGTTGCCCTCATTAACGGAAGGGCAAAAATTGAAGCATCGGGAAATATGACACTGAAACGCATAAAAAAAGTAGCATCAACAGGAGTTAATTACATTTCAATTGGCGCACTCACCCATTCGGTAAGAGCACTGGATATTAGCCAACGAATTACTGACTGAAATGAACCTTGTAATTGACATTGGGAATACACGTACTAAATTATCGCTTTTCAACAGGGGCGAAATGGTTATTACAGTTCCGGTAGATGAATTCCGAACTGAAGATATTGAACGCCTGAAGAATGAATATCCATCGCTTGACAAGGCTATTATTTCTGCCGTTAAGGATATTCCGCAGGATTTAAAAACAACTCTTCA
>JBNJGR010000267.1:0-3834 GCA_051747885.1 Bacteroidota bacterium | reverse complement strand
AAGGCAAATGTAAAATCGAGGGTAATTCTTACCCCGGAACATGCCAAGCGGTTATTGATGGCACTGCAGGACAATATCAAGAAATTTGAGTCGCTGCACGGGCCAATTAAAAACATAAAACCCGGATCCGATCCATCCGTACCGCCAATGAATTTTGGCGGGCCTGCTGCTCAGGCGTAATATTATTAAGAGAAGATTAAAAGAGGGAATTCATTTTTTGAACTCCCTCTTTTGGTTAGTATAACCCATCAACAGAGAGGTACCTTTCTCCCACGTCATAACTGAAAGTGAGTATTCGTGAACCTTCGGGCAATTCCTTAATTTTTTTAGCCACGGCAGCTAATGATGCCCCTGAGGAAATACCAACAAACAGGCCTTCTTCTTTGGCTGCTTTTCTTGTGTATTCAAAAGCTTCATCCTTTGTTACCTCCACTGTGCCATCCAGCAAGTCTTTTATCAGTGTATCGGGTAAAAAACCGGCGCCAATGCCCTGGATTTGATGTGGACCGGGTTCTCCGCCTCCAATAACTGGGCTGTCGGAGGGCTCAACAGCCAGCACTGTCAACTTTGGGAACTCTTTTTTCAGCACTTCAGCCACTCCGCTGATATGTCCGCCTGTTCCTACTCCGGTAATCAAATAATCGATTCCTTCCGGGAAATCATCAATAATTTCTTTAGCTGTTTTTTTTCGATGGGCATCAATGTTAGCCGGATTCGTAAATTGAGATGGAATCCAGGAATCCTTGATTTCAGCAGCCAGCTCTTCGGCTTTGGCCATAGAACCTTTCATCCCATTTTCTTTAGGGGTAAGCTTCAGTTCTGCACCCAGCGTCATCAGTACCTGACGACGTTCTATTGTCATCGACTCGGGCATGGTAAGAATTAGCCGGTAGCCTTTAACTGCCGCCACCAGTGCCAGGCCAATTCCTGTGTTTCCAGAAGTAGGCTCAATAATTACAGACCCCGGTTTTAACAGTCCACTCTTCTCAGCATCTTCAACCATCGACAGGGCAATTCTGTCTTTTATGCTCCCACCGGGATTGAACTTTTCAACTTTTACCCACACTTCATAATCGGAAGGAAAAAGACGATTCATTTTTACATGAGGTGTGTTGCCAATTGTTTCTAAAATGTTGTTTGCCTTCATAATTTTCTTTTTAAACGGTTAAAACACAAAGGCCTTCCCAGAAAATGGAAAGGCCTTTGTTAATATAATTAATAATTGAATTTCAATTTATTATACAATCAACACCTTCCCGGGGTTCCGGAAGCAATAACAAATATTATTACACATGGTGTTCATCATAGTGCCGGCAATATATGTAATTTTTATTAGTTCTAAATAAGAACAGGCAAGAAATTTAGATTTTATTCATCTTGCTTCTCTTCATTTTCCAGTTTTGCTTCGTATTTTTTTACGGCCCATTTTACTGCATAGTAGGAAATTAATATAATAACAGGCCAGCTCAGCATCCATAAAATTGGTGTAGTGTACATATTTTTTTAATTTTCAATATTTAAATAACAAAATACAATCAAATTCCAGTAACCAATTTTCAATCTCCAAACAATCAGCCATTGTAATTTGGATTTTGACATTTGGAATTTCCTTTAATATACATGCGATTCTTCCTTAATCTCCTCTTCTGTAATTTTTTTCCGGTTCATGGCACGCCAAAAGTAAATAATGTAGGCCAGCACAAACGGTATCATTAACGAAACGTAGCTCATAACAGTTAATGTAAATTCGCTTGATGAAGCGTTTTGTATGGTTAATGACGACTGCAAATCGTAACCCGATGGATAAAATGCCGTGTTGTTGAATCCGGCCACAATAAACAGGGCAAAAACAGTCAGTACAGTGCCCGAACCGGCAAACCAAAAACCTTTGGTGCTATGCTTAAACATGGTTGAGATGATTCCCCAGAGAACTCCTGCTATGCCAACAAGTAAAATAACCGCAATTACCGGCATTTGCAGCAGGTTGTGCAGGTATTTGTATTTTTCCATAAAAACCTCGCCGGTTTCCGGATTTACGGCAAAACCATCTTTTAGCAGCAGCCATACAAGGAAGTACAGAAAGAAAATCAGGAATGTTGAACCAGATAAAAAAAGTTGTTTTTGCGAACGGGCAATAATAAGATCATGGTCAACCGTGAAAATAAAATACAAGAGGCCAAGCACCCGTGCCAAAAAGAAAACCGACAGTCCAAGTGCTACATTGTGCAAAGTTAAAACGGCTTCCAAACCACGATAGGGAGATTGCCAGATTACCTGGTTCATATCGTTTAGTGAAAACTGTGCGCCGTTAAAAAAGGTGCCCACTGCTGTTCCTATTAAAATGGTGCCCAGCAAACCGTTGATAACCAGAAAAATTTCGTAAGTTTTCGCACCCAGGAAGTTGGCCGGTTTTTTTCGGAACTCATAAGCCACTGCCTGTATGATAAAAGCTGCAAGAATGAGCAGCCAAACCCAGTATGCCCCGCCAAAACTGGTAGCATAAAATAGTGGAAAAGAAGCAAAAAAAGCGCCGCCAAAGGTAACCAGCGTTGTAAAGGTAAATTCCCATTTCCGGCCCAATGTGTTGAGCAAAATGGACTTTTCGTTTTCGGTTTTTCCTATCCTGTAAATTAATGTTTGTCCTCCCTGAACAAAAGTGAGGAAAACAAACAGCGCGCCCAGTACTGAAATGATTACCCACCAGTATTGTTGCAATGCTAAGTATGATAAATTTTCGAACATAATTTGTTTCCTCCTTTTTTAATGTTTCGGACCAATTTTAATTTGACGGAACATGATCTTCAGTTCGGCAATGAGCAATACTGTAAACAGCGCTGCAAAGAGCCAGAAAGTTACCTGCACCGAGCCGGCACTAATCCGGGTAACACCGGCCATTGTAGGCATCAAATCCTGTACTACCCAGGGCTGACGGCCAACTTCTGCAACAATCCAGCCGGCCTGGCTGGCAAGGTATGCCAAAGGGATGGCAATGACAACAAGCCGCAAAAACCACCGTTTTTCAGTTAATTGTCCTTTTATGAGGTAAAAAAGCGACAAGGCAAAAAGTAGCACAAACATAAATCCGAGGCCAACCATCAGGTGAAAGCTGTAAAAAGTGAGTGGAACATTGGGGATCAAATCATTTGTATCTTCAAAATAACCGTATCCGAAATATTTGAAGTAATTTTTCTGAAAGTCGTCGCTGGTCAGTTCGGCTTTTAGTTTCTGTGCTAATTCTTCACTTCCGGCTTTTTTCGCGGCTTTAAATTGCCTCAAAGTTATTATAGCTTTTTTCCCTCTTTCAATTTTTTCATTTGCAGACATGTAGCCGTATTTCTCGTTGCCGTCGATTAAATCATGAACCCCGGGAACAAAAGCGTTCCAGTCGAGAAAAGCCATGTAAGAAAGGAAATTTGGGATTTCAATTTTCATGGAGAAATCCTTTAGGTTCTCATTGTCAGGGTCTGTTTCAGATGATGAAAATAGCCCGACTGCCACCAGTCCGGCCCCTTCGGAACCATTGTATAATCCCTCGATTGCGGCAAATTTCATGGGTTGGTCGTGGGCAATGGTACGAGTGGAATTGTCGCCGGTGAGTACCAGGTAAAACGACGAGATGAGTCCGAAAACCCCGGCGATAAGAATACTCTTTTTAGCCAAAATGATTTCGCGATTTTTAAGGATATACCATGCTGAAATACCGATTACAAAAATTGAAGCCAGCACAAACCCCGATGATGTGGCGTGCAGCCATTTATCAACTGCAACCTGCGAGAACAGGATGTCCCAGAAACTTTGCATTTCGTTACGGGCGGTTTCAGGGTTGAAAACCAT
>JBNJGR010000266.1:0-3834 GCA_051747885.1 Bacteroidota bacterium | reverse complement strand
AGTACTCCGGAGGTTGGGGTAATCATGTTGGTAAATCCGTCGCCAAACTGGAAAGCCACCACAGTGGCCTGCCGCGAAATGCCAATCAAATCAGAAAACTGCGACATCATAGGCATGGTAAGTGCCGCTTTTCCCGAACCCGACGGAATGAAAATGTTCAGAAATGACTGAATAACGTACATGATACTCACTGAACCCACTTTGCCCAAATCCTGCATCGATTGGGAAACGGAAAATAAAACGGTATCAATAATTTTTCCGTCTTCCAGAATTACGACGATGCCGCCGGCCAGCCCAACTACCAGCGCCGCCGGCAAAATATCCTGTGCGCCTTCAATAAACAGATTGGTTATTTTGTTTGGGGTTTTTCCAGCTGCAATTCCCGAAAAAATGCCCAGCGCCAGGAAAAGTGTGGCAATTTCCATTACGTACCATCCGTAGCCCATTACACCAATTATCAGAAAAATTATGGTAAATGTAAGCAGGCTTAAAATAAAATAGTGAACAGTTTTGCGTAACGTCAAAATGCCCGATACAATAAAGAGAGCTGTAGCTACAGGCAAGGCCGGAAATGAAATTTCGCTGTTTCCGATTTTTAGAATGCTCATGGGAAAAAACACCGAAAAAAGAATCAAAAAAACTGAAAGCGATGCAAAAGCAATCCACGCTCCGCGGGGAACTTTAAAATTAAAGGTAGTTTCAGAATTTTCATTTCGGTGGCGCCAGTATTCATCTTCTTTGTAAACCAACGATTTTTTTGGATTTTTATGAATGCGCGAAGCATACCGTAAAATGAAAGTGAATCCAACAATGTTAATAACAATCCACATAAAAATGCGGTATTCAATTCCTGAGAACAGCGGAATATCGGACAATCCCTGTGCGATTCCAACTGTAAACGGGTTTAAAAAAGCACCGGCAAAACCCAGTGCGGCGGCCACAAAACAGAGCGAAACGCCCACAATGGAATCGTAGCCCATTGAAATGGCCAGCGGAACAAAAATAATTGTAAAGGCAATGGTTTCTTCGCTCATGCCGAAAACAGCACCAAATAAACTGAAAATAAACATAATGCCTGTTAAAATGATATTGTTTACTCCCAGCTTTCGCAGCAATTTGTTGCGCTCCCATTTTTTGGCAAATTTCAAAAAAGAATAAATGCCAATATCAATGGCTTTACTTTCGTTTAAAATCCAGAAAGCACCGCCAATCATAATAATGAAAGCAATAATGTTGGCCGTATTTACAAACCCGTCGAAAAACGCTGAGAAAGATTGCCAGGTTTGGCGGTCGCTTTCAATGTACTGAAACGACCCCGGTTTTATTATTTCCCGCTCAACTCCATTAACTACAGTTTTTTCGCGTTCAAACTCACCTCCGGGGATAAACCAGGTTAAAACGGCGCAAAAAACAATCAGCGAAAAAATAATTACATAAGTGTGCGGTACCTTTTTCAGCATGTCTTTTTATTTTTAAAATCCCGAAAATAATAAAATTGGCGTGTTTCCCATGATTTTTGGCAGCAGTTAAAATCGAAAAGATCCTTTTATTGGTTCTTGCATACTTATGATTTTTGAAATCAATTTTGTACCTTATCAGATAAATTAGAGAAAATGAAGTTACTACTCGAGAATATAAAAGAACTGGTTCAGGTTGAGGACGAACCTGTTCCGTTCAGGGCCGGAAAAGAAATGGCGAAAGTAAATACCATCAAGAATGCTTTTCTGATAATCAGTGATGAACTGATTCAGGAATTTGGCCCGATGGAGAATTTAAAAGATGCTTATTGCGACGACGACCTGCTGGTTGAAATCGACTGCTCAAACCGCATGGTGTATCCCAGTTATTGCGATTCGCACACGCATATTGTGTTTCCGGGTTCACGCGAGAAAGAGTTTGTTGACCGCATAAAAGGGGTGTCGTACGAAGAAATTGCACGGCGTGGCGGGGGAATCCTGAATTCGGCTAAATTAATGCAGGAAAAAACAGAAGAAGAACTTTACGACGATGCCATGACCCGGATTTTTGAAATCATGAAAACGGGCACTGGCGCTGTGGAAATTAAAAGTGGTTACGGATTAACCACCGAAAGCGAAATTAAAATGCTGAAAGTTATCAAATCGATAAAAGAAACAGCACCGGTTTGTGTGCGTTCCACCTTTTTGGGGGCTCATGCCATTCCTGCCGAATATAAAAACAACGTTTCCAAATATGTCGATTTGGTCATTAACGAAATGATTCCGCAGGTAGCATCGGAAGAATTGGCCGACTTTATCGATGTATTTTGCGACCAGGGCTTTTTTTCAGTAGAAGACACGGAGCGCATTTTAATGGCCGGCATCAAACACGGACTTCGCCCAAAAATTCATGCGAATGAACTGGGCCTCTCCGGTGGCGTTCAGGCCGGAGTAAAATACAATGCCCTTTCAGTCGATCATCTTGAACACATGGGAGAGGCGGAATTTGAGGCCCTGAAAGGAACGGAAACCATGCCTACCGTTTTACCGGGGGCAGCTTTTTTTCTGAATATGAAACTTTCACCTGTTCGTGATATGATTGAGGCAGGATTGCCGGTTGCGCTGGCTTCGGATTACAATCCCGGCTCATCGCCAGGCGGGAATATGAATTTTATATCGTCGCTGGCATGCATCAAATATAATATGTTGCCCGAAGAAGTTATCAATGCCACTACACTCAACTCTGCATACGCAATGGGAGTCAGCGACCGACTGGGCTCGATTGCACGCGGCAAAACGGCCAATGTATTTATAACCTCCGACATGCCGGGAATTGAATATTTACCTTACCGGTTCGCAGCCGATTTAATCGAAACCGTCATTTTGAACGGCGAAATCCAGAATTTTTGATTCCTGATGAAAATTATCATTCTTTTTTTGAATGAATGAAATTATTTTCATGAATTTTCCCGTGGAAACAGTTGTGAAGCATTGTGACTAAAAAATTAAAACTTATGAAGAAAATAATTGAGTGCGTTCCCAATTTTTCTGAAGGTCGTGATTTGGCTAAAATAAAAGAAATCACCGATGCCATTGAAAGTGTGGATGGCGTAAAACTGCTGGATGTGGATCCGGGTAAAGCAACAAATCGCACGGTAGTAACATTTGTTGGCGAACCCGATGATGTTACCGAAGCTGCTTTCCGGGCCATAAAAAAAGCTTCGGAAATAATTGATATGTCGGTTCACAAAGGTGAACATCCCCGTTTTGGCGCCACCGATGTTTGCCCGCTGGTTCCGGTTGCCAATGTAACCATGGAGGAAGCGGTGGAATATGCCCGCAAACTTGCCGAAAGAGTGGGGAAGGAGCTTGATATTCCGGTTTACTGTTATGAATTTGCAGCTTTTAACGATGAACGTAAAAGCCTGGCCAATTGCCGTAGCGGCGAGTACGAAGCGTTAAAAGATCGCATTACTACTGAAAAATGGAAGCCCGATTTTGGCCCGGGAGAATGGTCTGCGAAAGTGGCAAAAACCGGAGCAACGGCAATAGGGGCGCGAAATTTCCTGGTGGCATACAATGTAAATCTGAACACCACTTCCACCCGTCGTGCCAATTCCATTGCTTTTGATGTACGCGAAGCCGGACGTGTAAAACGTGAAGGGAACAAACTAACCGGAAAAATTATAAAAGATGAAAACGGTGAGCCCGTGCGCATTCCGGGAACATTGAAAAAAACGCGTGCCATTGGCTGGTACATCGAAGAATATGGGATTGCACAAATCTCCATCAACCTGACCGACATTACCGTAACGCCCATTCATGTAGCTTTTGATGAAATTTCTGAGAAAGCGCGTGAGCGGGGCATTCGCGTTAC
>JBNJGR010000265.1:0-3838 GCA_051747885.1 Bacteroidota bacterium | reverse complement strand
ATGTCGGGAGCAGGAAAAGCGCTCGAGAATGGATTGCTTGACGGCATTAAGGCTTTCGCCACCAATTCGGCATTTTTCTGGACCGAACGCACCAGCAAACCACACGAAGGATTCCAAAGGGGCCGCACCTGGAATTTCAAAAATTCAGACATGGAATACATTAAAACCCATATAAACGATGTGGAATATTTGTCTCCGCGATTGTTTGGCCCCAATGCCAACAGCGGCGATAACACCATCAGGGGCGAAAAAAGCGGTGCATTCAATATTTTTGGCGACTACCCTGAATTTTACAAAATTGACCCGTGGACCCCGGTGAAAGGCAGATTACTCAACCATATTGACATGCTGCAAAACCGCAAAGTTTGCATCATTGGTGAGCGGGTGCAGGAAGTGATGTTCGACAAAGGTGAAGATCCGATTGGTGAATACCTCAAAATTAACGGAGTTTACTTTCAGGTAGTTGGTGTTGTACATCCTGAAACGCGCATTAATATTAACAGCGGGCAGAAAAACGAAACCATTATGATTCCTTTTTCAACCATGCAGCGCACCTACAACATGGGCGATATTGTCCATTTCTTTTCGGTTACATCACAACCGGGCGTGCCCGTAAGCCGGCTCGAAAACCGCCTGAAAGAATTGCTGAAAGCACGGCACCACGTTGCTCCCGACGATTTGCAGGCCATCGGCTCGTTTAACATCGAGGTGGAATATATAAAATACAAAGGCCTGTTCAGCGGCATTCAGATTTTAACCTGGATAGTGGGAATCGGAACGCTGCTGGCCGGGGTTATCGGAGTAAGCAATATCATGATGGTCATTATCCGCGAACGCACCCAGGAAATTGGAATCCAGCGGGCCATTGGCGCCACTCCGTCAACAGTAATGCTGCACATTGTGGCCGAGAGTGTATTCCTGACTGTTCTTGCAGGGTACGTCGGGCTTTCGCTTGGAGTGGGGCTGCTCGAACTGCTGAATATGGCGCTCGACACTGGCAGCAACGAAATGTTTTTCCGCCGGCCGGAAATCAGTTTCAAAATGGCAGTTTCTGCACTCACGGTGCTGGTTTTCTCGGGCATTTTTGCTGGCCTAATTCCCGCACGGCGTGCAGTAAGAATAAAACCTATCGACGCTATTCGCGAAGAAAAAACATAAATATTCAGAAAACAATTAAAAAATAAAGCCATGCAAAAAGTATTCAAAATTATCGGAATTGTAGTATTAGTGGGCGTATTCGGAGGAACGCTGTTTTTCCTCTACACTAAATCGAAAAAGCAACCGGATGTTTACGAAACAAAAAATCCGTTTGTGAGCGATGTTGTAATGAAAACCGTGGCAACCGGCTCGGTGGTTCCCCGTTTCGAAATTGAAATTAAACCACAGGTTTCGGGCATAATCGATGAGCTGTTTGTTGTGCCCGGCGAACGGGTAAAAAAAGATCAGATAATTGCCCGCATCAAAATTATACCCGACATGGTAACGCTCAACTCGGCCGAAACACGTGTGAACAGGGCAAAAATTAGTTTCGAAGATGCCAAAACCGATTATGAGCGTCAGCAAAAACTCTTCGACCAGGATGTAATTTCTTACGAAGAGCTCCGGAATGCAAAGGTGACGTACGATTCAGCCAGAGAAGAACTGACCGCTGCGGAAAATAACCTCGAATTAATTAAAAACGGTGTAACAAAAAAGGCAGCCGAATCGACTAATACGCTGGTACGTTCAACCATTAACGGAATGGTGCTCGATGTACCGGTGGAAGAAGGCAATTCGGTTATCCAGTCGAATACGTTTAACGACGGGACAACCATTGCCACCGTGGCCGATATGAGCGATATGATTTTTGAAGGTAAAGTGGATGAAACCGAAGTGGGAAAAATCAGCGAAGGAATGCCCATTGAAATGGAGGTTGGCGCCATCGAGAAAGAAAAATTCCAGGCAATTCTGGAATATATTTCGCCCAAAGGGGTGGAAGAAAACGGCGCCATTCAGTTTGAAATTAAAGCGCGCGTTCAGCTGAAAGACAATCAGTTTATCCGCGCCGGTTACAGCGCCAATGCAAATATTGTTCTCGACCAAAAAGACGATGTGCTGGTGATACCGGAAGGATTGCTGAAATTTGAAAACGACTCGTCGTTTGTTGAGGTTCAGGCCGATGAAGAACAGCAGTTCGAAAAACGGTATGTACAAACCGGCTTGTCCGATGGCATTAACATTGAAATTAAAAGCGGCCTGACAAAAGATGACAAAGTAAAAGGAGAGAAAATAGATCCGGCAAAGGAAACAGAAGGAGAAACCAGCCAGGGTTAGCGTAGGTAGTTCGGTTTGGTTTATTTAAATTAGCTCAGAATTACGGAAGGATAACTACAAAATATATTTTTGAAACCATCGAAAAAAATCGATAGAAAAATGAACAGGATTATAATACTTTTTACCGCCGTACTATTTTTCGGCGCTTCAACTATTTCGGAAGCCCAGGAAGAGTGGACGCTCCAAAAGTGTATCGATTATGCACTGGAGAATAATATTCAGATAAAACGGCAGGAACTGAACACCCAGTACAGCCGTAACCAGGTTAGTCAGGCACAGGCCGACAGGCTGCCCAACCTGAATGCCGGCGCGTCAAACAATTTTAGTTTTGGGCGGTCGCTGAATAACGACAATGTGTATGAAAATGTAAACTCAACACAATTAACTGGTTATGTGAATTCAAATTTAACGCTCTTTAACGGGTTTACCTTGCAAAATACCATTGAACAAAGCAGGCTCGATTTGCAGGCTGCCATTGAGGATTTGGAAAAAACCAAAGACGACATAATTCTGAATATTGCCGCTGCCTACCTCGAGGTTTTATTTGCAGAGGAGCTGGCATTGATTGCCGAGGCACAAATTGAAGTAACCAAACAGCAAATTGACCGCACCCAAAAACTGATTGAAGCCGGAAGCCTTGCCCGCGGTGCGTTGCTCGATATTGAAGCCCAGCTGGCCCGCGAAGAGCTGCAAATGGTAAACGACAAAAACCGGGTGAAGCTGGCTTACCTGAATTTGTACCAGTTGCTTGAACTGCCGGTTGAAAAAAGTTTTAAAATAAAAGAGCCTGTTTTACCCGAGGTTAAAGCCAATGTTACCATGGCCCACTCATTCGATGTATTTTCGAATGCCGTGAAAATACGGCCCGAAATTGAAGCTGCCCGGCTCAGGGTGGAAAGCGCCAAACGCCAGCTCGATATTGTGAAAGGAAACCGGTACCCCAACCTGAGTTTTGGAGCAAACTACAACAACCAGTATTACAATATTATGAACAGCGAATTCGAACAGCTGCCTTTTGGCGAACAACTAAAAAGCAACAGCCGGTATGGGTTTGGTTTCAACCTGAATATTCCCATTTTCAATCGCTTTCAGGTAAAAAACGGCGTTTCCAATGCCAAACTGCAAATAGCCGATTACGAATACCAGCTGCAAACCTCGCGCAACATGTTGCGAAAAGATATTGAACAGGCTTATACCAACGCGCTGGCTGCACTCAACCGCTATGTTTCGAGCGAAAAAGCCGTTGAATCAACCCGCGAAGCATTTCGTTATACCGAAGAAAAATTTAACGTGGGAATGGTTAATTCTGTGGAATACAACCAGAGTAAAAATAACCTCACCATCGCGCAGTCGGAACTGTTGCAGGCCAGGTACGAGTATATTTTCCGTGCCAAAATTCTGGATTTTTACAACGGCGTGCCTATCGAATTATAAATGAAATTCTAATGGTTTTCTGATAAATGAATATTGTTATTATTGACCCGTGCAGAAAGTGCGGGTTTTTAATTTTCCTCAACTGCTTTTG
>JBNJGR010000264.1:0-3846 GCA_051747885.1 Bacteroidota bacterium | reverse complement strand
AACTGAAGCGCCACAATTCCGCTGCTTTGCGGAGCCGAACTGCTCGAACAATAAATAATCCCTTCTGAATAAACAGGAGAATTTGCATGAATTTTATTTCCCTGCATTTGCTCCACCCTCCAAAAAAATTCACCGGTATCAGCATCGAGGCCAATGATTGAAGTGGCCGTCATGGTGACTACCAGCCGGGTAGTATTGTGTTCCACCAAAACAGGCGAACAATAGGCCGCAGGCTCGCCATATCCGGGTGAAGTCCATATTGTTTCGCCTGTAAAACGATTTAATGCAACTACATTGTGTTCCTCGCCGCCGGGTGTACATATTATGTTATCGCCATCAATCAGCAGCGTTTCGGTCAGACCCCACTGAATATTTTCCGCATCGAATTTTTCAAGCAGATCCACCTGCCAGACAATATCGCCAGAAAAAGCATCCATGCAAAACACCACACCCATTCCACTTTCGAGGTAAACCAGGTCGCCGGCAATAACCGGAGTTGAGCGTGAGCCGGTATAGTTTTTATGCCACTCGGTGCCATACATTTTTTCCCAGAGCAGGTTTCCATCCAAATCGAACGAATACAGCACACCCAGCGTATCGGGCATCCCGTTCACAAAAATCCGGTTGTGGCCAATGCCCACACTGCTGTGCCCGGCGCCAAGACCTTCAACGCTCCAAAGCATTTCCGGACCGTTTTCGGGCCACGACTGAAAAAGCCCGGATTCATAAAAAATTCCCTCACGGTTTGGGCCGCGCCATTCCGAAACATCATTTTCCGGGTTGGAACAACCGGTTGCAAGAGCAAAAATTACGGGGAAGAAGAACAGAATTCGTTTCATAACCGGAATGATTAAAACTGTAAATATAAAAATCAGGACGGAAACTTTCGTGCTGGTATTTTATTTTTGTATTCCAAAAATGATTATGAGCACATTATTTCTCCTCCTAGCCGGTCTCAGTAAAGGCCGAGGAGCAGTGGCTTCGGTTTACCGAAGACGAGGTGGTTTCTATATACAATTTTTGAAGTTGCCAATACCTCAAAAACATTCCCACTGTCGGGATTGTTTTAGTATAAATAAAATCCTGAATTTTGATATTGCTTTCATAAATAAATAGTTAATGCGTAATTTTAATAATAATTCGGTTGTTGATGTTCTTAAAGAAGTAACACCATTTTCAAGTTTTCTGGAAACTGTGAAATCGAAGGTACAAAAAGTTTTTAATGACCCGGAAACGCATGATCGGCTTAGCCTTCAGCGTAATATACCTGCTTCCGCCTTACGTGAAATCATGGCGGAAAATCCCCTTTCGGTAGGCATTCCCCGTGAATTTGGAGGCAGGGGAGGTTTAATGCATGAAAATATCGCTTTGCTTTCAATGGCTTCATACGAGTCATTGCCATTATCTCTTACATTCGCCATCAATACCGCTCTTTTTATACAGCCGCTTGCCAAATATGCGCCAACTGAAGTAAAGGAAGGCGTATTTAAACGGTTTCTTGAAGAAAAAAGCATGGGAGGGCTGATGATAACAGAACCCGGCTTTGGAAGCGATGCCCTCAATATGCAAACCCACTATACAAAAACTGAAAATAATTATCACATAAAAGGAAAAAAGCACTGGGCAGGGCTTTCGGGGATGGCCGATTTCTGGCTTCTGACAGCCCGAAAAAAGAACAGCAACGGCGATCTGCAGCGCGATATCGATTTTTTTATAAGTGATATACATCAACCGGGGCAGGAAATTGTTGTGGAAGAGTATTTTAATAACCTGGGACTTTACATGATTCCTTACGGCAGAAATCGTATCGACTTAAAGGTGCCAGCAAACCAGCGCCTGCAGCCGCAAACAACCGGAATAAAAATGATGCTGGACTTGTTGCACCGGAGCCGCATGACTTTTCCGGGCCTTGGCATGGGGTTCATTAAACGTATGCTCGATGAAGCCATTTCACACTGTAAGGAGCGGTTTGTAGGTGGTAAAAGTCTGTTTGATTATGACCAGGTGCAACATCGTTTATCGAAACTTCAGGCATCGTTTACCATATGTTCAGCCATGTGCGCCAACAGCAGCAAAAAGGCAGGAATTGAAAACAACCTCACCTCCCACGGACTTGAAGCAAATTCTGTTAAAAGTGTGATTACTGACCTGATGCACGATGCAGCCCAGTCGCTGCTCCAGCTGGTAGGTGCAAAAGCCTATCAGTTAAATCATATTGCCGGACGCGGTACAGTCGACAGCAGACCCTTCCAGATATTCGAAGGTTCCAATGATATTCTTTACGCCCAGATTTCCGAAAGCTTGTTAAAACTCATGAAACGAAGTAAAGAAAACAACCTTTTTCAATTCTTAAAAGATTTTGATCTTACCAGCCGTGCTTCAGCATATATAAGGGACCTGGCAGATTTTAAGCTCGATTTTGAGATGCCTCAGCGAAAAATGGTTGAGTTGGGGAAAATAACCGGCAGAATTATCGCTTTAAATCAGGTAGTAGATATCGTTGAGCAAGGTTTCAGAAAGGACATTGCAGAAAACAGTATTAATGTCCTGCAACAGGAAATTTCAAAATTAATGGCCGGGCTGACTGTTAAATCGCAACCCAAAGTTGTGGAAGAATATGAAGAAAACAGTTCCTGGTTAAACTTTGTGGCCGGTTAATTTACCTCTCCCTGTCACAGTAACCTCATCCTGTCACAGCGAGCCGTGACTTTCCCTCTCCAAAACGGAGAGGGATGAAAAACACCCGAACCTGCTGACGGTTATTTTTTTACAATCAAATACCTGTTGCAAAATACCTCATCCGTAGCAACGAAGCCGGTCCTCTCGCTCTCCATGCGGAGAGGGAAAGACATCGCCTGCGATTTCAGGGTGAGGCTGTTATTCAATAAAAATGAACTAATTACCTCCCCGGAAGTTAAATAAGTAGAAACCAAAAATTATTACATGAAGTATTTAGTAAAAATAACCGATGTAAAATCGACCGACAAGCTGCAAGAAGCCTGGAGTAACGATGATTTTAAGGAACTACTGGTAAGATTTGAGTTTCCCGATGCGGAACAAATAAAAGCTGCAGAATTGAAGGAATACCTTTTCATGGCCATTTCCGACTATGAACCAAACGAAGCGGCCGCTATTCTGCTCGACTACAAACTTTCGGATGTTTTGGGCGAAGGACAGATTGATAATCTTTCGCACGAAATGCTGCGGGTAAAAGTCTCTGAAACATATACGGACATCCAGCTTCACCAGGATTTGTTCAACATCAATCAGTTGCTCTACGAAGCCTACAACGGAAAGTTCCCGCAGGTGAGTGTCAACATTGTGGAATTCGAATTAACCGACGAACACCATGCCCCGGTGGAGATAACAAAGGAAACCGCGTTAAAAGCGCTGAGCTACGGCCTTTCGGAAAACAATCTGCTTAATCGCCTGTTCAGCGACCAACTGGAAGGAAAGGCACCTTTTCCCGAGGCTGAAGGCATTGTGTGGAACATGCAAAAAAAGGACGACACTGTTTATTCGATGACGATTTCAGAAAAATGGCTGACCAAAGACGAATTTGCCAAACCGGAATACGAATGCACGGTGAAGCCGTATGAAGAGAACGGTGGAGAAGAATAAGCCACAAATCTCTCAAATAACCACCCCCATCCGACCTACCAGGGAACCCTGGCCGGATGACCCCTCCTAACAATACCCCCTTTGCCGTCCGCCCACAATCCTTACACTGGCATTTCCCCCTTAATGGGGGAAAAAATATGGTATAAATGAGTTTTTTGGAGGTAAAATTTTCGTGCTGCTATTTTATTTTGTATTCCAAAAAATAATTATTAGCACGTTTTTTCT
>JBNJGR010000263.1:0-3851 GCA_051747885.1 Bacteroidota bacterium | reverse complement strand
ATTTTTATAATTTTAATAAGTTTGATGTCGATTGCATGCAAATTTATAAAAAAAAATAAATTACCTTCCTTTGCTGATTGTTATTTTAGCAGCTATGATCAAAAAACATTTAAAACATTTACTTCATAAAAATTTATCCTTCGCTCCAACCGGGTGCCAGTCAGAATTAATGGAAGGTTTAGCCACTTTTATATCATCAGAAGAACAGGACGAAATAATGTTGATAAAAGGTTTTGCCGGTACTGGAAAGACAACCATGATAAACGCGCTCACCCAAACCCTGAAATCGTTAAAAATAAGGACAATTCTCATGGCGCCAACCGGAAGGGCTGCAAAAGTTATGGCCGGGTACACCGGAATGCCCGCTTTTACTATTCATAAACAGATATACAGGCAGCAGTCATCTTCCGATGGAATGGGAAAATTTGCACTTGATAAAAACCTGTATAAAAACACTTATTTTATTGTTGATGAAGCCTCCATGATTTCAAACGAAGGCAATTCAAGCTCTTTGTTTGGCAGTGGACGTTTGCTCGAGGATTTGCTTGAGTATGTGTATTCGGGCGAAAATTGCCGTCTGGTGTTGACAGGCGATACGGCGCAGCTGCCCCCGGTGGGGCTGGACATAAGTCTAAGTCCCGCACTAGAAGCTGCAACATTGCAGTACTTCGGGTTTGGTGTGCAAGAGTACATTCTGAGAGAGGTGGTGCGCCAGGCAGCCGATTCAGGAATTCTTTCGTGTGCCACGCAAATAAGGAAAAATATTGAAGGTGAAAAAAACAATGGTTTTATTCAATTTGATATTGAGGCTTTTCCTGATGTTGAACGAATATCAGGAGGAGATTTAATTGAAAGCATAACCACCGAATATGAAAAAAACGGGATATTTGACACTACTGTGGTAACCCGTTCAAACAAACGGGCCAATTTGTTTAATAAGGGAATCCGGGGGTCTATTCTGTATAAAGAAAATGAAATTGAACGCGGCGATTTGGTAATGGTGGTAAAAAACAATTACCACTGGGTTACCGAAGATGACGGCCTCGATTTTATTGCCAACGGCGACATTGCCGAAATAGTTACCATTTATGGTTACGAAGAATTATATGATTTCCGGTTTGCCGATGTTTGTCTTCGTTTTGTGGATTACGAAAATGTGGAACTCGATTGCAAAATTATTCTCGATACCTTGTCAATTGAAACAGCTTCTTTTTCTTCAGACCAAAACCGGCAGCTTTTCGAGAAGGTGTCTGAAGATTACCAGGAAATAAAAAACAAGCGAAACCGCTGGAAAAAAGTTCGAGAAAATCCATATTTCAACGCGTTGCAGGTAAAGTATGCCTACGCGTTAACCTGCCACAAGGCGCAGGGGGGCCAATGGAAAACGGTATTTATTGACCATGGTTACCTGGTTGATGATATGCTAAATACCGATTATTACCGATGGTTGTACACCGCTTTTACCCGCCCGGTAGAAAAATTATACCTGGTGAATTTTCATAAGAATTTTTTTGAAAATGATGATTCAGAGGAGGGTTGAGTTTTTATTCTCCAATTTTATAGGTGGAGCCGTCTTCGGCTGCTTCAGTTTTGGGAAATATTTCCCGGGCTTCTTCCAAAAACGGGGTGACATCTTTATAGCGGGCTGAAAAATGTCCCAGAATTAGTTTTCCTGCATTTGAGCGTTTCGCAATTTCAGCAGCCTCTTGGGCGGTTGAATGATAGGTATTTTGAGCCCATTCTTTTAGCTCTTCGGTAAATGTTGCTTCGTGGTAGAGTAAATCCACTCCATTAATTGTTTCTGCTACAGGAGGATGAAACGCTGTATCAGAACAAAAAGCGTAGGACCGTGGCCGAGGTGGAGGGGTGGTCAGTTCTTTGTGGGGAATAAATTCACCTGATCCAGTTTGAAACCCGGCACCTTGTTTAATCTCGATAATTTTGGGAATGGGAATGTGGTATTTATTCACATATTCCTTTTTAATATTGGCTTCGCGGGGCAGCTCCCTGAATAAAAAACCACATGTGTTAATACTGTGTTTGAGCGGGAATGAGGTCACTTCCACCTTTTTATCTGAATAAATAACCTGCGGCTTTTTAAAATTCAGCGGATGAAAAACAATATTAAACTGCAGTCCGGCTTTCAGAAATTCGAGCTGTGGCTGGATGATGTCTTTCAGCTGCGAGGGCGAATAAATGTGAATGTCTTTTTTTAACCCTAGCAGATTGAATGTTGAGATCATGCCGATTAACCCGTAGAAATGGTCGCCATGCAAATGCGAAACAAAGATGTGCTGGATTTTACTGAACCCGATTTTTTGCCGCCTGATTTGGATTTGGGTTCCTTCTCCGCAATCAATCAAAAAAAACCGCCCAAGTGCATTCAGCACCTGGGCGGTTGGGTATCTTTCAGAAGTTGGTGTTGCAGAACTACTCCCTAATATGGTCAATTCAAAGGGCATAATGTTTTGCTACATCTCCTTCTTTTTTTTCAGCAACTCTTCAGCTTCTTCAACAGTTTTTGTAATGAGCAAAACCGTATGAAGCATCGAAATTCTGATTAGGTTCTCAACATCGGGCTGTAACCCGGTTAATACAAATGTCCCAATAGCATCTTCGGATAAACGGTTTCCTACCAAAATGGCCCGTAATCCCGATGAGTCGCAGTATTTGCATTGACTTATATCGAGAATGATATTCACATTGCCATTATTGTTCAGAACAACCAGTTCCGATTTTAAATCGGGCGCGGTGTTTGTGTCCAGCCTTTCTGTTTGTACTTTAACAAGGGTATATTCTTTTTTCTTATCAATTTCTAAACTCATGGTACAATTTACGAAATTCTGGCTAATATAAATCAACCAAAACCAGATTTATTTGTCGTTTTGGTCTTTTTTGTCCTTTGTCTCCTTGCTCTCCTTGCTTTCTTTGTTTGCCTTCTTCCCTTTACTTTCGCTTTTTTCCATCTGAGACTTCAGGGCAGCCAAATCGGAAATGTCCCCAAGAGTGGTTTTCTCGATGTTGTCACTTACGCTTTTCATCGCTTTTTTGCTTGTGCGCGACTGTGATTTGCGTTTGGCTGAATCTTCAGCACGTTTTACATCTTCGAATACCCTTGAATGTGAAACGATAATTCGTTTTGCCGATTTGTTGAATTCAATGACTTTAAAATCCAGTTTTTCGTCTTGTTTGGCCTGTGTACCATCTTCCTTAACAAGATGACGTGGTGTGGCAAAGCCTTCAACTCCGTATGGCAGTGCAACAACAGCACCTTTATCCATCAGGTCAACAACAGTCCCTTCGTGAATAGAATCGGTAGTGAAAATGGTTTCGAATACATCCCACGGATTTTCTTCCAGCTGTTTGTGCCCAAGGCTCAACCTGCGGTTGTCGGTATCGATATCCAGCACAACCACTTCAATTTCTTCGCCTACAGATGTAAATTCTGACGGGTGCTTGATTTTTTTCGTCCAGCTCAGGTCTGAAATGTGGATCAAGCCGTCAACGCCTTCGGTAATTTCAACAAATACACCAAAGTTGGTGAAGTTGCGTACAATGGCTTTATGCTTGGTTCCCACTCCGTAGTTTTCTTCAATTTTCTCCCACGGATCTTCTTTCAGTTGTTTCATGCCGAGCGACATTTTCCGTTCCTCACGGTCGAGGGTCAGAATAACAGCATCCACTTCGTCACCCACTTTTAGGAAGTCCTGTGCGCTGCGCAGGTGCTGGCTCCACGACATTTCTGAGACGTGAATCAGACCTTCTACTCCCGGAGCAATTTCTACAAATGCACCGTAGTCGGCCAGTACAACAACTTTTCCTTTTACTTTATCGCCAACTTTCAGTTCTTC
>JBNJGR010000262.1:0-3856 GCA_051747885.1 Bacteroidota bacterium | reverse complement strand
TCGATCTCTTCGGCAGTCATTCCAATGCCATTATCGGAAACCGTAATGGTTTTGGCATCTTTATCGAGCTTAACCCTGATTTTCAGATCGGTTACATCGCCGTTGTAGTCTCCTTTTGAGGCAAGTGTTTTCAACTTCTGCGTAGCGTCCACCGCGTTCGAAATAATTTCCCTTAAAAAAATGTCGTGATCGGAGTAGAGAAATTTTTTGATAATGGGGAACAGATTTTCACTGGTTACGCCAATTTTTCCTGTTTGCATATTTTTTCGTTTTAAATATTACTTTTTGAATTGTTTGCTCCCTGAATTCAAACCGTATGCCAACGGCGTTTTATGACGAAATGTCATATTCGCCAGCATGGACAATAATCACTCTATTTCAATATCCAAACATTTTGTATAAATTTGAAAATATTAATTTGCATGAATATGGAACTGCTATTAAAAGGGAACAAAAAACAATTAAGAGTATTCACTAATTTGGCCAAAATGCTAAACATAAAGCATTATTCCATTACTGATGAAATGGAAGAAAAGGCTTTTGCCAAATCACTTGAAGATGGCGATCAATCTATACTGGATAAAAAAGAAGCTGAAGAATTTGAAAATTGGCTTAAAAAATGAAAATTGTTTATTCCAAACAATTTGCTAAGGATGTAAAAAAGTATCCCGAATTAAAAAATAAAGTTTTTAAGGTTATTGAAACTTTCAGGCAAGCCAATTCCCTGTCAGAATTAAAAAATATTAAAAAACTTCAAGGTTCAGGTAATTTCTTTCGGATTAAAATCGGTAACTTTCGTGTTGGTTTCTCCTACTCAGAAAACACGATTGTTTTCAAGAGATTTCTTCACAGAAAAGATATGTATAAATATTTCCCATAGTTCAGTTTTATTATAATTCATACTAACTATGACATATCTTCTAAAACAATTTCATGAAAGCCATTTATTTTGCAGAGCATATTTTACCATGTAACTAATTCAATGGAAAAGTACTTCAAAAAATTCAGGGAAAAGATAGTTGGCATCGACCAGGAATTTGAATCCCCTTTCGGAAAGCAGAAAATTGTGTATGCCGACTGGATTGCCAGCGGCCGGTTGTATCAGCCAATCGAGGACAAGATAAACCACGCATTCGGTCCGTTTGTGGGCAACACGCACACCGAAACCAGCGAAACCGGTTTACTGATGACCCAGGCTTATCACCGCTCGCACGAAATCATAAAAAACCATGCCAATGCCGGCCCTGAAGATGTTCTCATCACTGCGGGTTTTGGAATGACTTCTGTAATCAACAAATTTCAGCGAATACTTGGTTTGAAATACTGCGGAAAACTTACGCACCGGAAATGTCTGGAAGCACGCGAACGGCCTGTGGTTTTCATCACGCACATGGAACATCATTCCAACCAAACCAGCTGGTACGAAACCAACGCCGAAGTGGTGATAATTGAACCCGGCGACGGAATGATTGTCGATCCGGAAAACCTGCGAAAGCAACTTAAAGAATATGCAGACAGACCTTTCAAAATTGGGTCTTTCACGGCCTGCTCAAATGTGACCGGCGTGCGAACTCCCTACAAAGAACTGGCGCGCATTATGCATGAATTTGGCGGGATTTGTTTTATCGACTTTGCCGCTTCGGCACCTTACGACGAAATTGACATGCATCCTGCCGATCCGAAAGAAAAACTGGATGCTGTACTTTTTTCACCACACAAATTTTTGGGTGGACCGGGCGCTTCAGGCGTGCTGGTTTTCGACCGCTCGATTTATAAAAACCAGGTGCCCGACAATCCGGGTGGCGGCACGGTTGACTGGACCAACCCCTGGGGTAAATACAAATATGTGGACGACATCGAGGCTCGCGAAGATGGCGGCACTCCGGGATTTCTGCAATCTATCAGGGCAGCACTCGCTTTTGAACTGAAAGACCAGATGGGAATTGAAAACATCCAAAAACGGGAAGACGAACTTTTGAAACTGGCATTTCAAGGGCTCGATGAAATTTCCGGGTTAAATATTCTGGCCAACAATGTACGCGACCGCCTCGGAGTGATTTCGTTTTATATTGAGGGAATTCATTACAACCTGGTGGTTCAAATTCTGAACGACAAATACGGCATTCAAACCCGTGGCGGTTGTGCCTGCGCGGGAACCTATGGCCACTTTTTGCTGGAAGTAACCCAGGAGCAGTCGCAGGAAATTACTGATAAAATCAATCATGGCGACCTGTCCGAAAAACCGGGCTGGGTACGCTGGTCACTCCATCCCACCATGACAAATAGAGAAGTGAAACTGATGATTACCGCCCTGAAAGACATCGTAAAAAACATCAAAAAATACGAAAAGCAGTACGACTACGACAACCACAAGAATATTTTCCGGCACAAAAAAGATAAAGGCAAGGAAAATGTGATGCGGGATTGGTTTACATTAAGATTACCTGTTTCATTTCCGTTAAAAAGTTTTCATTTTTGTAAACTTTTATCTATTTTTACAATGTGAAAGTAAGGTTCAAAAGCAAAGAATTAGAGTACTATTTTGTTACCCCCTTAGAAGAATTAAAGGGGAAGTTACCCTTTCAACAAAATGTAATAAAACAGTACAAGAAAAAAATTCAAATTTTGATTACCATCGATTCAATCAATGAACTAATTCATTTTAAGAGTTTTAATTTTGAAAAACTTAAAGGAAAACGTAAAAATGATTATTCGATTCGGTTAAATAATCAATACCGGTTAATTTTCACAGTAAGCAGCGAAAAAAATGAAATTATTTTTAATGTGGTAGTTATAAATGAAATTTCAAAACATTACGAAAAATGAAAAATATATTTGCAAATGATATGGTGCCGGGCGACATTTACCATCCTTCCGAAATCATCAGAGAAGAAATGGAAGCTCAGAATATTAAGCAATCTGAATTGGCCGAAGCATCCGGTTATAATAAATCATTCATCAGCTTATTTATGAAAGGTGAGAGAAACATTACTACATCTCTTGCCATTGCACTGGAAAAAGTATTGAATATTCCGGCAGAATTTTGGGTGCGTTTACAAAAACAATACGAGCTAAACAAAAATTTGATTGAGCTCAAAAAAATGAAAAATGCATCATGAATAAATACAAAACCGGTTTGGTACTCAGCGGTGGCGGAACACGCGGATTTGCGCACCTGGGCGTAATTGCGGCGCTTAACGAAAAAGGCATTTATCCGGAAGTGATTTCAGGAACAAGTGCTGGAGCAATTGTGGGTGCTTTTATTGCCGGACAGAAATCGCCCGAGGAAGTTATGAAGATTTTCAAAAAGGGTTGGTTTTTTCAATACACCAAACTCAATTTGCCAGTAAACGGCCTGCTGAAGCTGGACGGTTTGCGGGAAATTATTGAAGAGGAAGTTGAATATAAAAACATTGAAGACCTGCCGGTTCCGTTTTATGTGGCTGTGGCCAACATGAACAAAGGAGCTGTTGAATACAAAAACAGCGGTCCACTGGGTAAAACAGTACTTGCTTCATCATCAATTCCTGTGCTTTTTGCCCCGGTTGAAATCAACGGTCAGTTTTATGTTGACGGCGGCCTGATGGATAATATTCCCATCGAACCCATAAAAAATGATTGTGAGCAACTAATTGTGGTGAATATCAGTCCGCTCAACCCGCGGGAAAACTTCAAAAACCTGATACAAATTGCTTCCCGTACTTTTTACATGAGCGTGAATGCAAATATGAATAAAGTGCACAAGCACGCTTCAGTTTTTATAGAGCCAAAAAATATTGACGCCTACGATATTTTAAGCCGCTCGCATGCTGATGAATTATTTGAGCTTGGCTATAACTCGGTCATAAAACAAAAG
>JBNJGR010000261.1:0-3890 GCA_051747885.1 Bacteroidota bacterium | reverse complement strand
TATAAAATTCCTTCTCGAAATCGGGTATTTTTCTTTTTTCTCCATAGCATTGATTTTTTTGTAAAGATACAAAAAATGATTGAAGCACCTTCAATCCGGTACTTTAAGTATCAGGTTGTCAACAAGTAAACTTACATTTTTTCAGTTCACAAAACCCGCCAGGGCATAAACCAGGGCACCCTGCCAGTTGATGGCCACTTCGTTGTGGCTGTACGATGCTTCTTCATCCACCCAGTCGGATGCCGAATGACCGCCACCCACGATGTAGCCGGGCCAGGGTGCTTCCACATCATCAGCCCCCGAGCGGCGGTCGTGCGGGTTCATGGGCGGGTTCAGTCCCAAACCTGTTACATACGACCGGTTGTAAAAATTGTGTCCGAAAATATGGTTCACGGCATCCAGCGCGGTTTCAATATATTTTTTATCGGGCTGAAGCAAGTTGGCCACCTGCAGGTTAACGGTTTGCCGTGCCACTGTGCCGTTGCAACCCCAGTAGTAGCGGCCTGCCAGCGGGCGGTTGTACACATCGTCCTGTGCTTTTTTTACCAGCGCATCGGCATTTTCGATAATGTTTTTACGAATGGTTTGCCCTACTTCAGGAGTTTTTCCTGATCTTTCTGAAAGCGCATAAGTGAACATTCCCAGATTGGAAACATCGCTCCAGTCCCAGTTTTCGTCAATTTCAAAATCCATTTCGGCAGCTCGTTTTTCGAAGTCGGCCAGGCATTTCGCATCGCCGGTGGTTTCCCACATTTCTGCAGCGGCCCACAGGCGGTCGTCCACATCACGCGACTGGTAGCCTCCCGTGCTGAAATCGCCCTGCACAAAGCGCTTGTATTCCGGATTTTCCTGCAAAAAGCGGTAACTCACCCAGGCGGCATCGAGGCACTTTTGGGCATATTCTGCATCGTACGGTTCGAAATAGCGCGCTGCCATGGCCATCAATGCCACGAAATCGGCAGTGGCAGCCGAGCTCCATTCGGTAAAATAGCGTTTTTCGTGATCGTCCTGCGGCATAATAAACCCTGAAAAGTTGGTACGGGTTAGTTTGTGCGACACCCTGCCCGAGCCGTCGGGATACTGCATTTTCAGAATCCAGTCGGTTTCCCATTTTAGTTCTTTCAAAAATTCGGGAAACCCGGGTGCTGTTTCGGGAAGTTCGTAATCCCCTTTCTCCAGATTTTCCTGAAAATGATCCCAGGCATAAAACAGAACACCCAGCGTTACTCCTGCATTCACCACGTATTTGCCATGATCGCCGGCATCGTGCCAGCCGCCGATGCCGTCGCGCTGAGAGCCGGGATTACCAAGGTAATCTTCATAAGCATCTTCCAGATGGCACGCCTCTGTTTCATACACATTGCCTTCGTATTCACCGTGAACCCCCATTCCGCAACGCCACAAATAAAAGGCACGATAGCTGGTTTTGGTGGCAAGACGGAATACGTCGCCGGCAATTTCAAATTCAGTGGATTTGCCCACACCCGGCACTTCCAGGTAATATTTTCCCGGTGATTTAACTTCAGAAAAATCGGCGGTCCACACATTCTGATCCACATCTTTCTGAAAGTCGGGACCGGTGGTTTTCCCGTTAAAAACCACTTTACCGGTTTCGGCATTTACCACTTTAAACGATTCACACTCATGCGGAATAGCTGCTGATTTTTTCAATTCAGGTAAAAATCCGATGGAATTCAGATGCACCGGATACATTTGAGCAACAACTGAAAATGAAAGGGTTAACAAAACAAAAAGGGAGGAAATCACTCTTCTCATCGCTAATGATTTAGGTTCTTAATACGCTTCATTGCCTCGATGGTACTTTCACGGTCGGCAAAAGCAGAAAAACGGAAGTAACCTTCGCCGGCAGGGCCGAATCCGGAACCGGGTGTTCCCACCACGTTGGCTTCGTTGAGCACTTTGTCGAAAAAGTCCCACGAAGTCACTCCCTCTTTGGTTTTCACCCAAATGTAAGGCGCATTAACTCCACCAAAAACTTCATACCCAATTTCAGTAAGGCTTTCTTTCATAATGCGTGCGTTCTCAAGGTAATAACCGATTACTTCAGCAATTTCTTTTTTACCTTCTTCGGTAAATACTGCAGCTGCGGCTTTTTGCACAGGATACGAAACACCGTTGAACTTGGTTGATTGCCTGCGGTTCCAAAGCGGCTTAACCGGATGGGCTTTCCCATTTTTATCGTAACCCACCAACTCTTCAGGAATCACGGTAAAGGCACAGCGTGTTCCGGTAAATCCTGCAGTTTTGGAGAAGCTGCGGAATTCGATAGCCACCTCTTTGGCGCCTTCAATTTCATAAATGGAATGCGGAATGTTTTCTTCCGTGATAAATGCTTCGTAAGCAGCATCGAAAAGGATGATACTCTTGTTTTCGCGGGCATAATCCACCCACTTTTTCAGCTCTTCTTTTGTGGCTACAGTACCCATCGGATTATTGGGATAACACAGGAAAATCAGGTCCGGTGTGTCTTCCGGCAGTTCCGGCACAAAATCGTTTTCAATGGTACACGGCATGTACACAATCCCTTCGTAGTGGCCGTTGGGCTGACCCTGGCCGGTTTTCCCCGACATCACTGTAGTGTCGGCATACACCGGGTAAACCGGGTCGCAAATGGCTATTTTATTGTCGTGCCCAAAAATCTCCTGGATGTTCCCGGTATCGCACTTCGAACCGTCGGAAATAAAAATATCGTCGGCCGAAATATCAACTCCCCTGTCCTGGTAAGCATTTTTGGCAATGGCTTCGCGCAAAAAGGCATATCCCTGCTCGGGGCCATACCCTTTAAACGTTTCGGCTTTGGCCATTTCATCCACACCTTCGTGGAAAGCCTTTACCACACTTGGTACCAACGGTTGGGTAACATCGCCGATGCCCATTTTAATTACTTTCTTGTCAGGGTTCGCTTCCATGAATTCACTCACCCTTCTCCCAATTTCCGGGAAGAGATAGCCCGCCTGAAGTTTCAGGTAATTTTCATTAATTAATGCCATAAATTATTGATTTACTCTTTTGTGTACATACGTGCAAAGTTAAGAATAAAATTATCAGCAGTGAATTCGCTCCCTTGTACGGGAACAAAATCGGCAATGTTTAATACTTTTGTAAAATTAAACCAACTGTTATGAAGAATTTCTTTATGAAATCGCACGGTTTGGGAAATGATTATATTGTTTTAAACCAAAGTGAAATTGAATTTGTCCTGACCGAAAAAGCAATTCAACGAATTTGCGATGTGCATTACGGCCTTGGTTCCGACGGTATTTTGCTGAAAGTGCCCAGTCTGAAAGCCAATTTCGGAGTGCGTATTCTGAATCCCGACGGATCGGAAGCGGAGAAAAGCGGCAACGGACTGCGAATTTTTGCCAAGTATCTTTACGACTACAAAATTGCCAAATCGTCGGTTTTTACCATTGAAACTGCCGGCGGACTGGTGCAGGCCGAAGTTACAGAAGAAGTAAACGGCAAGGCGCAATCGGTTAAAGTGGATATGGGAAAAGCTATTTTTAATTCGCCTGAAATCCCGGTGAACTGTAAAAAACCGGAGTGCATCGACGAAACGTTGCATCTCGAATACAAAGATTATGAAATAAGCTGCGTATCGGTAGGAAACCCGCACTGCGTAATTCTTACAGATAAACCCGACGAAAAAGAGGTAAAAACATTCGGCCCGCAAATTGAAACCAACCCGATGTTTCCCAATCGCATAAATGTGCAGTTTGCAAAAGTACTCTCGCCCACCGAAGTTGAAATTATGATTTGGGAACGCGGCGCCGGCTGGACCCTGGCCTCCGGGAGTTCATCATGCGCAGTGGCATCGGTAATGGTAAAAAAAGAATTGGTACAGCCCAATCTGACAGTAAAAATGCCCG
>JBNJGR010000260.1:0-3914 GCA_051747885.1 Bacteroidota bacterium | reverse complement strand
ATCTCGGCCGTGAATACCAGATAAGCCAGCTAAACTATTTGCCACGCCAAAGCAGTTCAAACGGACGCGTAAAAGACTTTGAACTGTATATTTCGAACGACACCAACAACTGGGGAGATGCCGTTGCTGAAGGGGCCTTCGAATCAGGTGCAGGAAGGAAGCAAATTGAATTTGAACCCCAATCCGGCCAGTTTGTGAAATTTAAATCGTTATCTGAAGAAAACGGGAATCCGTTTACCACTGTTGCGGAACTGGATTTTGTTGGCTGTATTTCCCAAAACAGTACCACAAGTGAAATGCACCAGATGAATGAAACAGGGGCCTACCCTATTCCGGCCAAAGAACAAATTACGGTAAGCCTGCCCACTGGTCAGGGTTCATCGAAATGGAATTACCAAATGGTAAATTTATCGGGCAAAATTTTAGATGCAGGCCAGTTCAGTCAAGTTTCTTCGGAACATTCATTCAGGTTAAACGAATTTGAACCGGGTATTTATCTCATTCTGCTGAAAAATCAGAACTCAGCAACCACCTACCGGATTAAATTTGTTGTTGAATAATCGGCTGCGTTAATAAGTTGAACGATCGGTATCATCGTATTTTTCCTGAAGTCGGGCCAGTTCTGTTTTCAGGCTGTCGATGAGTGCGGCATGCTCCTGCGAATCAATTAAATTGTTCATTTCATCCGGGTCGGTTGCCAAATCATATAATTCCCATTCATCAATATCGTTGTAAAAATGAATGAGTTTGTACCTGCCGGTCCGGATGCCGTAATGGCGTTTCACCATGTGCTCGTTCGGAAATTCGTAATAATGATAGTAAATCCCGTCGCGCCACTCCACATTTTTCTCTTCAGCAAGAAGTGGTTTCATTGATTCTCCCTGTATTTCGGAGGGAATTGCCACGCCTGCAAAATCGAGGAAAGTAGGTGCATAATCAATATTCTGAACCATTTCCGTAACCTCTCCTTTTGCAGTGTAGCCCCGGGGCAGCCGCATCAATAATGGAGTACGTAATGATTCTTCGTACATAAAACGTTTATCGAACCAGCCGTGCTCTCCCATGTAAAAACCCTGATCGGAGGTGTAAACAACCAGTGTGTTCTCATCCAGTCCTTTTTCTTTCAGGTAATCCAGTACCCTGCCCACATTTTCGTCAACCGAACGGATACAGGCCAGGTAATCCTGCATGTAACGCTGATATTTCCAAATATCCAGTTCTTTGCCCTGCAGGTTTCGTTCAAGAAAATCCTTTTTAATCGGATTATAATGGGCTTCCCAGGCCTTTTTTTGTTTTTCGTTCATCCGGGCTGTGTGATCCATTCCCGGGAAGCGCGATTCAATTTGCTCATCCTGCATTTTCAGGTCGTAACGAATATCCATATCGTTTTCCCGGATGCTCAGTTTTTGTTCTGCCGCTGCCTTCCGGCCTTCATAATCATCAAAAAAATTATCCGGAACCGGATAGGTTTTTCCCCTGAATTCATCAAAATGAATTGTATCGGGCTGCCAGGTGCGGTGGGGCGCTTTGTGGTGAAGCAAGAGGCAAAACGGCTTTTCACTGTCTCTGCCATCGAGCCAGTCCAGCGCAAAGTCGGTGGTAAGCGTTGTGCAGTAACCTTCTACCTGATTTTTCTCGCCCATTTCAATAAAATCAGGATTATAATATTCGCCCTGGCCGGGCAGTATGTTCCAGTAATCGAAACCGGTTGGGTCACTTTTGAGGTGCCACTTTCCAATCATGGCCGTTTGGTAACCCGCTTTTTGCAGAAGCTTTGGGAAAGTTACCTGAGAGCCGTCGAACGTAACCCGGTTGTTAATCTGGCCATTTACATGCGTGTGTTTTCCGGTGAGCAACGTTGCGCGGCTTGGCGCACAAATGGAGTTCCCCACAAAACTGTTTGTGAAAACAACTCCCTCATCTGCTATCCTGTCGAGGTTTGGCGTTTTTATTAGTTTATCACTGTAAGCACTTAGAGTCTGAAATGAATGATCATCAGTCATTATAAATAAAATATTGGGCTGTTCTACTGGTTTTTCGGATTGTTTACAGGAGGTCAGCACAATAAAAAACAGGGCTATAATCACGGCTAAATTCCGGTTCATAATTCTGATGGTTTAAAAAATTAAAAAAAATGCAGCAACTTTTGCTTCGCGAAACAAATCTATAATTATTTGTAAAATATACACAAAGCAAAAGACAACTTGCAAATAATTTTCAGAAGAAATCAGCTTAAAACCTGGCTGTTTTAGCGGTCGTAATTAAAATGACGCAGGTGGTGCCCCATCCGGTCGCGTTTTGTCTTCAGGTACCTCTGGTTATGTTCATTGGGCTCAATTTCGATGGGTAAAGTATCTACCACTTCTAATCCGAAACCTTCTATGCCAACACGTTTCACCGGGTTGTTGGTAAGCAGGCGCATTTTGGTAACGCCCAGGTTACGGAGAATTTGGGCACCAACACCATAATCGCGCTCATCGGCTTTAAATCCCAGGTGAATATTTGCATCAATGGTATCCATACCCTGATCCTGCAGTTTGTAAGCCGCAATTTTATTCAGCAAACCAATTCCGCGGCCTTCCTGCATCATGTAAACAATTACCCCCTTGCCGGCTTTGTCAATCATTTCCATCGATTTATGCAACTGGTCGCCGCATTCGCAACGCAGGGAGCCAAAAATATCGCCGGTCATGCAGGATGAATGTACCCGCACTAAAATGGGTTCGTTAACTTCCCATTCGCCTTTAATAATTGCCACATGCTCGGCACCGTTCGATTTCTGACGAAATGGAATAATAGAAAAATCGCCATAATGGGTTGGCAGCAGAACTTTTTCCCCCCTGTCAATTAAGCTTTCGCTTTGAAAAAGGAACGAAATCAGGTCTTTAATCGATACAATTTTCAAATTGAATTTTTGGGCCAGTTTCATGAGTTCGGGCAGGCGCGACATGGTACCGTCCTCGTTCATTATTTCAACCAAAACTCCTGATGGGAAAAGCCCTGCCAGACGGGTAAGATCAACCGCAGCTTCTGTATGGCCGCTCCGACGTAATACGCCCCTGTCTTTTGCTTTCAGCGGGAAAATATGCCCGGGCCGTGCCAAATCGCCGGGTTTGGTATTTCTGTCCACCAGCATTTTTATGGTGGTTGCCCGGTCGCTGGCCGAAATACCAGTGGTAACATCGGGGTGATTGCCATCGACTGAAACCGTAAATTGCGTTTCATGGTAAGATGTATTCTGCCCAACCATCAAATCCAGTTCAAGCTCTTTACAACGTTTTTCGGTAAGAGAAACACAGATCAACCCACGTCCGTGAATAGTCATAAAATTAATAACTTCGGGAGTAATTAACTCAGAAGCAAAAATAAAATCACCTTCATTTTCGCGGTCTTCATCATCTACCACAATAACCAGTTCGCCTTTTTTAATTGCAGCAACTGCTTCGGGAATTGTATTGAGCTTAATATCATCAGTCATGAAACATCTTCTTTAAATCAGCTGCAAAATTACAATAAAATATCGAGAAAAGAATGATATCTGTCGCTGGCCTGATTAAATATAACACTACTAAATTATAAACTTATGCCCGTTTTGATTTCTCCCATCCCGCAGGCTGACTTCCTCTGAAGTACCTTAGAATTCCCCTAATTGCAGCATAGTTGATGGATATAAAGTAATAGGGAATAAAAAGCAATTTAAACCTGATTTTCCGGTTTTCGAAATACCACCCTACAGCTGCAAGAAAATAACACAACACCTGAAACCAGAAAAACAACGAATAAAAACCAGGTTGATGCCATGCCTGATCCTGCCAAACAATAAAAGCATTTAGTATGAAAAGTAAAAACAACGACACAGGCGCGAGAGTCCAGCGCAGCACTTTATGCGACACATACTGCCAGGACAGCACTCC
>JBNJGR010000259.1:0-3924 GCA_051747885.1 Bacteroidota bacterium | reverse complement strand
CCAAACGTATATTACTTCGGCAAAATATGCACGGGAACATACCATCCATGTATTTGAGAAACCACTGCAAAAAGTTGTTTGTGTGATGGATGCAAAAGAATTTAAAAGCACATGGGTGGCCAATAAAGCTATTTACCGTACCCGCAAAGTTATTGCCGATGGCGGGGAGCTTCTTATCATTGCACCCGGCGTTAAGCGTTTCGGAGAACAAAAAGAGGTTGATCACATGATCCGTAAATATGGTTACAAAGGAACTCCTCATACATTAAATGCTTACGCCAGCGATCCAGAATTAAACGAACTTGGACATGCAGCAGCACATCTGATACATGGCTCTTCTGAAGGACGATTCAAAATCACTTATGCACCGGGAAAACTTACCAATGAGGAAATTAAGGGAGTTGGGTTCGACTATATCGATATTCAAACAGCAATGAACACCTATAATCCTGAAAAGCTCAAAGAGGGCCTTAATAATATAAACAATGAGGAAATTTACTATATTCCTTCTCCGAGCCTGGGTTTGTGGACAGACAGAGAAAAATTTCTTGACTCACTGATAACCAATCTTGCATTTGCAAAACGGATGCAAGAAAGCGAACCGGATGAACCGGTTTGGCAACAACTCATTCAGTTGGATAATGAAGATATTGAAAAGTATAAAGCTTTAAAAATAGAATTATGAAAATCAGCAACGTAAATGAAATGAGGAATATGGACCGCCGTGCTACCAAAGAGTATGGTATTCCGCAGGAAATTCTCATGGAGAATGCAGGTCAGGCAGTTTATTACACTATCTTAAAAGAGTTCGGCATTAAAAATAAAAAATTCGTGGTTTTTTGCGGGGTTGGAAATAATGGGGGTGACGGACTGGTCGTTGCCCGAAAAATTCATTCCAGTGGCGGACACGTTACTGTTTTTATCATCGGTGATCCTGCAAAATATAAAGGTGCTGCAAAACAAAATTTTGATATTGTTGAAAAAATTCAAGTTAAGTTATTCCATTTTCAGGATATTTCTTTGGCAAGAGATACTGTCCAAAGCGCCGACGCCATTATTGATGCTATTTTTGGCACAGGCCTCGACCGGGACGTTAATGCGATATATAAGGATGCGATTACTGTAATTAATGAAAGTCAAAAGACCGTATTCAGTCTCGATATACCGTCGGGTGTTAATGGGAATACGGGTCAGGTGATGGGAACTGCAGTGAAGGCAAACTACACCGTTACTTTTGGGTTACCCAAGACAGGAACCCTCCTTTATCCCGGATTTGAACTGTGCGGTAAATTATATGTCACCCACATTTCTTTTCCTCCCGCTCTCCAAAATTCAGATGAATTGAAAATTGCCGTAAACGAACCCAAAATTATTCCTGCACGAAAAAAAGAGAGCCACAAAGCTGATTACAGGAAAACACTTTTTATTTCGGGTTCATCCAATTATTTGGGAGCGCCTTATATCGCTGCGTCGTTGTTTCTGAAAGCAGGCGGCGGTTTACTTTATCTCGCAACACCCGAAAAGACATCGTCCTTTAAAGGCAATATTGCGAACGAGATTGTTTTCATTCCTCAAAAAAGTACTGACTCCGGCAGCATCAGTTATCAAAACAAGACACAATTGCTTGAATTTGCCAGGAAAGTGGAAATGGTCGTTATTGGCCCCGGACTATCATTAAACGCAGAAACACAACTACTGGTAAAAGAATTGTGCATTGAGATACAAAAACCCCTGCTAATTGACGGGGATGGAATAACGGCTGTGTCCGCTGATTTGGATTCCATCGCAAAAAGATCGGCTCCCACAATTTTAACACCACGCCCGGAAGAAATGGCCTCCATTACAAAGCTAAAAACAGAGGATATTTTAAAAGATAAAATCAATATTTTACAGGATACCTGTCAAAAACTGAATGCCATGATTGTATTGAAAGGGGCACATTCGTTGATTGGTTATCCCGACAAAAAAGTATTGATAAATCTTTCCGGTAATCCAGGTATACCCGGTGCCGGCAGTGGCGATGTATTAACCGGAGTTATTTTGGGCATGGCCGGTCTGGGGTTTTCAATTGACGAAGCGTTACCAATGGGCGTTTTTCTGCACGGTTTGGCCGGCGATCTTGCGGTAATACAAACAGGCGAAGACAGGCTTATCGCGGACGATATTACGGAAAATTTACCTGCTGCAATGAAAACTATATGGGAAGATTTTGAAACCACAACCCAAAATTTTTATCAAACGATTTTTGTGATATAGAAAATTACTATGATGAGGGAAAAAAAAAGGAGACAGAAATTATGAATTACAAAAGCTACAATTTGAGAAATTATGAAACTATTCCTCAAATCAAAAAATTATCTAAGGAAAATAAACGTAATATTAAAATAGTAGGTTCAGTATTGCCATTCAAAGTAAACAACTATGTTACCGACGAACTCATCGACTGGGATAATTACGAAAATGACCCCATGTTTAACCTGACATTTCCTCAGAAAGAGATGCTGTTGCCGCAACATTTCAACGAGATGGCCGCAGCTTTGGAGCAATCCTCTGATAAGAAATATCAAACGGAGGTAAGCAACAAAATCAGGTTACAGTTAAACCCAAGTCCGGCAGGACAAAAAGAACATAATGTTCCGGTAATTGATAACGTAAAGCTGTATGGTGTTCAGCATAAATACAGGGAAACCGCCTTGTTTTTTCCCAGTGCCGGACAAACATGCCATAGTTATTGCACCTATTGTTTTCGCTGGGCTCAGTTTGTAGGAATGGAAAAATTAAAGTTTGCCATGAAAGAAACAGAACTCATGGTTAAATATCTGGAGAAGCATCAGAAGGTCACCGATCTTTTATTTACGGGCGGCGACCCAATGACCATGTCGTATAAAATTTTCAAAAAATATATCAACCCGTTTATTTCCAACCAGAACAAAACCAATATTCAAACCATTAGAATTGGAACAAAAGTATTAAGTTACTGGCCCTATAAATTTCTTACAGATGATGATGCCGATGACTTCCTGAGATTGTTTGAAACAATTACCTCGAAAGGTATAAATCTGGCTTTTATGGCACATTTTACCCACCCCGTAGAATTAGAGACAGAGGCTGTAAAACATTCCATTCAGAAATTAAGAAACACAGGGGTACAAATCAGGACACAATCACCTGTGGTTAGGCATATTAACGATAAACCGGAACTTTGGTCGGAAATGTGGCGAAAGCAGGTGAATCTCAATTGTATTCCCTACTACATGTTTATTGCGCGAAATACAGGGGCACAGCATTATTTTTCCGTACCGTTATTTGAAGCCTGGGAAATCTTCAGAAAAGCCTATCAAAATGTGAGCGGCGTTTGCCGGACCGTCCGCGGGCCAAGTATGTCTTGTACACCAGGGAAAGTGCAGATTTTGGGCGTTACTGAAATGAATCAGGAAAAAATATTTGTACTGCGGTTTATTCAGGGGCGAAATCCTGACTGGGTGGCCCGCCCGTTTTTTGCCAAATTTGATGAGAATGCCATTTGGATGGATACATTAGAACCGGCAATTGGAGAAAAATTCTTTTTTGAAGATGAAGAATTTAAGTACTTCCGGGAAAATTATTACGACAGTGAATGGGAAAGTTTTGAATAATCGGATATAATTCTAAAAAACCTCGTAACTACTCACCGGCATGGGGAAATTTAGCCGGTTGAGCACCCTTTCCAGCAAAATTCCCTGGTTGGGGTCGTAATTGTAGCCATAAGTTGCCCTTACTCCGTACGAAATAAAATGAACGGCCCTGTCGAGCGCAATGGGCAGGCTGTCGCCCTGCATCAGCGAGCCGGTTAAAACGCTGGCAAAACAGTCGCCTGTTCCCGGAAAATCGGCAGGTATGTAATCGATGGGCACTTTCCAGAACCGGGAACCATTTCTGTTGTAT
>JBNJGR010000258.1:0-3943 GCA_051747885.1 Bacteroidota bacterium | reverse complement strand
ATTGTTGAAAAAAAAAAAGAATAAACCGAATACCAAAAAAGTGACACACCAGCCTAAAACTCATCAAAAACTGGCGATTTCAAATCGCCACACCCGGCCACCGCACCCAACAAAAAAGCTCCTGACTCACAAAAGGATCAAAGGCTTTGCTCTACAATTTTTTTTTCAGCTTCGTGTTTTCCGTCACCATTCACCAGTCTTCGGTCTTCCAGCATCCGGCTTCCGACTTCTTCCTACTCCACCAGCTCCACAAAAAGTCCGTCGTCGGTTTTGTTGACTTTGGCCAGTTTGTGTTTGGTGAGGCCTTTAATGGCTTTGTCCCATTTCTTGTTGCTGAGGCCCGATTGTGTTTTAATGACTTCCAGTTCCACCGGCGATTCGGTTTTCAGCAGTTCCAGCACCTGCTTTTCTTCCTCGGTGAGTTCCACCTGCTTTTTCTCAGGCTTCATTTGCGGGAAGAAAAGCACATCCTGGATAGACGGGCTGTTGGTCATAAACATGGTCAGGCGATCTATGCCCATTCCCATTCCCGAGGTAGGTGGCATGCCATATTCCAGTGCACGCAGAAAATCCTGGTCGATGAACATCGCCTCGTCGTCCCCTTTTTCCGAAAGTTTTAATTGTTCCTCAAAACGCTCTCGCTGGTCGATGGGATCGTTTAACTCGGAGTAGGCATTGGCAATCTCTTTCCCGTTTACCATCAGTTCGAAACGTTCGGTCAGCTCCGGGTTTTCGCGGTGGCGTTTTGTAAGCGGCGACATTTCAACCGGGTAATCGGTAATAAATGTGGGTTGGATGTAGTGGTGCTCGCATTTTTCACCAAAAATTTCGTCAATCAGTTTTCCTTTTCCCATGCTCGGGTCGGTTTCAATATCGAGCTTGCTGCAAATTTCGAACAACTCTTTTTCCGATTTTCCTGAAATATCGTAGCCGGTATGTTCTTTAATGGCATCGGTCATGGTTACCCGCGGGTAAGGCGTTTTAAAATCGATGAGGTTTTCACCCACCTGCACTTTTGTTGTTCCGTGCAGCGCCAGCGCCACGCGTTCCACAATCTGTTCGGTGAAATTCATCATCCACTTGTAATCTTTGTACGCCACATAAATTTCCATTGCGGTGAATTCCGGGTTGTGTGTTCGGTCCATTCCTTCGTTGCGGAAATCTTTGGCAAATTCGTAAACACCCTCAAACCCGCCAACAATCAGTTTTTTGAGGTAAAGTTCGTTGGCAATGCGCAGGTAGAGCGGCATGTTCAGCGTGTTGTGGTGCGTAACGAACGGACGCGCAGCGGCTCCCCCCGGAATAGGCTGAAGAATAGGCGTTTCCACTTCCAGGTAACCGTATTCGTTGAACATCTGCCGCATGGTGTTGTAAATTTTCGTGCGTTTAATGAAAACATCTTTCACCTTGGGATTCACAATTAAATCGACATAACGCTGGCGGTACCGCTGGTCGGGGTCGGTAAAAGCGTCGTAGGTTTTCCCGTCTTTTTCTTTTACAATGGGCAATGGCCGCAGCGATTTATTCAGCACGGTAAAATTTTTCACGTGCACTGTAATTTCGCCCATCTGGGTTTTAAAAACAAAACCTTCAATACCGATGGTGTCGCCAATGTCGAGCAGTTTTTTGAATACTTCGTTGTATTGGGTTTTGTCTTCGCCCGGGCACACCTCGTCACGGTTTACATAAATCTGAATCCTGCCTTTAGTATCCTGGATTTCGGCAAACGAAGCTTTTCCCATTATCCGGCGGCTCATAATCCGTCCGGCCAGGCGCACTTCCTGAAAATTCTGTTTTTCTTCGCTGAACTTCTCCTTTATTTCCAGAGAGGTGGTGTTTATATCATAAGCTGCAGCCGGATACGGGTCTATTCCCAACTCGCGCAGCCTTTTTAACGAATTCCTCCTGATGACTTCCTGTTCACTCAATTCCAACTGACTCATTATTATTTTTTCTTATATTTCTTTACAAATAAAACAACTTCTTTTTTCAATTGTCTAAATTTATGTTTAAGGGTTGCTGAAATTTTTGCAAAGATAATAAAAGATGTGGTTCACTTTTTATTTTAAGGTGTTGGGTAAAAACACTTCAGAGATTCTTTGGCAATGACATTTTAAATGTGGCATTTTATCGGATGCAATTTTTATCTTTGTAAATTAGATTAGGGGGAGAATAAATTGAAAAGTGAGGTATGGAAAGAATCTGGAATCTAAAAAATCAGGGCGATTTAAACGAAATAAAACACCTCTCGGCAGCGCTCAATGTAAATATGACCATTGCAAGGTTACTCGTGCAGCGGGGGATAAAAACGTTTAACGAAGCCAAATCATTTTTCCGGCCCCGTTTGAGCGATTTGCATGATCCGTTTCTGATGAAAGACATGGAAAAGGCAGTTGCCCGTGTGGAACTGGCGGTAGCCAACCAGGAAAAAGTGCTGGTTTACGGCGATTACGATGTGGACGGAACTACTTCGGTTGCTTTGATGTATTCTTTTTTGAAACCCCGGATTGAACATATCGAATATTACATTCCCGACCGCTACACGGAAGGTTACGGCATTTCGCCGCAAAGTATCGACTATGCTGAAAAGAATGGGTTTTCGCTGATTATTGCGATTGACTGCGGCATTAAAGCAGTAGCTAAAATTGCCAATGCCAAAGGACGTGGTATCGATTTTGTAATCTGCGACCACCATAATCCCGATGATGAAGTACCGGACGCGGTTGCCGTGCTCGACCCGAAACAACCCGATTGTCCCTATCCCTACAAAGAACTGTCGGGGTGCGGAGTAGGCTTTAAACTGCTTCAGGCTTATTCCCAGAAAAATGATGTTGAACTGGAAGAAATTTACGATCTGCTCGATTTGGTAGTAGTAAGCATCGCTTCCGATATTGTTCCCATTACGGGAGAAAACAGGGTGCTGGCATATTACGGATTGAAAAAACTGAATTCCAACCCGGGAATGGGCCTGCAAACCATCATCAATTTTGCCGGAATTAACGGCAGCGAAATTACCATCAGCGACATTGTTTTCAAGATTGGTCCCCGCTTAAATGCTTCAGGAAGGATTGAGCACGGGAAAAAATCGGTGCAGATACTGGTGGCCCGCGACGAAGATAAATCGGACCTGCTGGGCGAAGAAATTGACTCGTTTAATGAAATCAGAAAAACACTCGACCGCGACATTACCCAGGATGCGCTCGACATGATTGTGAAGGATCCGGAGATGGCTGATATGAAGAGTACGGTGCTCTACAACCGCGACTGGCACAAGGGAGTTGTCGGGATTGTGGCATCGCGGGTAACCGAGCAGTTTTACCGGCCAACAATAATTCTCACCGAATCCAACGGCATGGCCACCGGTTCGGCCCGCTCGGTAAAAGATTTCGATTTGTATGAAGCCATCGGGCAGTGCAGCGATTTGTTGGAATCTTACGGAGGACACATGTACGCCGCCGGCCTGACGCTTAAAATTGAAAATGTACCTGAATTCCGCCGCCGTTTTGAAGAAATTGTTAAAAATCAGGTCACCGATTTGCAGCAACTTCAAACCATTGATGTGGATGCAAAAATTACCCTCAGCGAAATTACCCCTCGGTTTTACCGCATTTTAAAGCAGTTTGCCCCGTTTGGCCCGCACAATATGACTCCCATCTTTGTAACGGAAGATGTTTTTGATGCCGGAACCAGTCGCCTGGTTGGTAAAAACCAGGAGCACCTGAAACTTGACCTGGTGGAACCTGATGTGAACTCCGGAATTTTTCCCGGTATTGCATTTAATAAATCCGACAAATTCGATTTAATTACTTCGGGTTTGCCATTTGATGTGTGCTATTCAATCACTGAAAATGAATACCGGGGAAAAACCAGCCTGCAGCTTTTTATCCGGGACATTAAAAAACGGGATATCTTTTAACTTTTCTCAACTTTTTCCACTACAGCT
>JBNJGR010000257.1:0-3951 GCA_051747885.1 Bacteroidota bacterium | reverse complement strand
GGCATTTGTTAGTAATGAATCGTTGTTTTGAACTTCGGCGGGCAGCGTGGAAACATCGAGTGAAGGTACATGGTTGGCTTTCACAAATTTGCCCAAAAACCAGTCGGGGTGTTCGGTTTCAATTTGCTCCCATTTTGCATGAAGTTGATTTGTCAGCTCCGCCAAATCTTCCTGTAGTTTTTCTTTTTCGTCACCTGTTGCAGAATTTATTTGTTCCCTGATTACTGCACCTTTTTGCTGAAGGTTTTGAAGATAAACCAGGTAGTCGGCAAATGCACCGGTTTCTTCAGCGCCTTCAATTTCCATGGTTTGCGAAGAAAATGAGTTGTTGGAAAGGGTGAATTGCTGATCGGCGCCCAGGAGAAAATCGAAATGGTTATCCTGATCCTGGTAAATTTTATACAATCCCTGTGGAAGTAAAGTGTCGGCGCTGAAAGTTCCCCATCCCTCATTGTTCATCTGAATGGTATCAACCGAATAAATGTTCCCCAGGTAATAATTGGCCAGTAAAATTTTTTTCCCGGCTGTGGGTTTCAGCTTAATTTCAATTTGTGCTTTCTGGCCCCAAACAGCCATCGAAAAAAGTGAGAGTAATAACACGAATGTGTTTTTCATTAAAGGCGGATTTTTAATTTTCACTGCAAAATATTTCATCAAAAATAAAGTTTTAGCTGAAAAGTTGCGATTGTAACCTGTATTTTCGGAATGAATCGGTAAATTCAACCGCACCTAAATTTTTTTTGATGCTGTCAGTAAACATCCCGGTATATAACATCAATGCCCGTCCTTTAGTTTTGCAATTGTCGGAGCAGGCTAAAAAGCTGGATTGCCCTGTTGAAATCAGGGTTTACGATGATGGTTCGGAAGAGCGGATCAAAAAAATTAACCGTGAGTTGAGCAAAATTCCGCAAGTTGTTTATGTTGAAATGAATGAAAATTTTGGGCGCGCTGGCATCCGTAATAAAATGGGGCACGATTCCGGATATAAATACCTTCTTTTCATCGACGCCGATTCAGAAATTATTTCGGAAAAATACCTGGAAAATTATCTCGGGAATGTACAGAATGCAGATGTGTTATGCGGGGGAACGGCCTACCAACCAAATCCTCCGGAGGATCAGGAAAAATTGCTCCGCTGGCTTTACGGGACAAAACGGGAAGCTATATTGGCGTCACAGCGTAATGAAAAAAAGGGATTTATTATAACCTCCAATAATTTTTTAATTAAAAAACAACTTTTCTCAGAGGTGCATTTCAGAGAGAATATCGGGCGCTATGGACATGAAGATACGTTGCTGGGATACGATTTGTTCCGGAAAGGAGTATTGCCCCTGCATATTCAAAACCCGGTTGAGCATACCGGTTTGGAAGATGCGCATACATTTCTGACGAAAACGAAAACTGCACTCAAAAATCTCAATTTTATTACCAATGAAATATTGAATGAAGCCCCGGAATTCATTCAGCAAGTGCAATTTCTAAGCAAGTACAAAAGAATCACAAAGCTGATTCCCGCGGTTGTTTTTCGTTTTTTCTATACCACATTTCATAGAGCAATGGAGAAAAATTTAACCGGTAAAAAAACTCGTCTGTTCTGGTTCGATTTGTATAAACTATGTTTTTATTCTACAATAAAAAACCGCGAGACTTAATTCTACTTTGACAAATTTGAGAACAAAAAACTAGCACCGTCCTTTAGGGCGGTGAAAATGGTAAATCCTCCCTTGATGTAGAAATTTTGAAAAAATTTGTAATTTAACATCTTACAAATTTTTTCAAAATTTCACGTTGTGTAATACGTTTTTTAAACACCTGATTTTATAAAAAGTTAAATTTGTCAAAGTTGACCCACGGCTAAAAAATTTAAATATTCTCTCACATTATTCAATTCAGTTTTATTTGTCCGTACCGGCTTTTTACAACTACTGTTCCGCCGCTGCCGGTTCCAACTTTTCCTTCAATTGTACGGGTTTGATTTTCGTTCATCCGGTTGCCGGTAAAATCGTCTTCAGGATATGAAATTCCGCAATATTCGCAAGTGGCATCAACCGAATAGGTGGCATCGCCGAGCCCCAGTGAAACCTGCCCGTAGCTGTTGGTAATTGAAATGGAATCGAAATTTTTGGCTACTCTGTTCACCCTGATTCCGCCGTAGCCTGCTTCAATGTTCAGCCGTTGCAAAAGTTCGTCAATTTTTATGTGGGTATATTTTGTTTCGCCCGAAAAACTGCCAATTTCTTCAAAATTGAAAGTGTCATATTTTGATTCTGTTTCAACAGTGCTGGCTTTTTCCAGATTGATGACTGTATATTTTGAGTTCAGCAACAGATCATCGGTTTCTCCCAAATTCATGGTGGAGTACTTCACTTCCACATCCAAATCGTTCGAAAGGCTGATGTCGGCTTTTCCATAGGCAAGCATTATATCCATTGTTCCGATTGCGGGCGAATTCAGCTCGTTGGCAGTGAAATTTCCGTACTGAATATCGAACGTTCCGTTGGCGTTGAGCACATTTACCATGGTATTTCCGTACTTGTTTGAAATATCCAGGTTTTTGTCGGTGGGAATGTTCACCAGGTAGTCGATACTGAAATCCCTGCGGCTTTTAAAGTCATTGTCGATGCGGGTTTCAGCCGAAACGGTGTTTCCGCTTTTTGAAAAAACAACGTTTATCTGTTCGAGCAGTTCATCAGCCCGCGATTCGTTGGGCGCTTCAACGGTTACAACTACGTCGATAGTTACATCATTCCCGCCCTGGTTGGTTACTTTCACTTCACCAAATTTGTTGTCAATTTTCAGTGTTTCCACACTGCGTGCAGGCCACGATTCGTTGTACTCTTTTGTTTTCTCCTCGGCTAAAGCTGTAATTCCGGCGGTTAAAAAACCTGCAAGGAATAATACGGTTATAATTCTAAATTTCTGTTTCATGATTTCTATTGTTTTTTTGTTTTACTTCTTCTAATTTGTTCACAATCATATTTATAAGACTTAGCTTGGTCTGGTAATACTCGAGCATGGCGTTAATTACCCGTTCGTCGTTGGGGTTGGCAGCCAAATCGTTCTGAAGTTTTTGATAGACGTTTTCAAATTCAGCCAACTCGGTGTCCATCATTTGTTGCTCTTCTTCGGTGATGAGCCCTTCGGCAGCCATTTTTTCCCATTGGCTCAGTCCGCTGTTTATGGCATTGGTGTAATAAAATTCCACCTCTTCATATTCGTCAGAAACCGATGCAAGACTTGCCTGTTCCCGACCTGTGGCCTGCATTGGTTGTTCTTCATCGGGAGAAAACCAAATGATTCCCTGGTTAACGGCCAGGAAAACAAATATGACTGCAGCGGCAACTTTCCACACAACGTTCAGCGAGAAAGTGCTTTTTTTGTGCTGCATTGCCAGTTTTTTCTCAAACCGTTCGAAATGTCCTTCGGGAGGTTCGTTGTCGTTCAACTCCTTCAGGTTTTTCGAAATCAGTTCTTCTATGTAGTCTCTCTTTTTCATAATCAATTGTATGAGAATATTTCTTTACCTTTTAATAATTCTCTTAATTTGTTTTTTGCACGCGAGTACTGGGTTCTTGAGGCTGCGTTGCTAATTCCCAGAATTTCGCTAATCTCGTCATGGTCGTATCCTTCAATGAGGTAAAGGCTTAGTATGGTACGGTAACCTTCGGGCAGGCATTTAATTGCTTTTTTAATGGTGTGGATATCCACCTCTGCATGCGTATCGCCAAAGTCCGGTATTTCCATCGTCCGTTCATTTACCTCTTCAAATTTTGCTTTGCGTTTTTTTAAACAATCCAAAGAACGGTTTATTACAATCTTTTTTAACCAGGCACCAAAACTTACTTCACCTTTGTAGCTGTCAATTTTTTTGAAAGCATTCAAAAAAGCTTCCTGCATCACATCTTCGGCTTCGCATTCATCGTTTACGATTCGCAGGCTTACACTGTACAT
>JBNJGR010000256.1:0-4001 GCA_051747885.1 Bacteroidota bacterium | reverse complement strand
AAAAGAGCTGGAAATTCTGGGTAGCATCCGGGGAAAATACGCTGCCGACCGAATTACGCTGCGGGTGGATGCCAACGGCGCTTTTCAACCGGATGAAGCCATAGCAAAATTGCAGACACTGGCACAATTTGACCTTCATTCCATCGAACAACCGATTGTCGCCGGGCAATGGAAAAAGATGGCGGTCCTTTGCAAAGAATCTCCGATTCCGGTTGCGCTGGACGAAGAGCTTATTGGTATTCACGATAAAAATAAAAAAGAAAAGTTGCTCGATACCGTCCGTCCACAATTCCTCATTCTGAAACCCAGTTTGCATGGTGGACTTTCGGGTTGCGAAGAGTGGATTGATTTAGCCGAAAGCAGGTCGGTGGGCTGGTGGGTCACTTCCTACCTGGAATCGAACATCGGGCTGAACGCCATCGCACAATGGACGTTTCGGCAAAATGCAACAGGCCACCAGGGACTGGGAACCGGCAGCCTTTTTACCAACAATATTCCGTCACCGCTTGAAATCCGGGGCGAAAAATTGTGGTTTAATCCGGATAAGAAGTTTCAGTGTTCCCAAAACTTTTTTGAAGTATGAGCCTGTTTCCGAAACATATCATGCTGAACGGAGAAAGGATTCCGGTGGATGAATTTTTCAAAAAACCGCATAAAACAGGGGCCGAAAAAGAACTGGCCGGATTTCTGAAAGAATGGTATGCACCTGCCGGTTTTATCGAAGTAAAAACCTCGGGAAGCACCGGAGCGCCCAAAACCATCCGGTTAGAAAAAGAATTTGTTGCAGAAAGCGCGAAGCGAACCCTTCATTTTTTTAAACTGAAAAAGAACGACCGCATCCTCCACTGCCTGCCCCTGCAATACATTGCCGGTAAACTGATGGTTGTCCGTGCGCTGCTGGGTAAACTCGACCTTTATTTGACAGAACCAACGACCGATTTTGCTTTCCTGGAAAAAGATAAATTCCGGTTCGCGGCTATGGTCCCCAACCAGGTTACAAAAATATTGAACGCAGAAACCTCACTGGGAGAACTACTCAATAATATTGAACAATTACTGCTTGGTGGTTCGTCTATTCCGGCATCGCTTGAAAAGGCGTTGCAAAATGTTTCCACTGCCTGTTGGTCCGGTTACGGGATGACCGAAACCGCTACCCACATTGCCCTGCGGAAAATCAACGGAACCGGCGCCGACGATTGGTACCACTGCCTGGAAAACATCCGCGTGAGGTTATCCGCCAAAGGCTGTCTGCAAATTTATTTGCCCGGACTGGAAAAACCCCCGCTGCAAACCACCGACCTCGCCGAACTGAAAGATGAAAAAACCTTCCGGATTTTGGGCCGCAACGACAATGTTATTATCTCCGGCGGCATAAAATTTTCGCCCGAGCAAATTGAAAAAAAGCTGGAACCTTTCATTTCTGAACCGTTTTTAATTTTCTCCCTGCCGCATGAATCACTTGGAGAACAATTGGTTCTGGTAGTGGAAGGGAAAGTTTCCGATGCGGAAACAAAACGGTTGAGGGAAACTTGCCGGCGCGAACTGGAAAAGTTTGGGCAACCCCGGCAAATCCGGTTTCTCCCGCAACTTCCCCGAGCAGCCAATGGTAAATTCAGCAGAAAAAAAGTGGCAGAAATTGTTTCGTTGTAAATATTGAGCAGGTGGACTTTGAGCCACCAGCTCAACTCCTTCGGTTCACCTGCTGTCCGCCAGCCGGCGGGTCATCTGGTGAATAGGTGGTTACGATGATATTAATGCATGGAATGATGCTCCGACATCCGGTAGTGTTCACGGATTAAGTCTCTGCCGAAATCGCCGTCGAAATCCCGCCAGACGGTGTGGATATGGTTGGCGTTGTTTTGGGTATTGTCGAATTCCACCAGAAAAGTTTTTCCCTGAATCCGGTAATAGTGAGGCTCTCCCAATTTTGTGGCGCCTGCCCATCCGAAACGGATTTTATCGAATTCTTCCTGTTTCAGGTTTTCCATCCGTTTCGACGCCAGTTCAGGCGGCATAGCCGACAAGTACTCGTTTATCAGGTTTACGAGGATGTTTTGCTGAGCAGGGTCCAAATCGTTCATTTCAATGCCGGCCGGCTCCGGCGGGTTCACTTCCGGTGCATTGGTAGTGGTAATGTCGAAAAAAGCGTTTTTGCGAAATATAGCCTTCTGTTTTTGGCTTGCCGACATGGAATTTATCAATTCCAACCCATAATCTTCTTCCTTGCCGAGGGTACGCTCCCCTTTTCTTTTTCCATCCGGGATAATGGCCGGGTTTGCGCCAAAAAATCGGGGAGCCATCGAAATCCGGTCATTCAAAACGGTAAAATTCAGTGAAATATGATGTCCCTCGAACGACCAGGCCCACAAGCTGTCCCGCTCCGGATTTCCGTAAAATGCCGCGAAATACTTTTCCGGGTCCCTTACAACAGAGCTTCCGCCCAGTTGAACAAGCACCTCCTCCAGTGCAATTATCTGTTTGGTTTTCGAATAGCCGGATTCGCTCAAAAAATCCTGCAGCAGCAAAAAAAGAAGTTCTTTTTGTGTTTCATTCAGCTCAAAAAGCTGGATTCCCGCCCTCTTCCTCGTGGCTCCCGGCAAATAGTGCCATTTGGTTTTGGATGCATCCTCAAAATCAAATTGGGTTTTTTCCCGCTGTGTATTGTTTAATGAATGCAGGAATTTTATGGCTTTGGAAAATTTCATTTTCTGTTCACTATCAGTATCCATCTGTTTATTTTTTTGTTGTTTGTTTTTGAGGGTTTTAATCGGGTTATATTCTTTGACGAAGCCTGTCAGAAAAAACAGAAGGATTACCGGCAGAAAGATTTTTCTCTTTATACGGAACTCCTGCCTTTTATCCTGGCTTTGCGCAAAGTTTTTCATTTTTTTTTGCATTTTATTCTCTTGTAAAAGATTAAAACACAGAAGTTGCGACAAGGTTCGATGAACAGTCTTTTACAATACCGGACTCAGTTTTTTCACCCAACCCGTCAGCCGGTGTTCGGTATCAATATAACCGGGACCAACCATTAGAAAACCGCCATCGGAAGTATTGATAATGCATGCCACCCGATCGTGGTTAAACTTGAATTTGTACACCTGGTCATTTATCAGTTTCCCGTTTTTATCGACAAAAAGCAGCCACGGGCCAATGTTGCCGGTAAACGAAGTTTCACAGTTCCCGGCTGCCATGATGCTTCCGTCGGGCAGAACGGCAAGGGCGGAACCTTTTTCCGAACCCTCGCGGTTGTAATTTTGGGTCCATAAAATTTTGCCGTTCGCATCCAGTTTGGTCAACAGGTAGTCGTAATCCCAGATTTGCTCTTCCTCCGGTGCATCGGGATTATAACACAAACCGGCCCAGCCGCCTACTAACAAAGAATTGTCAGGCGAACAGCAAATACATAGCGGGGTAAGTATTTTACCTGACTGCGGGACGAGCGATTTCCATAACAATTTACCGTCGGTATCAACCTTTAATACCTGAACCGTAGGGTGGCCTTCTATAGGCTGAATCTGGCTTGTAATTCCAATCATACCATCCGGCAGCATACCAATCGCATATCCATTAGCCGGCAAACCATCATCAAAACTGAATTCAGAGATTTTCTCCCCCTCGGAATCCAGCTTCCAAAGCGAAACCCGCGGTTTTTCGTTTATTCCCGTAAAAGTATTCAACCACCAAATATTTCCGGCATTGTCAACAGTAACGTCGGTTTGCAGCAAGGCAGAAGACTGTTCTGAATCCATTAACCATTTTTGTGTAAAGGAGGAATCAACTGATATCAGCCGGGAAACAAAACCTTTCTCCGGTGACAACTGCACAGTGGCAAGTAAATATCCATTTGGGCCGTTGGACACAATCCTGAATGGAACATCGTTCCCCGGACTATCTAATACACGGGTATTTAATGTATCCCCATTTTCATTTAATTTCAAAAGCCAGGTATCGAAACTTCTGGCCCCCGGCATTTCAACAGCGCCCAAAAATACCAGGTT
>JBNJGR010000255.1:0-4041 GCA_051747885.1 Bacteroidota bacterium | reverse complement strand
GATGAAATTATTTTGGCTCCGTCTATCTGTGCCAGTATTTTTCGGAGTTTGTTCAGAGTGACAGCCCGGTTGTTTGTGATTTTTTTTGCCGGTAAGCCCGGCCACAATTGCTCATTAATTTCGGAAACAGATGCTCCGTTTTGGTTTTTCAATGTACCAAAAAGCACAAACAGGAACAGTTCTTTTATTTTCGAAGTAAATAGCCTGGAGACATCGTTGCCTCCTTTATCAATTGCTTTGAAACCACCAAAAAGGTTAATCTGGTTGGCATCGTTTTTATCCGGAAGTTTTATGGTTGAATGGAGATTGTTGGTTCTTGATTTTCTGAAAATCAGCAAAAAAATGATAATTAACAATATCAGCCCGGCGAATATAAAAATGAAAAGCTGCTTATCTGACTGAAGAAAACCTGATTGTGAATTTTCATCCTGAATTAAAATCAACTCGTCGAGCGCCAGCCGGTTAATTTCTTCCGAACCAAGCGGCCTGTTCCAAAAGTATAAATTATCGATGTAACCGCGCAGGCTGGCACCTTGTGAAAGCGCGCTGCCAAGGTGGATATCACCTGTGCCAGAAAAAGGCGGATGCCCGGTGGAGCTTCCTATATTTCTACCGTTCAGAAAAATTGCCTGCTCACCGGTTTCTATAATATAGCGCCAGGCCAGGTGGTACCAAATGTTAGGTTTTAGTTTTACATCAGCAATAAAATCGTTGGCCCACAGCCCGAAGTATGGATTTCCGGATCGTAGGATGAGGTGCAGCCCGCGCCGGTATTCGCTTTCGTAATTTCCCAAAATGGCATTGTCACCGTAATCCAGTATTTCATTAAATTTCACATAACAACCAACCGTAAAACTGCTGTTGCGCAGTCCGTAATTTTCAGGGGAGCCAAGGTTCACGCTTGCATTTTCAGGAAGTTTGAGTACGGTCCCGCGTTCAATATCCTGTGAGAAAGTATAGTTTTCACCAGTGAAAGTGGCTTCCGGGTTTATGGTATCTCTGATTGCACCATCAAATCGAAAACCGCTTACCAGGCCATCGCCAAGCTGAAGTGGTGTTGCTGTAATAGTGTAATTTTCAGGAATTTCCATTTCGCTGGTTACAATTATATTTTGGGGCGACATTTCGTACCCGGGGGCAAAAGGAGAAATTGAAATTTCTTCACCTCCTCTGAACGGAAAACTGAAGCGACCACCGGTAACGGCGACATCGGGACTACGCCAGTAAACTTTATCCATAATTTTTCCAGCTACCTGAACAGTGCCGTTTACCCATACAAAAGATTCTAACTGCCAAATGATAAAATCGAAGTTAAAGATTTCTTCACCCACAAAAATGAAATTGGGTCGTTTCCCGTAATTTGTCCAGTTTTCGAGCAGAAAATTGATGTAATCCGGCACCAGGTTACGACTTAAACTGCTAGGGGGCGTTTGTGTTGGCAAGTGCTGGAAATCTTCAACTATCAACAGCTCATGATTGATTTCGTTGTTTGCAGTACTGCTGCCAGACCCTGTGTAATTCCCGGCAGAAATAGAAAGCGCATAGTTTTCGGTATGGTGAAGAATCCGGCTTTGATTTTCAATTTTACCGGAAACAAAAAAGAGTATCCTTCGGTTGGCCTGAATTAAATACTCAAGTGATGGCCAGGCTTCGCCTCGCGGCAAATGAAAAATATAATCTGCAACAGCCGACTGCTGTAAAATTGAATCGATAAATTGAGAATCACCGTCAAAATGTATGAACACCGGGATCAGCTTTGAAGAATCTTTTATTGCCATTGAGTAGATCTGCTCCAGGATAATGTCAAAATTTTGGTTACTGCCCCGGACAAAAACTTCATTATTGTTTTTCGTTAACCCTATTTCAATGCCGGTTTGGTTATTGGAATGAATAAAATCCCACAACTGTTGGTTATTTGCATTCGAAGCGTTTATTTCGGCAATAAGAAAAGTCGTTTCGGTGAATTCCCTTGCAACAGCTTTTTGGTTTAAAAGTAAAAAGCTGACAACAAGGTAGAATAGAAAGTATTTAATTCTAAAATACACCCAATGATTTATTCTTAATTAATTTTCAAACGTACTTAATTTTTTTGTTATTTTCATTAATGGAATTGTTTTTTGTGACCAATTTTTGAAAAAAATATATTTTTCAAATGTTTTTCAAGTTGTATCAAATCAATATTTTAGTAGTTTAATTAATTAGAAATTAATTAACTGTTAATATATTTTTTGGTTTGTGGTTAAGCAGATACTAAGTGCAGCATCTTATACTTGTATTTTAGATTTAAGCTGCAATGGAGAACAATCGGATTTCGCGACGGGGTTTTTTGGGTAAATCAGCACTTTTGGGAGCGGCAGGTTTTGCCGGATTAAGTGCAGTTAGCTCTTGCAGTACTGATAACAAAGTTGACTACGACTTTCCGCCACTTCATGAAAAAGCACCTGACGGGCAAAGGTTACGCGCCGGATTAATTGGTTGTGGCAACAGGGGAACCGGAGCTGCGTTAAACTTTCTTTCTGCCGGAAACGATTTGGAACTTGTTTCTTTGGCAGATGTTTTTGAAGATAAATTACAGGAATGCCGGGAAAAATTAGGAAAACATCACATTCAGGTATCTGATAAAAATTGCTTCACCGGATTTGATTCGTTCAAAAAAATGATGGATCTTGATTTGGATGTTGTAATTCTTGCCACGCCACCACACTTCAGACCACTCCATTTTGAGGCAGCTATTGATGCAGGGAAACATGTTTTTATGGAAAAACCAGCTGCTGTTGATCCGTTTGGTGTTCGTCAGGTAATTGCTACTTCCGAAAAAGCTGTTGAAAAAGGATTGACTGTTATTGCCGGCACCCAACGCAGGCATCAGCACGATTACCTGGAAACCTACCGAAAGGTGGCTGCCGGTGCCATTGGCGAAATTATTTCGGCAAAGGCCTGGTGGTTGAGGCGGCATAGCTGGTTTCGCACACGAGATGAAAACTGGAGCGACATGGAATATATGCTCCGCAACTGGAATAATTTCTGCTGGTTGAGTGGCGACCATTTTCTCGATACCCATATTCATAATATTGATGTAGTGAACTGGTTTTTTGATCGCTATCCTGAAAGTGCAATGGGATTTGGCGGACGCGTCCACCGCATGACGGGTGATCAATATGACTTTTTCAGCGTCGATTTTGACTATGGAAATGGAGTGTCGTCACACAGCATGTCACGGGAAATTGATGGGTGTTCAAATTCGCTTGGCGAACTTGTTACTGGGACGGAAGGATATACAAACTGCAAAAACACGATATATAATCCGGATGGTACAATCAAATGGCAGTACCAATATCCTGAAAACAATGATGGTACATCAACCGGAGTTGTAAAAGTTTCGCCTTATGTACAGGAACACATTCATCTGGTAACTGCTATCAGAATGAATGAACCCGTCGTTGAATCCCGGCGAATGGCTGAATCTACCCTGACAGCAATTTTGGGGCGTACCGCTGCTTATACCGGGCAAAAAATTACGTGGGAAGAAATGCTCCAGTCAAACGAACGATTGGGGCCTGATAATTATGAAATGGGACCAGTGAAAATGGATTTTCCTTTACCGGTGCCCGGAGAAAAAATTAAAATTTAAAGTCGCAAGTTATGATATCTGTCGTTATTCCATTATTGAATGAGGAACAACTTGTTGAGCGGTTGCTCGATGATGTTTTTCAATCACTGGAGCAAACAAACAAGAAATTTGAAGTCGTTTGTGTAAATGACGGAAGTACAGATTCTACTTTGCAAAAGCTTATAGAAATCAGGGAACAAAGGGAAGAACTGAAAATTATTTCACTTTCACGGAATTTTGGTTTGCAGGCGGCATTAACAGCTGGATTGGAATATGCCCGGGGCGATAACATAATAATTATGGATGGCGATTTTCAGGATCCGCCCGAACTGATTCCGGTGCTATTCAATAAAATGAAAACCAGCGGGGCCGATATTGTTACTGCGGTACGTGAATCGCGCAACGAGAAATATTCCCGGAAAATTTACATC
>JBNJGR010000254.1:0-4054 GCA_051747885.1 Bacteroidota bacterium | reverse complement strand
TTTATAACCGTTGGGCCATCCATGTACCCCGCCTGGGTTGGGAATGGCGGCTTGTTTCGTGGCTCGCCACGCCTGCCTTCCATCGATTCCATCAGGGCGGTTTCTTCTCCGCAAATGTAGGCACCGCTTCCCATGAAGATTTTAACTTTAAAATCGAGGTTGGTCTCTTTGCAGTAGTAGTGGAACTCCTCGATGGCTTTGTTCAGTTCTTCTTCAAGAAACTTGTATTCACCACGCAGGTAGATATATCCTTCTTTTGCCCCGGTTACATAACCGCAAACGGCCATTGCTGTAAGTACTTTGTAGGGGACGCGCGAAAGAATTTCACGGTCTTTGAAAGTGCCGGGTTCTCCTTCATCTGCATTGCAAATCACATATTTATTTTTTGCTTTTGCTTCAGAGGTAAGTTTCCATTTGAGACCGGTAGGGAATCCTGCACCTCCGCGTCCTTTTAGTTCTGAGCTAATCAGCTCGTTTATAATATCTTCCGGTTTCTTTTTTATGGTAGTGGCCAGGACTTTCTCCCAGTTGTTTTCATTCTTGAAAATGAAATCCACTCTTTTTAATTGATATGAGTATGCCATTACTTCCTGTTTTTTAGATTAAATTGATTTTTTAATGTACCCTGAAAGAATTTCCCGGATTTTTTCCGGGGTGAGGTCGGTATAAACTTCATCGTTAATTAGCATTGCAGGAGCTTTATGGCACCACCCCAGGCAATTGGTTTCGAGCAGTGTAAAACGATTGTCAGGGGTTGTTTCTCCCACTTTAATTTTAAGCATGTCCTGTATCGAAAACAGGATTTGGTTTTTGCCTTTCATGGCGCATGTAATGGTTTTGCAAACTCGAATAATAAATTTTCCGCTGGGCTGGGTTTCAAGAAATGAATAAAAGGTTGCTGTACCGTAAACGTCAGATGCCGGAATATCCATCTCCCGGGCAATTTCTACCATCGAATATTCCGAAAGGTACTTTTCTTGCTGAACCACACCCTGCATTACAGGGAGCAGGCTTTCTCTCGTCCTTCCGTATTTGTCGGCAAGACCTTTAACTAATGATTGAACGGGATCCATAAGCATAATTTTAAGTATAAATAAAACAGGTTGAATAATTTTTTTTATTAGCCGTTGAGGCCAGGTTGTTTCAATTCATATAAACTTCATATTTCTAATAATTAATTGCATAAAAGTAAACACTTGATTAATAAAAAACCAAGATATTATAACGTAACAGGCCTGTTTTTCAACATGATTTCGTGATTGTAAAATAGACTAAATTTAAATAAGGATTTTTTTCTTTATTTCGTTAATAATGGCTGGTTTTTTGTTATGAAAATTATTGAAATTTTTTTCACTGCGAAGGCAACTTTTTCAGGAGTTAATACGTCTTATTTGTGAAAGCCATTTTTAAAACAATTAATTCAATTTTCAGCCATGAAAACTATTATAAATATTTTTCTATTCGGTGTTTTTATACTTATGCCCCATGCCATTAATGCGCAAATGATTTCTGTTTCCGGGTATGTGGAAAATTATGTTTCAGAAAAAGCCATTGAGAGTGCCACAATTTATGAGGTTTTTTCAGGAATAGGCACTATTTCGAATAGCAGTGGCTATTATCACCTTCTTCTAAAGCCCGGTAAACAACATCTGGATATTTCATCTCCCGGTTTCGGAAATTACTCACAGGAGTTTCATTTAACCGGGGATACCATTATTTCAGTTCAGTTGATTCCCCGGAATTATAGTGAAAAAGAAATTGTTGCCGATCGCGATTTGGAAAACGTGACTGACGGGCAAACTTCCAGCAAGAGCCGTTCGGAGAACAAAAAGTTTTAGCTTGCAGGGTTCCGTTTTCAATCTATCATATCAGAAATAACTTCCCCCTGGGTTTTGTCGGGCATTGGGATACCTATTAAATGACAAATGGTAGGGGCCAAATCAACTGCGTTATGTTTTTTGCTGATTATTTTTGGAGAAACACCGGCACCGTAAAAAACCAACGGAATATGTGACTGGTCGGTATAATTTATCTTTTTGAATTTGTAGTTGGGTTGCCAGCCTTCTTTTAGCACAAACAGAAAATCGCCCGATCGGTTTTTTGCATACGATTTATAAATCAGCGAAAGCAGGCCGTTGGGCGAACTTCCCTGCTCCAGCTGATAAGCAGGCAATGAAACCTGAACTCCTTCAAACTGGTTGATAAAATTTGATGCTTCGTCGCGCATTTCATCCAGGTCGATTTTATTTTTTTTGATGAGATCGTGGTTCAGGTAAACCTGCAAATCAGAGTAGTGCTCAATCCAGTTATCCTGGCCGTATGTAATGTTGAGGTAGGATGTCAACAAGGCAATTGCGCTTTCCGGCGAAAAGTAATCGACAGGCATGTTGAACTCTTCCTGCAGATACTCAACCGGGTACGATGCCGACGTGTTTGCAGTGAGAAAAAACAACACGTTGTCTTTTCCATATTTAGTTTCGGCATAATCAATTACTTCACCAATGTACTGGTCCATATAAAGATAGGAGTCCTGCATTTCGAGAGATGCCGGTCCGAAGTTGCCGTTTTCGTAGTCCATCGAGGAGAAGGTGATGGTGAAAAAATCGGTAATATCATCCTGACCAATGGGTTCGTTTTCCATCAGACGGATAGCAAAATCTTTCATTATTAAATTGGCATAAGGAGTTGTTTTTACCGGGCTTAGATTTTCGGCTCGTCGGCTATATCTGCCAACGGTATGCGGGAAAGTGTTCCAGCGGTCAAAATATCCTTTTTCGAGTATGTAATTGTCTTCCACGCTTTCGGTGTACTCTTTCGATGGCATAAAAGTTACCCAGTTGCGGTAGCTGTACATTTCGCCGTAATTTTCGATATTGAACTCGCGCACCCATTCCGGGAAATTACTCAGATAAAATGAGCTTGATATAATTTTTCCTGATTCAGTGTCGTACCAGTAGGCGCCATCTGCCACATGGCCGGCAGAGAAAATGGCCGATTCCCGGTTCATGGCTGCACTGTAAACAAGCGCTTCGCCACGGCTGAAAATTTTCAGGTTGTCGGTTATAGTGTTGGAAAGCAGTTTTTTGGGAGAGGCGTTTCCCTGGTCGGTATCTGCACCAACAGTAAAATAGAAATCATCCTGCGTGCATTCAATTTCTTTTCGTTTAAGCCTGTCGTACCAGCTTTTATCCACAATTCCATGCATCGACGGATGGACGCCTGTAAACAATGTGGCTGTTCCTCCTGCATAACTCTGGATGTGTTGGGTGAGGTTTATGTTGGTGCAAACTGCTCCGTTGTTGTATAGTTTTTTGAAGCCGTTGGGGCCGAATTTATCCCAATAGCGCTGAATGTAATCGGGGCGCATGTTTTCAACCATCAACCCAATAACAACTTTGGGTTTTTCACGGACTGCCGCGGGTTGTTGTGCCTGAACATTTTCTGAAATGAAAAGAAATATAATTAAACCGAATATCAAATTTTTTGTCATCATCTGTTAATTTGGCCGCCTAATGTAGCAAAGAAACTCTTTAAAGCAAATATAACGTAAGCTGGTGCAAAAATATTTTTTCCTTACTTTCGCACAAAATCAAACCATTTAAAAAATCAGCAAAATGTCAAAATTAATTACGACACTCTTTAGTTTGTTCTTTTTTGTGTCTGCTATTGCCCGGGAACTTCCTTACCGGATGGAAGAATTAACGGCTCCGGATTTTGTTAAAGCCGTTGAAAAAAGTTCGAAAACGTGTATCATTCCCCTCGGCGTTTTTGAGAAACACGGCCCGCAGCTACCTCTCGGAACCGATTTGTACATGGTTCGTGAATATTCCCTGCGAGCTGCCGAACAGGAATATGCAGTGGTTTTTCCGTGGTATTATTTTAGCCAGATTAACGAAGCCCGTCACCAGCCCGGAACCATTTCCTACAGCCCGGAGTTGATTTGGAAAGTATTGCAGGAAACACTGGATGAGCTGAACCGCAATGGTTTCGAAAAAATTATTATTGTGAACGGACATGGAGGCAACAATGCCTTTCTGAATTATTTTGGAATGGC
>JBNJGR010000253.1:0-4062 GCA_051747885.1 Bacteroidota bacterium | reverse complement strand
TTTATAGAAAAGCAATAGTGGATGACAAAGTTCGACTCCCGCCGGAGTCGTATTTCTTCCATTGCAATATTTTCTACAAACATGTAAATCCGCTGGATTTAATAGAAAACAACATCAATTATTTAATTGCCTCATTCAAAAATATTTTTTTTCAAAAAAAATTACTTCTATAAACCCCTCATAAAAAGACACTTAAATACAAACAGCATTAAAACATGACAAAATTCATAGTACTTGGTATTGCATGGTATTAGTTTTTATCACTATATTTGTATAGCAAATAACAAGGTAAAGAAAAGTACAATCTTAAAAAAAGTTCTATAAAAAGTGTAACGAAATTAAAAACGCAACGTCTTAAGGTTGTAAAAAGAATAAAAACAGAAAAAATAATAACTAAAACAAACAGGAGACAAAGTCATGAAAACAACAAACAATGTTCAGAAAGCAAACTTGAAATCAGCAGTAGCAGCAACAACTTTAATGTTGGCAATGGTAGTAACAACCAGCATTTTTGCAGCAGAAACCAAAATGAACTCACTGAATGCCTTTTTGGCAGAAGAAACTGAAGAGTCCCTCGAAATGGAAGCATGGATGACCGATGCAAACAATTTTTATGCAACAACAAATTTGGAAGCTGAAGCCGAAGAGGCACTTGAGATTGAAAACTGGATGGTTAGCGAAAACAATTTCTACGCAACCGTAACTTTTGAAGCAGAAACAGAAGAAGCACTCGAAGTAGAAAACTGGATGACTTCTGAAAGCAACTTTTACAGCACAATTTCGCTGGAACCCGAAGCTGAAAAAGTACTGGAAGTAGAAAACTGGATGAAAAACGACACTCTCTTTGAGACCCAAAAACTGGCAGAAGTAAAAGAAGTTAAAAAAGAAGAAAAATCGAAAAAAGCTTACGGCTCACGTTATGGTGAAAACAAATTTGGAAGAAGGGCTTTTATAATGATTGAAGAAGACGAGCCGAAATTGAAACTGGAACAATGGATGTTAGATTACAAATACTGGAACGGAAAATAGAAAACTGAAACAAAAAAGCCACGAAAAGAAAAACAATGAAAACAAAAAAGCCGGCATGAGCCGGCTTTTTACGTTAGTATAAATCGTTTAACAACCTGTGTTTTTTTATAAGTTGTTGGAAATATTCATCAGCCTGTGAATCAGACAGACCACTTTCTGTGGCAATAATTTTTTTAATCGTTTTTTTCACGTCCTCTCCCATGGTACGCTTATTCCCACACAAATAAATAATGGCACCTTCGCGGTTAACCCACTTAAAAAACTCACTGCTGTTTTCAAGCAATGCGTGCTGAACATATTTTTTTTCAGACTGATCGCGCGAAAACGACAGGTCCATTTTTGTAAGTAACCCCGATTGTTGAAAATAATTCATTTCATCGCGATATAGAAAATCCCCGTCAGCATGCCGTCCTCCGAAAAAGAGCCAGTTTTTACCTTTCGCTCCTTTGTGCTCACGTTCCTGCAAAAACCCCCGAAACGGGGCAATTCCTGTTCCTGCGGCAATCATAATAACAGGCACGTTATCATCTTCCGGCAGTCTGAATTTTTCATTGGGCTCCCGAAAAAGCGGAACAACATCTCCAATTTCAACTCTCTCATCCAGGTAAACCGAACAAACTCCTTTGTGATTCCGGTCCTTCAGATTGTATTCAACCACTCCGGCAGTAAGATGAAGCTCATCGGGGTAAACCAAAGAACTGGATGCAACAGAATAAAGGCGCGGAGTTAATTTTCGCAACACCGAAAGCAAATCGGCGGGAGAAACCTCACCCGGAAATTGAGACAACAAATCCAGTACATCGTGGTTTGCACAGAATTCATTCAGCTTTTTCTCGCTGGCAACCAGCTCATTCAACTCATTATTGTTTGCAATTTCGGCATACTTTTTCACTACCAGCGGAGTGACCACTGTGATTTCAAAATCATTCACCAGCGCTTCTTTCAGAAGTTTTGTTTTGCCGTCAACTTTCACAGGATGAGTTCCGTCAAAACGGAGTTTTCTTAAAAACTTATCTACGAATAGCCTGGAGTTGGTCGTGTAAATTCCGAATGAATCGCCCGGGAAAAAGTCAGTCCCAAAACCTTTCATGGAAAGCGAAAAATGCCATATTTTTTTGTTGTAACCGGGGGCCGTCAGCAACCGTTTGTCAGTTACGGTGGCATAAAAAGCATTTTCCTCATCCAGTTCGCGTTTGTTTATTTCAAACGCAAAACCTTTTTTCTGTTGTTTTTCCTTTTTGGGCAGAATTTTTTCAAATGCCAACACCGCATCGGCCACCCAGTCTTTGGCATTTTCTTCATAATCGATATCGCACTCCACCAAAGGACTTACTTCATTCGCTCCCAGTTCAAGAAGCCGTTTCCTGAAATCCCTGCCTGTTTTGCAGAAATCCTTGTAACTGCTGTCACCCAGTGCCAGCACACTAAATTTCACGCCTTTCATCGACGGTACCTGGCTGCTGTGCATAAAATTATAAAAATCTTCCACCACCGCTGGCGGATCGCCGTCACCGTGGGTACTCACAGCAATAAGTACATTTTTTACCTTGCCTATTTCATCATGCATAAACGATTTCATATCGTGCAACCGGCAGTCCAGTCCCAAATAACGGGCATATTCCCAGGCCAAAGTTGCTGCAGCTTTCGAGTTTCCGGTTCGGCTGCCGTAAATTACATGCAGGGTGGAATCTAACCCCATATTTTTTTCTGTACTCCGGGTAGCCCGGGAAATATTCTGTGTTGTTGTTTCCATATATTTTTCTTTTTGAAATGAAATTACCCTACCAGCGATTCTGCTTTCACTTCTTCAAGCTGGTTTATCCAAGTGGCTTTTTCATCGTATTCCATAAAAAATGGCTTAAACGTTTCGCGGTAATCACGGTGCCGTACATACTGCATCATAAAATATTTTTTGCCGTCGGCCGGATTTTCCACCACCCCCATTATGTGCGCTTTCCCTTTGGCGGCTGACATAACCGGGCCGGTTACAGTTTTTGCAAAGCTGCCCGTTTCTTTAATGGCTTTCTGGTAAATACGATACACTTCTGCCAGCGGAATCTCAAAATAATTGTAGGGGCCAGTTTCCCGTTCAATAAACATGTAGTAGGGAATCAATCCCAGGCTGATTTGCATTTTCCACATGCGCGCCCAGGCTTCGCTGCTGTTGTTAATATGGTTGAGTATCGGCGCCTGCGTGCGGATTTCAGCACCGGTTTGCCGGATATTGTAAATGGCCTCCTGTACAATTTCGTTGTCAAGCTCGTTGGGATGATTGAAATGTGCCATAAAAGCCAGGTGGAATCCGCTGTCAACGGTGCGTTTCATCATGTCGAGCATTTCCTGGCCTTCGTCGCTGAACTCGGGCAAAAATGCAAAAGGCCAGTAGGTAAGCGATTTGGTGCCAAAGCGAATATTTTTCAGATTGGGCAGGTTGGCTTCTATCAGCGCATCAACATATTTTGAGATGGTTGCGGGGTCCATTATCAGCGGGTCACCGCCGGTAAAAAGAATTTCGTTAATCTGCGGATTCCGGCGAATGTATTCAATGGCCACCTCAATTTCCCGCATTGAGAATTGCATATCGAGTTCTTTCACAAACTGCGGCCACCGGAAACAAAAAGTGCAGTGCGCATGGCAGGTTTGTCCCTGGCTGGGGAAAAACAAAACAATGTCGCGGTATTTATGCTGCATCCCCTTCAGTTCCTGGCCGTCCATTACCGGCACATTTGTCATTTGCTGCGCCGGGTGCGGGTTCATTTCCAGCCTGATATCCATAATTAGTTTATCGATTTCAGCCTGCGGACGTTTGGAATTGATGGCTTCTTCCAGCATCCGATAACGCTTGGGCCGCAACATATTCTTGTTCGGAAAATTTAAAATGTAAACCGGATCGTCTGCATAATTTTCCCAGTCAATCAGGTAATCAACCACATAATTGTTGGTTTTAAACGGAATAACCCGCGAAACAATATCAATCTCTTTTTTTGTCTCTTCAGGTACATATTTCATGTATTCTATTTCCCTGAAGTTTTT
>JBNJGR010000252.1:0-4067 GCA_051747885.1 Bacteroidota bacterium | reverse complement strand
TTAACAGGATTTCTGTGAAAAACTGAATGAAAAAATCTTTATAAAATCTTTATATCCCGTAGCCAATTTTTTATGTGGTGTTTATGAAATCTGCCTCAAATTTGCCTCAGGTAAAATTGAAAAAGCGCAATAATGAGCCAGGTCTTAAATATCAGGCTAATAGCAAAGGTAATAAGCAGAATTTCATTTATTGTTTCAGGTGCGTTGCTTTTCACAGTGGGAATAGCATATCTGTTTAATGAAAGCGCCGGACCGTTTGCCTTCTCCTCACTGCTTGCCATTGCCATTGGTTTAGTTATGTATTTTCTCAGCAGAAACCTTGGTGAAAATGAAGTTATCACCCGCAAAGAAGCCTTTTTCTCAGTAACCGTTTCCTGGTTTTATATTAGCCTGATAGGCAGTCTGCCCTATATTTTTTCCGGTTCCATCCCTTTTTTTATAAATGCGTTTTTTGAATCGGTTTCCGGTTTTACTACTACCGGATCGTCTATTTTAACCGATATTGAATCGCTTCCAAAATCCATTTTGTTCTGGCGTAGTTTAACACACTGGATTGGCGGAATCGGTATTGTGGTGTTGTTTATAGTTGTTATGCCCTCTCTTCACGAAGGGGGCTACCATCTGTTCACGCTTGAATCTTCTTTCCAGGAAAAAATTCAACCCAAAATCAGATCGGTAGGGCAACGTTTGCTTTATATCTATGTTGCCCTGACTGCTGTCGAAACTGTTTTGCTGCTTGCCGGGGGGATGAACCTTTTCGAAAGCGTTTGCCATGCCTTTGGCACGGTGGCCACCGGCGGATTTTCACCCAAAAACACCAGCATTGGCGGTTACAGTCCATACATTCAGTATGTGGTTATGCTTTTTATGCTCCTGGGAGGAATGAATTTCGTTATCCACTATTATTTGGTGAAACGGGAATTCAAAAAAATTAAAGCGAACGAAGAGATCAGGTTTTTTCTTCTGGTAGTATTTGGCCTTGGTATTTTCATCGCCCTCTCGCTGTTTTTTAAAACCGGCAAACCGCTTGAAGAATCATTTCGCGAATCGTTTTTTCAGGTTATTTCCATAGTAACCTGCACCGGATATGCCACAGCAGATTATTTACTTTGGCCGCAGTTTGCCTGGTTAATCATCTTTTTTGCCATGTTCCTGGGCGGGAGTACTGGGTCAACAGCCGGCGGTATTAAAATAGCGAGGCATCTGTTGTTTTTAAAAAACATCAGGCGCTTTTTCAGGGAATCGGCCTACCCACGTGCCGTAATTCCAATGAAACTGAATGGAAATGTGATTAACGAATCAACCAATCAAAACATTCAGTCCTATTTATTCACCTACCTTGGTATTTTTGCAATTGGGGCTGCAGTACTGGCCCTAACCGGCCTTGACGGGGAAACTGCCGCAAGCTCTGCAGCAACCGCCATGGCAGGCATTGGGCCGGGAATTGGAACAGTGGGACCTGCGGCCAATTTTGCCCATTTAACCGGTATTGCAAAATTAACGATGACATTCCTGATGATTCTGGGACGATTGGAAATTTATACCGTACTCATTTTATTTACCCCGAATTTTTGGAGAGAATAACAATTTAATGGTTGCTATAATTACATTTGATGAAATTTAGTTCCTCAGTCAGAAAAAGAAAATGAAACTAAACAGGAGCAAAAAGCAAAATATTAACCACTTTATCCTTGCGGCGTTAATTACCGGAGGAACAGCACTGATTTGTGCCCCGCTGGCCAATACGCAAAATTACCATGTGGTTTCGTTTATCCTGCTTTTTGTGGTTTCCATTCTGGCTACGTTTATGGGAACGGGCCCGGTCTTGCTGGCCTCAACGCTCGGTGCAATCTTATGGAACTTCTTTTTTATACCACCACACTACACTTTCCATATTGAAAAAACTGAAGACATTTTAATTTTTGGCCTCTTTTTTATAATTGCACTGGTTAACGGTGTTTTAACCACCCGGGTACGCAGACAGGAGAAACTGGTACGCGATCGCGAAAGACGCACCAATGCACTGTTTCAGTTAACAAAAGAACTTTCGAAAGCCAGCGGAATAAACGAGGTGTTGAAAGTGGCCATCAATGAAATCAGAAACCATTTTCATATCCATTCGTTTTTCATTTTGCAGGATGGTGAAAATACGCTGAGTAATACAGGCCGGTTACAAAAAGAAAAAAAACTGACACCTGCAGAATACAATGCAGCCGAATGGGTTTTTAAAAATGCACGGAAAGCAGGTGCACTTACACCTCATCCAATGGGAATTGATTTCACCATTTACCCATTGCACGGAAACCGAATCTGCCCGGGTGTGGTAACCGTAAAGCTGGAAAATGAATTTACAGCCGACCAGCAATCTTACTGGGACACCTTCCTTGTTCAAATTTCCAATGCACTCGAACGCGAGTTCCTGGGGGAAATGGCTCAGCGGGTAAGGTTTTTGGACGAATCGGACCGGTTGTATAAAACGCTGTTTAACTCCATTTCACACGAACTCCGGATTCCGGTAGCAACCATCATGGGCGCCTCCGATTCCATGCTGAATTCATCCAACTCTTCCGTGATGCAATCGGCCCTTAGCAACGAAATTTTCACCGCATCGCTCCGGTTAAACCGGTTAATTGAAAACCTGCTGAATATTTCACGACTCGAAAGCGGACACATCTCTGCACGACTTGACTGGTACGATATTAACGACCTCGTTAACAAAGTTGCCGATGATTTGAAAGATGAGCTAAAATCATTCACGCTCAAAATTAATATGCCCGAAGAAATGCCACTGGTGAAAATTGATTTTGGTCTGATGGAACAGGTGTTGTATAACCTGCTGATTAATTCAACTCAATATGCACCCCCGGCATCCGACATTCTGCTTTCCATCAGTTATTCCAGCCAAACAATGCTGATTGAAGTAAGCGACAACGGACCGGGATTTTCAGAAAAAGAAATAAGCCAGGTTTTTAAGAAATTTTTCAGGGTAAACGAGAACAAAACCGGAGGATTGGGCCTGGGATTATCCATTGCCAAAGGTTTTGTTGAAGCGCATGGCGGAACTATCTCCATTGAAAACCGTGATCAGGGCGGAGCTAAGTTTTCCATCAGGATACCAACAGAGAAACCCGACATTAAAAATTTACAGGAGGTCGGATATGAATGAAGAAGGAACCATATTGATTATTGACGACGAAAAACAAATCCGCAGATTGCTTGAAATCACGCTTTCGGCAAGTGGTTATAAGGTCATTCAGTCGATAAACGGCAGAGATGGTTTGATTGATGCTGCCACCCACAGGCCTTCGTTAATTATACTCGACCTGGGTTTGCCCGATACCGACGGTCAGAAAATTTTAAAAAAACTGCGTGAATGGTATCAGAAACCCGTCATCATTCTTTCGGTGCGCAATTCAGAAGAAGACATCATAAAAGCTTTGGATAACGGAGCCAACGATTACCTGACCAAACCATTCAGAACAGGAGAGCTGCTGGCACGCATCAGGGCAGCACTAAGGTCGGAAAACGAAATGGCCGATTCTGCAGAGATAACCTTCGGTTCGTTAACAATCGACTGCGCCAGCCATGTGGTGCGTAAAAACAATGATATTTTAAAGCTGACCGCCACTGAATTTTCGTTGCTGCTTTTACTGGCCAAAAACAGCGGTCGGGTGCTCACCCACCAGTATATTCTGAAAGAGGTTTGGGGATACAAGTATATAGAACAAACCCAGTATTTAAGGGTTTTTGTGGCCCAGTTGCGAAAAAAAATTGAAGACAATCCATCCAGGCCTTCGCTTTTAATCACTGAATCGGGGATTGGCTACCGTTTTGGTGAATAAAAGATAAAGAATAAATGGTATATTACATTAAAAATTACAACCATGAGAAAAATTAAAACCAAGCTGATGATTGGAATCGGGATAATTTTTCTGATTTCATACAGCATAATGATGGTGAACATGGGTACCAATCAGAGTATCGTAAATAAATCTGATTCGTTATTAACGAGTAATTATGCTTCACTAAAACATACATTCCACATGCTCAGGCTGCTAAATGATATA
>JBNJGR010000251.1:0-4070 GCA_051747885.1 Bacteroidota bacterium | reverse complement strand
CCATAAAAATAGGTGGTGTATGATTTAAAATAGAGATTTTTCAGGTAAACATCTTCTCCGGCCTTCGATTTAAAGAACTCAATTAATGCATTTTGCGAATATTTTTCGATTCGCGGCACCAGAACGAGAATAACCGACAGAGTGAACAGGAGCGTGGTTCCCCATAAAAACACGGCTCGTTTGAGTGGTTCGTTCTTTTTTATCAGCAGGAAAATTAAAATCACTGCCACTAAAAACAGCACTCCCGGCAAAAATTCAATTCCCGCCCAGTTGGCTTCGGCTTTTAGATTTTCCACCGCAAAAGCATCGTTAATCAAACCTTTATCGATTATCTCATATTTATATTTTTCAATAAACTGCAACAGAATTACCGGCAGTGCAATTAAAGCAGCAATAAAAATGGAAAGCACCGACATCCATTTGCTCCACCTGAATTTTTCCTGCCATGCTCCGTAAACAAATGCTGCTGCAAGGAAACTTACCGGGAAATAAGCCAGCGAAGAGTAGTGTACAATTTTGGTTTTTACAATGGAGAAAAGAATGAGCACCACCCAGAACAAAATGACCATCCATTTTTTCAGCAGCCGGTAGAATTCGTCTTTGCTGTTTTCTTTCTGAAAAGCTGTTAATGCCAGAACCGACGACGGAAACACGCCAAACAGCAGCACCACAAAGTGGTAGCCGAAAAATCCGCCGTGACCGGCATCCTGTGTCTGAAACAGTCGCACCTGGTAAACAATGAATTCCTTGACGGTATCGAAATGACCGTTTAAAATTTGCAGGATAAACCACGAGCCTCCCACCAGTGCGAGCACCAGAAAATAAATCAGCACATCCTGTATCCTTGCTTTTACCTTGAATTTCTCCCATATTAAGAAGACGCCGCCGGTGAGCGCCACCAGCAGAAAACCTACCGGTCCCTTTGTGAGAATGGCAAGTCCGGCAAATACCGCAGAGAGTGACACGTTCCTGATTTTATTTTCATCTTTTGGATCGGCATAAAGCATCAGAAAATAAACGCCGAGAAAAATAAACAGGTTGAACCACGGATCGATAATACCTGATTTAAAATAGAAAAAGGGGAGAACCGAGCCGGCGTAAGCCAGCACCCAAATCAATCCGAAAAGGTTGTTTTTTGTTTTGCGGCCAATGTTAAACAGCACCAGTAAGGTAACGATTCCGCAAATGGCATTGGGGAACCGGGCGGCAAATTCGTTAATGCCGAACAGTTTCATGGAAAGTACCTGCAACCAGATAAAAAGCGGCGGCTTTTCCCAGAACGGCTGAAAATTGATCTGAACCGTCAGGAAATCGCCTGTTACAATCATTTCGCGGGCGGCTTCAGCAAAATTAATTTCATCCCAGTCGAACAAATGCACCCCTCCCAAAAACGGGATAAAGAGAATTGCCGCTGCCAGTGCAATAAACAACTGTATTTTGAGGGGATTCGTTTGGTTAATTTTTTCAATCATGCCCGTTGTGTTGATGTTGACAAAACTGAATTGTCGAGCCACTCTTTGTTCCAGCTATTCATCCATAAATAGGTGAGAAACATTACGAGAACAGCAATTATTGAACCGACGGTAATATCGATTAAAAAATGTTGCGAGATGTAAACGCGTGAGTAAGCTACAATTATCGCCAGCAAAAACATCGAGAATTTTAAAGGTTTACTTTTCAGAATAAGCGCCAAAAAGAAAAACACACTGAATGCCGTAGCAGTGTGCCCCGATGGGAAACTTTGCAGGCTGTGCAAATTCACCCCTTCGATGAGGTGAAGTTTAGTTTCTTCAAAAAGTTCAAAATATTTCGAAGGCCGGTACATATCGTCGAGCAATACTTTTTTGAAAAGATTGACAATGCCGGCTGTTACAAGGCTGCCAATTAAAAAACCAATGGCATACCTGAACCGCACAAACAAAAGAACCACTCCAACAATGGCAATCATAACTCCATCGCCGAGCCAGGTGGCGTAACGGAAAAACTGATCGAAAAACAGTGAATGGTTGTTGTTCGAAATTAAATGCAGCTCTGCTTTGTTATGGGTGAGAAGCAACCCCGAAAACACCAGTAGAGTCAATAAGTAAGGAAGCAAAAAATACCTGTTTTCTTTGAGCGTTTCTTTCATTTCTCTTATTAGCCATTTGTTATTACGGCCCAAAAATCAGCAAAAAAAACAGAACAAGCAATTATTAACCTTCTTCCAGTTTGTAAATCCGTTCCATTAGTTGCCATTTTTCGTCGGCGCTGGCATTGGCCGGGGTTTTCTGAAACCGCGAAACAAAAGCTTCCCACTCGGCCTGACGTGGTTTTTGCGCCAGTTCTTTCATGGCTTTGTCGTGGTCGAAATCCGGCACGGTGTCCATAATCATAAAAAGCTGGTTGCCGATAATGTAAATTTCCATGTCAATGATTCCCACTTCGCGCATTCCCTGCGAAATCTCGGGCCAGGCAGCTTCCGGGGAGTGTACTTTTTTGTATTCTTCAATCAATTGGGGATCATCCTCCAGTTTCAGGGCTTTGCAATAGCGTTTATAGTTATTCATAACATTTCGTTTAGTACTTAATTTTGATTTTTAAGGTCCCTTCATTTTTTTCTTCGGATGGAAAAACCACATATCCGCCGCCACTTCCGGAAGTAATTGCACCCGAGTAGTTGGAGAGGTAATTTTCTTCCATTTCTTTCATCACCCAGTCGGGAACGGTGTGCGGCAACAACTCGCGCCAGCACAGAAATGTCTCTTTCATGGCTTCGCCCAATTGTCTGACATCTTTTTTCAAAATGGCATCGTAACAGGCTTTTCCTGATTCCCCCAGTCGTTTAATCAGGGCAGGTTCGAGGTTCTTTTTCTGAATGGGATTGTAGCCTTCGGGACGAGGTGTTAACGGGGCGAAGTTTAGTACTTCCGACAACCATTCACAAGTTTCCGGGTCGGTGGTATTTTCAATTTTATCAGGCCAGAAACTGCCATTATAATCAAGGCGGGAAATACCCGGAACAAGCAATCCAATTTGATCCTGAGAACCCGAAATGTATTCCGAACCGGGTGGATTTTCTGCACCGAAAAGAAGTTTTGCATTGCGCACCGGATCGCCTTCAGGAAGCTGATTCCCCCAAAGTTCGATGCCCACTTTTCGCGAACTGGTAGCCATGCCCGAGCGGTCGTTAAAATCGATGGTAGGCCACACCTGTGCAACCACCGCCGATCCGGGCTGCTTTTCAGAAACCCAGGGTTGGTCCATCCAGCCACCGGCCAGGCAAACCCGGTAGGGAAAACTCAGTTCCTTTTTTGACGCAGAACTTGAACGTTCGGGCAGGCCTTCTTCCGGAATGCGCTTCAGCACAACGAGTTCGACCCCGTTTTCTTCGCACAGCCGTTTTTTCCCAGGGGTGTAGCCGTCGGAATTCACAACGAAAATATCAGGACGCAGCTTTTTCATATCGGGTTCAAAATCGAGCATTCCCGAGCCGGAAGCGATGTATGCCTTCTTTACGTATTTTATTGCATCCGCCATGAATTTTCGTTCTTCTTGCGAAAAGTAGGGTGCTTTTCCCTTCAGCAGTTTGATGTTTTCGTCTTGTCCCACAAAAACATGCAGTTCTCCGTATTTTGCGGCGGTTTTAAAAAATGCGATGTGCCCCGCATGCAGCAGGTCGTAACACCCGCTGACCATTACTTTTTTACTCATAACATTTTGGTTCGAATAACATACCTGAAGAAATTCCAAAAACCAAATTTCAAAAAACAAACAAATTCCAATTTAAAAATAATCAAATGCCAAACATTTAGAACACAATGGGAAATCTCAATTTCTTATCTCATTTTTCCTGTTTGGTATTTGATAATTGGAATTTATTTGAGATTTGATTATTGAAATTTGTTATTTTGATTTTTCCCCTGTACCATCTGCTCTTTTATCCAGTCGTACGTTTTTTTCATGCCGTCTTTGAGCGGATAGGAGGGTGCCCAGTTGAGGTACTGCTTTATCAGTGTATTGTCGCTGTTCCGGCCCCGCACACCTTTGGGCGCATCCAAATCGTAGGTGCGTTTCAGCTTGTAACCGGCAAT
>JBNJGR010000250.1:0-4087 GCA_051747885.1 Bacteroidota bacterium | reverse complement strand
TTTAGCTTTCTACGGCGTAAACCTTTGAGTAGTCCGTTCGGCTTTCCGGATTGCCTTCCCGGACGAAGTGTCTTTCAGTGGTTCCGGTAATTTCCCGAAGGTCATTTCCGGTTACAATCAACAATCAGGTTTTTGCCTTTCATGTTGTGCAGTAGGGACAATTTTTCAGCGATCGAAATCGCTGTAAATGTCTCCTGCCTGAAGACTCAATCTTGAAAGAACGTCTGGAACTCTTCCAGTTGATTGAATGAAGCCGGTTTCCAGACTACCGGTTCAAACTTCGGCTCTTTCAATGTGCCTTCCCGAAGGTCGGACAGAAATGGTTCCTGTTTCAACTAAGAAACGTTCGCCGTTTCCACATTTTCGGAGCTGCCTTTTATCGCTCACCTGGTATTATCAAAAGTAGGTTAAAAAGCAATACGAGTCAACATTTTACAACTGTTTTGTATTCACCGTGTTTTAACCATCGTTATTAACAATTGTTGATAACGTACGCAAGCTCCATTTCTGCTGGCTAATCTATCCAAATCCACTGAAATTTTACTTCTTCATTTTGTGCGGGAATCACCTGAAGTTCTATTTCATAGTATCCTTTTTCCGGGAAATATAACTGGCCTACCCTGTGTGACTTAAAATTATCAATCACCCAGTCAGAATTGGGTTCTCCAACAGTCTTGCCTGTTGGCTGAATAGTGTGACTTAATTGTTTGTCATTCATGATAATATGTAAATTGCTGTTGGGGTTTTTATTTTGATTACTGTAAGAAACATCCACATTTTTCATTCCCGGGGCGTTTACATAGATTTTCCATTTCAATTGAGTCCCGGTTTCAATTATTATATGTTCGGGCACGGTTCCACGCCTGTTTTTGTTTTCAATATTTAGTTCCTGAGCAGAGGAAATAATATTTTCGGGTGTCAATGAAAATCCTCCGGAAACTGTTTTAGCCACGAGGTTTTCGGATATTTCAGGATAATCCGGGTATTCAACTACAATTACCGATACATAAGGATCCGGAGCTATTTCGGGGAGTTGTATTTCAGTGTAAGCGCCGGAATGAGAAAATTGTAACGGAGATTTTTGTTTGTCGGCCAGTAAATAAACTTCTGAAGGAGTTGAAGTAACACCGGTTAACGGTAATGTTTTTTCCAGTGGCCAGGTGTAAACGTGCAGGTAAAGTTTTGTTTTTCCGTCTTCTTTCTTTGCAGTTATTTTTCCCCAGTCGTGCAAATCTTTATGAAGGTCGAACGCTTCGGCACCATAAATCGATTCGCCGTTTACATCTAACCATTTACCCATTTCAAGCATTCGCTGTTCAATCTCGAAAGGTACTTCGCCGTTTGCCCGCGGACCGATGTTCAGCATAAAATTGCCGTTCAGGCTCACATTTCCAATGAGCGATTTCAGAAGAGCAGAGGTCGATTTCCACTCAGTGTCTGATTTATGAAATCCCCAGGAATTTGCTACGGTTGCCGGCGACTGCCACGGGAAATTTTCCTTTTTATTGCCTAGCTGGTTATCGCCAAGTGTTTTGAAGTCAACGTCAGGGTCTTCTTCAATGGAAAGTCCGAGCCGCGAATTGACAATACATTGAGGTTGCAGCTCTCTAATCAGGCTTTTCAGTTGTAAAAGCTGGGTTTTGCTGACAACTGTTCCGGAATGGTGAATCCACATGTCGAACCAGAACATCCCAATATCACCGTAGTTGGTAAGCAGTTCACGAACCTGCGGAATAACTTTTTCCTGCCAGTACTGATCGTAGTCTTCTGCAGTAATTCCTGATAATTCTTTGGTGTGATCCCAGCCAAATTCATGTTCCCAGTCAACCCAGTGCGAATAGTAAAGTCCCAGTTTTAACCCGTGTTTTTGGCAAGCTTCCGAAAGTTCTTTAATGATGTCGCGGTCGGTATAATTTCCAAGGTCGAAATCGCTGACTTTGCTGTTCCACAAACCAAAACCATCGTGGTGCTTGGCAGTGATTGTCACATATTTCATTCCCGATTTTTTGGCGAGAATGACCCATTCCTCCGGATCAATCTTTTCCCAATCAAAACGATCAAGCAACGTCAGGTATTCTTCTTTGTCGATGCGGTTGCGGTACATAATCCACTCTGCATAATCGTTGTCGTTACGGAGTTTCTCGCCCTTCCAGAAACCTTCGGCGCCGCTGTAAATCCCCCAGTGGATAAACATGCCAAAACGGGCGTCGGTAAACCATTGGGCACGTGTGTTAGTTTGGATTTGGGCAAATAAATTGGCTACATAAATCAGAAGAAGCAGACTGAAAATTAATTTTTTGTATTTCATTGTATATGTTTTTAGTATCAAGACGATGAGAATGAGGTGCCGAAATGATAAAAGCTATCTTGATTCTTGATTCTCAAAATCTTGTGTCTGTATTATCACGACAATCTTCCTTTAAAGTCTTCGTAATGAAATTCCCGCACAATCTTCAACTGGTCGTCTTCGGTCCAGATGGCAATGGCCGGATGATTCACTCCGTTGAACATGGTAGTTTTCACCATGGTGTAATGAATCATATCTTTGAAAATAACCTGATCGCCCGGTTTTAGCTCCCGGCCAAAATCGTAGGCTTCCATAAAATCGCCGGCCAGACAGCTCACTCCGCCAGGCCGGTACAAATGTTTGCTGTTTTTTTCAGGTTCTTTGGCGCCTTTTATTTTTGGTCGATAGGGCATTTCCAGCGTGTCGGGCATGTGGGCTGTGAACGAAACATCGAGAATAGCCGTTTTAATGCCCTTGTGTTCTACTACATCCTGCACAGTTGATACCAAAACGCCGGTGTCCCAGGCTATGGCACTTCCGGGTTCAAGTATCACTTTCACATTGTATTTTATTCTGAAATTTTGCAACAACTCAATCAGATGTTTGTGGTCGTATCCTTGCCGCGACATCAAGTGGCCGCCGCCCATGTTTACCCATTTTACCTGATGAAGAAACTTTCCGAATTTTGCTTCCAGGTTGGCCAGTACTTTTTCCAGACTGTAGGAATCCGATTCGCACAGCACATGAAAATGAATTCCTTCGATGCCTTCCGGCAATTCATCCGGAAACTCCTCGCTTCCAACTCCCAACCGCGAACCTGAAGCACTCGGATTGTACAAATCGGTTTCCACATCAGAATATTCCGGGTTCACACGAATTCCGCACGAAATGGGATGATCCGCTTCTTTTGTTTTCGGGTAAAATTTCTGAAACTGGCTGAACGAGTTAAAAACAATGTGACTGGAGTAGCTCATCAACTCCTCAAACTCGTTTTCGAAATAAACGGGTGAATACAAATGGGCCAGTGTTTTCATCTCTTCATAACAGAGCCGGGCTTCGTTTAACGAACTGGCAGTGGCGCCTTTCAGATATTGCCGCACCAGCGGAAAAGCACTCCACATGGCAAATCCTTTAAATGCCAGAATGATTTCAACTCCTGTTTCTTTTTGTACCCAGTCTATTAATTCGAGGTTTTTCCTGAGCAGTTTTTCCTCAAGTACGAAGGCGGGCGAAGGAATTTTTGAGTAGTCCAAGTTGTGTAAAATAAATAGTTTATTTAGCTAATTGTTCAAAAAATAGCACCGTCCTTCAGGGCGGTGGATAAAAATTCATGATGAACACGGGATTTTGAAAATTTTGTAAAATATTAAATTACAAAATTTTCAAAATCCTTTCCATGAATAAACGAACGATTAATCACCGCCCTAAAGGACGGTGTTAAATTTACAATTCCAAATCGATATTTTCTTTTTCATTCCAAGGCAAACCGAAGTCGCCGATTTTTTCCATAAACGGATCCGGATCGAAATTTTCAACGTTGAATACCCCTTTACCGCTCCATTTCCCGGTAAGGACCATCATGGCGCCCAGCATTGCCGGAACACCGGTGGTATATGAAACAGCCTGCGTACCGGTTTCTTTGTAGGCAATTTCGTGGCTGGCGTTATTCCAGATATAGTAGGTTTTTTCTTTGCCGTCTTTCACACCACTGATGCGGCAGCCAATCGACGTTTCGCCTTTGTAGTTCTCTCCAAGTTCGCCCGGATCAGGCAATACATATTTCAGGAATTCCAGCGGAAT
>JBNJGR010000249.1:0-4112 GCA_051747885.1 Bacteroidota bacterium | reverse complement strand
TTACTTCGTCAAAGTTTGGTGATTTTACCATAGACGATGCCTATACATTCGAAATAGGAGGACCCTCTAAAACCGCAGAACAAATCAGGGGAGTTCCTAACGCATACATTGCGGCTGACGGGATCAAAGGCGGTGCCGGCAAAAAAATACCGCTTTGGCTTTTGGGTTTTTTATACTGACCTATTCAACAATTCCTATAAAGTATTCAAAACTGGATGATAATTTTACCAATCCGATCATCAAAAAAACCTTTGTTTTAACGGAAGATAAAACAGGCGAACTGCCCGAAAAAAGAATAACGTTTTTGCCATTATTTAAGACAGGAGCATTGTAGTTTGCCGGCTTGACGTACTTAAATATGATCACCCTCGGAACTGCCGGCCGCTGCCAACGTTGACAAAGCTGAATTATCAACTGAAAATCAATTTATCTCAATAATTCTTTTCAACCAGTCGGCCAGAAATGCCGGAATATTTATTAACCCGTTTTCTTGATGGAGGTTGTTTAAAGAGAATCTTATTCTGATTTCAGGAGCAAATTTTTTATTATACACGGATAAACTTTTACCACTTACGCGTTTTTCAGATTTAACTTCTGCCGGAATAATTTGTGATGCTGTTTGAATCAAAAAGTCAATTTCTGCTTTGTTCCCGGAAGTCCAGTAAAAAGGTTTTTCATCAAACTGTGGCTCAAGCGACTGCAATACAGCATTTTCTGCCAGTGCTCCTTTAAACTCAGTAAATCCTAAATGACCCGACAACATAATTTCCGGAGGTAATTTTGCCAATCTTCTTAAAATTCCGCAATCAAATGCATACAGTTTAAAAGCCGAAACATCGCGGTAAGCGCTAAGCGGAATACCTGGTTTCGATACATTGTAAACACGGTAAACAAGCCCGGCTTCTTCCAGCCAAAGCAATGCATCTTCATATTCGCGCGCCCTGGCACCTGTTTTTACAACTTTGTAGATAAATTTTCTGTTTTCTTTTGCAAGCTGGGAAGGCAATGAATTCCAGATGCTGTTTATTCTTGCAATTTGAACGGCATCGGCATACTTCGAAAAATCCAGGGTATAGAGATTCAGAATGTTTTGCAATACATCTTCAACCGTTGCCATTCCCTTGTTACCGATCAGGGAAACAACTGCTTCAGGCATTCCCCCGCTTAACTGGTATCTTCTGTATTCTTCATGCAGCCTGTTAAATACTATGGCAGGTAATGGTTCAATTTGGGAGATTTCTTCCACAAAACGGAAAATCTTTTCATCGGCACGATGCAAAAATTCTTTAAATGACACGGGCCTCATATTCAAAATTTCTACCTTTCCCACCGGAACCGACATTTTTTTCTTTTTAATTGAAACGCCAAGAAGTGAGCCTGCCGCAATAATATGGTATTCAGGGGCATCTTCGCAAAAATATTTTAAACTGTTTAAAGCTCCGTTACATTCCTGTATTTCATCAAATAGTATAAGTGTTTTACCGGGAATAATTGGAACGTTGGAAAAAAGGGCTAAATCGTTCAAAATGCGTTTTACATCTTTTGTCTTTTCAAAAACTTCGGCAAGCTCAGTTGTTCGGTCAAAGTTAAATTCGGCTGTGTAATCGAAACACTGCTTCCCGAATTCGCGCATAACCCAGGTTTTACCTGTTTGCCTCGCCCCTTTAAGAATAAGTGGTTTTCTGTTTTTGCTAACTTGCCATTGTTTTAATCTATGAATAATTTCTCTTTGAATTTTCATCACACTCCCATTTTACGTATCATTTTTGTGTAAAATTACACAAATATAACACAAAATAATGTGATTTGAAAAACGAAATTTAATTCCTGCCGCAAATTAAATTCGGTTAGTTTTTTCAACACACCCAATAGAATAAGATTTTATTAACCGCCGTATGTCTTTACAAACGACATACAGCCCACCTGCCAGCCCGAAAGACAATGGTCGGGCGGGGGGGTAACCTGGTCGGACAGGCCTGCCCGAATGAATCACCCAAGCGGGCTAACCCCTCGTTTCCGTTGCACTCAAACGAGGGGGGGCAGGGGAAATGTATCCTGTTGAAGTTAAAGCCGGAAAAACCGGAACTTTAAAATCAATGCAAATATACATGTATGAAAAGAAGCTTCGGCATGGTATTCGTTTCAATATGGATCTCCCCAGCTTCGGAAAATTGAAGACGAAAATAAATGCACCCAACAAAAATGCAGAATTTAACTGGTCTCTTTTGTCATTCCCATTATATATGGTATCTGAACTCAGGAGGTTTATTGATTTGAAACTTCATTAACCGGCCTTTTCACATTGAATAGAGTTTTTACCGATATTTAAGGCTGGAGTGATTTAGTTTGCCAGCGGGTTTTTACCCCGCAAAAAAGTCAGAGTCCGGAAATTCAACGAACTGGAAGGGATTGGAAGAATGAATAATTTAAAACCAACGCACTGCTGAAAGACAAACCGGACAAGCCGATGATCCGGCTTTTTCGGTTACCGACCCTGAATTTTACGATGCTTACCTGCATGCCGGAAAAATTGTGGATTGATGGCAACTATTGTGAGCTTAATGATTTATGACGAATGGCAATTGGAACATCTTCGCCATTGCATTTTTTACCACGGGGATGGGCTGGAACATCCCGGTGGTTTAATTTTTTATGATCACGATTTACTGGAACAACGTGCCGGTTGATTGGGGGAAGCCGCTGGTTTGTTGATTTAAATCCACATTTCGTTGTTGAATTTTTTGTATCACAAATCAAAAAGAGAAATTATTCGTATATTTGGCTGAATTAATTCGTTTTGCTATGAGTGTATTGGAGATATCGGAAAAAGATTTTTTAACGGGTGCACGAAAAGGTATCCAAAAATCGAGGCTGTTGTCTATTGCCCGCGAATCCGGGTTAACGATGAAAGAGTTGAGTTCGTTTTTGCGGATTTCCACCCGGTCAATCCAGGAAAAGGAGCCAAACCAATTAATTGCACCCGGCGCTTCGGAGCGGGCATTATACATTGCCCGGCTATTTAATTCGGGGATTAAAGTATTTGGAAGCCGTGAAAAGTTCTACCGCTGGCTGAATACCAAAAATCTGGCGATGGGCGGTGAAAAACCTGTTTCTTACCTGGATACTTTCTCAGGAATTCAATTGGTGATGGATGAACTGAACGCCATTGAATACGGATTTTCTGCCTGATGATTGTTTACCGGATTACAAATAAGGAGCATGCTACACTCGACGGGACGGGTGGACTGTTTGGCCCTGGAAGATGGCATAAAAAAGGCAATCCTATCGTTTATACATCGGAACATGCCTCGCTTGCAGCCTGGGAGAAAATCGTTCATGTTGCAAGTTTTGAAAATCTCCCCGACGACTTGCTGCTGATAAAAATTGAAATCCCCGATTTACCAATAATCCGGACAGTCCCGGAAGAAATTTTGGTTCCCGGATGGGATGATTTCCCTTTTAGCAGGGAAACGGTTGACTTTGGAACTTCCTTTTTGCAAAAGAAGGAACATCTGGCACTAAGAGTTCCCTCAGTAATCATCCCCGATGAATTTAATGTGATTCTGAATCCACTCCATCCGGATATCCATAAATGCAAAATTATCCATTCCAAGGCCTTTGTTTTTGATGAACGGATTTTGAAATAGAAAACTTTATGGCCAGATACACCCGTCAACTGGCCCTTCTAATTTGTGGAATTAATATTTGGCTTTTTTTACAATTTTTTACCTTGCAAAAGATGGATTCAGAGAATTAATCGAACTGGAAGGAGTTGGAAGAATGTGTAATTTAAAACCAATGCTAAATCTATTTTTTTGACGTTTTTGCGTCAATCTATTCCAGGAAAGGACAGTCCCACAATGGAAACTACCCCCTCCACAACGCAATTTTATATGCCCACAATGGAAAATGTCCCTCCAAAATGCAATTTCTGGTGTTCACAACGGGAATTGAGCGGCCCCTGAGCAATTTCTCTTGGCCACAACGGAAATTGACCCTCCATAACGCAATTTCTGGTGTTCCCAACGGGAATTGAGCGTCCACGTTGTGAGTAGGAACGAAATTACTCGCTTTTGTCAATTCTTTGGTTTTATATCTTCACGAAATAGCAG
>JBNJGR010000248.1:0-4117 GCA_051747885.1 Bacteroidota bacterium | reverse complement strand
TGGTCGCCCAACATCAATATTTTTCGTGACCCGCGGTGGGGAAGAGGACACGAAACTTATGGCGAGGATCCCTACCTGACCGGGAAACTGGGAACCCAATTCGTAAAGGGGCTACAGGGCGATAATCCGGATTACCTGAAAACAGTTGCAACAGCCAAACATTATGCGGTTCATTCGGGACCCGAACCATTGCGTCATGAGTTTAACGCGTTGGTCAGCGAACGCGACCTGCGGGAAACCTATCTTCCTGCTTTTCGCGATTTGATAGTTGATGGCGGTGTGTATTCTGTTATGGGAGCTTATAACCAGTTCCGGGGCCATCCGTGCTGCGCCAATCCGATACTTGAAAACATTCTGCGCAACGAATGGGGATTCGATGGTTACGTGGTTTCCGACTGCTGGGCAATTTCCGATTTTTTCCGGTTTCAGGATTATTCGGCTGATGCCGCTGAAGCTTCAGCCGTTGCCGTTAAAAACGGAACCGACTTAAACTGCGGAAATTCTTATCCTTTTTTGAGAGAAGCAGTTGAGCGTGGTATTATTTCTGAGGATGAACTGGACAGGGCCGTAAAACGACTGTTCACCGCCCGGTTTAAACTTGGTATGTTCGATGATAACGAAGATGTGCCCTATGCACAAATTCCGTTCATTGAAAATGCATCCGAAGAGAATGCAAAACTTGCCCTGGAAGCTGCGCAAAAAAGTATTGTTTTATTGAAAAATGATAACAACACTCTTCCGCTTTCAAAAGATATTCAAACTCTGGCGGTAATCGGTCCGAATGGCGATAACTGGGAAGCATTGCTTGGTAATTACAATGGAATACCAAAAAATCCGGTGACACTTCTCGAAGGACTGAAAAGTAAACTGCACGGCACTGAAATCCTTTTTGCTGAAGGTTCGCACCTGGCCGAAGGAGTTTCAAATTTGCAGCCCATCCCCGGTGATTTTTTGGTAACCGAAAAAGGAGACCCGGGAGTTACGGGCGAATATTTCAACAATGCCGAACTGGAAGGCGATCCGGTATTTACCCGTGTTGATGAAAATATTGATTTTTACTGGGAGTCGCATGCTCCGGTACCCACACTGCCTGATGATGATTTCAGCATTCGCTGGACCGGTTACCTGGTGCCGCCTGTTTCCGGAACATATAGTTTAGGTAGCTGGGGAATGCCCACGCTCGATGTTTGGCTTGAAGGTGAAAAAATTCTCAGTCATAATACTGAACACCACGCCTTTCATCATGAAACAGCTGTGGAGCTGGAAGCTGACAAGAAATATAAGTTTGTTTACGAATATAAAAACTGGCACGGCGATGGTGATGCCCGCCTGTTGTGGGCGATGCCAAATCCGGATATGCAAAAAGAAGCTGTTGAGGTAGCAGAAAAGGCCGATGCTGTTGTTTTGGTACTGGGCCTTTCGCAACGTCTGGAAGGCGAGGAAATGGATATTGATGTTGATGGTTTTGCCGGTGGTGACCGCACTCACTTGAAATTGCCCAAAACGCAGCGTGCGCTGATGCAGGCGGTTGAAGCAACCGGAAAACCTGTTGTTTTGGTGTTGCTCAATGGAAGCGCACTGGCCATCAACTGGGCCGATGAAAATCTGGATGCGATTGTTTCTGCCGGTTATCCCGGGCAGGAAGGTGGCCATGCTGTGGCCGATGTACTTTTTGGCGATTACAATCCGGCTGGTCGGTTGCCGGTAACTTACTACAAATCTGTTGACCAGTTGCCGCCGTTTGATGAATACGATATGGAAGGCCGCACCTACCGCTATCTCAATGATGAGCCACTTTACCCGTTTGGTTACGGATTGAGCTACACAACTTTTGAATACGATGCGTTGGAGCTGCCTTCGGAAACTGCTGCCGGAGAATCTGTAAAAGTTAAAGTGAATGTGACTAACACCGGTAACATGGCAGGTGACGAAGTGGTCCAGCTGTACCTGACCGACGACGAAGCTTCCACACCGCGCCCAATTGTTCAGCTCGAAGGTTTTAACCGGATTCATTTGCAACCCGGCGAAACTAAAACAGTGGAGTTTGAACTGACACCGCGCCAGTTTTCAATGATTGATGAAGATGAAAAAAGAGTGATTGAACCAGGCGATTTCACCGTTTATGTGGGCGGCGGACAACCCGGGAAAAAAGGTGCTGTTACTGTTTTTGAAAAAATCAGGTTGACAGGTGACAAAGTAAAAATCGATTAACAATAATCTTTTGCAGATATTCAGCCGCAGGTTCATTCAATAAATAAGAGCCTGCGGCTTTTTTTATTTTTGGCTGAAAGCGAAGGAATAAACAAATAAAACTGAAAAAGCACCAAATACTGAAAGGGTAAAACCGGTAATTGTAAACACCGGGCTCACCCAAAATAAAATTCCCTGAATTAGCGGCAGCAGGCAAAAAACGGCTGCTATTTTTGAAAGATTTTTACCCCTGATAAATATAAAAAACAACAGGAAAAAGGCGAGTGCTAATCCTTCCCATTTTATCCAGGTTACAATTTGAAGTTGATTAAGTACTTGCTGTAATTCGGTAATAATTCCATTTTTTGTATAGATATCTGTGATTTTCAGCAGGAAAATATTTTCATAAAAATCAGCGGCCAAAATTACGATGCTCAGCGGAATTCCGGCAAGTAAAAACCGGCTGCCGTGAATTTTATAAGCTTTTCTGAAAAATAAAAACAGAAAAAGACAATAAGTTATCATGAACCCAAAATCGATGTAATTTCCTTTATCAATTTTTTCCATTTCCATGGGTGATAGCGAGCTTAAAAGCAGGTTTAAATCCTGCAGTGTATTTGCAAACTCGAAAGCGACAATAAAATTTGGAAAACCATCAGGTGAAAAATCAGGGAAGAAATTTTCCATGGCAACCATTAACAAAATAATGGGAATTGCAAGTAATCCTGCTTTTGCATAAGGATGTGTTTTGAAATAGTTCTTCAATGAATTTTTTCTTATTTAAATAAATCAGAATGAGTTCCTGTTCGAATTAGCTTAATAAGTTTGATTGTGTTGTCTTTTGAATAGACCAATAGCCAATCTGGTGTAATATGGCATTCAAATAATCCTTTAAATTTTCCTGATAAAGAATGGTTCTTGTATTGGGCGGGTATTTTATTCCCGGATATAAGTATTTGAATTAATCGGTTTAATTTCTCTTCGTCAAATTTCCTTTTTCTGGCAAGTTTCAGGTCCTTTAAATATTGGTTAGAAAATTCGAGAGAATACATCTTATTTTACTTTATTTAAGTAATCCTCGAAGCTCGTGCACTTGATAGTTTTCCCTTCCTGCGCCTCTTTTATGGCCTGAAGTGTGGTGTCATTGAAGGCCGGACTTTTGGATTTTGTTTCATCAATAATTTTACCAATACCCATTTCTTTTATAAGGTCAAGAATGATTTGTCCTTTTTTTGTTTTTTCATTTATTATAACAGTTGTCATCTAGTTGCAATTTTTAAGTAAAAATACAAAAAATGAGTAGTAAATGGAAATGTACTTTCAAAAAGAGAACAGTTCCTTGATTACGGTTCCTCCATTAAAACGACTTTCTATCTTCCCAACCGATAGGAAAATTTCACAAGAAAAATATTATGTGCTTTCTGTCCGAACAGTTGGTTTACATCATTCTGGAACCGAAAATTGCCGGAATTTTCAAAATTATCGCGGTTTTGCGACCATACCAGAAAAAGTGTGGACCCCGGGCGGTATTCCCAGCGTACAACCAGGTTCGACAAAAATTCCTTTACATTGAAATCGGGTTGGTCAAACTCATAATCTGCCTGATTATTTCCTGCTTCATCAATAGAATACAATTCATCACTTTCATTGTAACTGATCTGATTTTCTGAATAATATTGAAACCGGTCGTTTACATCATCGGCTTTGGTGTTGGTTGCGTACTTAAAATCGGAGTACTTGCCGGTGGCAATAAAAGGTTGTCCCCAGTATTGAATGGTCAGGTCGGGTGTGATATTGTAATTCAGGCGAACCGACATGTTCAGTGTGTTTCTTTCGATATGCCCTAAAATGTAGCGTTTCCCATCGTCAAAATCTTTTTGGGTAACGTACTGCAATTCATCCATCGATTTGTTGAAACCCGGCGAAA
>JBNJGR010000247.1:0-4128 GCA_051747885.1 Bacteroidota bacterium | reverse complement strand
GCAACAATTGATAAAATTCTGAAAAGTAAAAAATTTTCGCTCTCGGTATTAAGTAAAGAAGCCAGTTCTTCGCTTATTGGTGAGTTTGGTTTTATGTCGAGCGAAGACACGAATAAGTTCCAAAAAGTGGAAACCAAAACGGCTGCAACTGGCGCACCAATTGTCCTCGACTCATCAGTGGCATGGTTCGACTGCGAGGTGATATCAAGCCACGACGTTGGCACGCACCTGTTAATAATAGGAGAGGTAAAAGACAGCGATGTCGTTTCTGACGATGATCCGCTGACATACAAATACTATCGCGAAAAATTTAAAATGTTATCGCCCAAAAATGCACCAACCTATATCGAAAAAGAGAAACTGGACAAGGAGGCAGAGGATGAACCTGAAGAAAAAGCTTCTGAAAATATAGAGAATAAAGAAGAAAAAGAAGATAAATCCGAAAAAAGCGACAGCACCTTCACGTGCAGCATTTGCGGGTTCCAGTATAACCCTGAAGAAGGTGATCCAACTGCCGGAATTCCTCCGGGAACTCCATTTGAAGATTTACCGGATGATTACAAATGTCCAATTTGCAACGCAAGCAAAGAATATTTCAGAGAAGATTAACACCTTTACATATATTTTTTGCGGTAATTATCCACCTGCTTTTTCAGGCGTTTGTTTTTCAGGGCCTTGGGATAAATATCGAATAAATAGTTAACCTGCACAAATTCCTGCTCCATAGCGTCATCGAGTATTGCGAGTGCCTGTTCTTCCTCTTTATTTTCCAGCAAAAGACTAACCAGGCGGTATTTTAGCAGCACATCGCTGTTCTTTTTCAAGCCGGTTTTAAGTATGCGCAGCGCATTTTTGGTCTCTCCAAATTTTAAGAGGACATCCACCCATGTGAGCCAGATTTCAGCATTTCCGGGTTCAAGACGTGCAGCCGTTTTCAATGCATCGGTGGCTTTTCCCAATTTGTTGTAATCATTGTAAACCCTGGCCATTGTGAGCCAGTACTCCGAGTTGTCATTGTCAATTTTCAGGGCTTTATTGATAAAAACAATGCTTTCGCTGTATTTTTTTTCCAACCACATTATAAGTCCAATACCAAACCAGGCTGTATCGTTTTCAGGATTCAGTTTAATGGCTTTCTGGTAAAAAAATTCCGACTGGAAATAATCTTCCAGATTGAGGTAACATTCGCCAATGTAGCACCAGGCATCATCGTTGTCCGGGTCAATTTCCAAAAATTCATTATACTTTTCAATTGCTTCATTGAAATTACCGGTGTTGGCGTGAGCATTTGCAATATTGAACAGTGCCTGACTGAAATCATCGTTCAACGCCAGGGAAAACTCGTAAGCCTCAACGGCCTTTTTATAATTTCCAGCCTTGTTGTAGGTAATTCCCAGGTTAAACCAGGTAGAATAATTAAATGGATTGCTATCGAGATAGCGGTTGTAATATTGAATACTTTTCTCGAAATCGCCCAACTGATCGCTGAAAAAACCTAAATCGTACAAAGCCTGCTCATTTGCCGGATTCTTATCCAGCGCACGTTCAAAATAGCTCACTGCTTTTTCCACTTCGCCGGCCTGAATATAGGCAGCTCCTATGTGGTAGAGAATATCGTCTTCTTCGGTTGCTCCTGCCTTCAGGGCGCGCCTGAATGACTTTTCTGCATTCCGGTCGTCGCCCAGAATCAGCCATGCAGAACCTTTCATCAGGTGCACATCAGGATTGGTGGCCTCCAGCTGTTCGGCCAGGTCTAAATAGTTCAGGGCATTTTCATATTTCCCTTTGCTAAGCAACACCTGGGCATACTTCAACTGAAGCGGAACGGCACCGGGGTGAATCTGAATGCCTTGTTGGGCTGCAATTTCGGAGGCGTTTATATCTCCCTCATCGAGCAGATACTCAACAATTCCCTCAAATTCAGAAACATCAAAGTACTTTTTCATGCCTGAAACCAATGATCGTTTAAAACGACTTAGCGCCTCGTCCATGTTTTCATCGTTAATAAAATTTCGTTCTTCCTGATTCATCAATCCTCCAAAAATGAATGGCAAAATTAACAATTCACACCGAATAAAGAAACATGTTTTTTACAAGTGTTGTTCCCTTAACAAATCATTGACCGTTTTCACCGGATTAAAGGTTTCAACTGGAACTTCTACAAAAAGGGTATTCCAGTTGCTCATAGCGCCGTTCCACAAACCGGGCAGTTCCTGGGCCTTTAAATCTTTCCCGTCTTTCGATTTTTTCGAAATAAAACCTGTTGCCGGATCAGTAAACTGTGTCAGATCGTATTTTTCGCCTTTATAATTTTTAACCGCGCATACCAAATCAACCGGATTAAAATGTGTAGCATTTTTTACAATATTTTGTTGCTGAACACTTTCCGGGTCAACCTGGGAGCTCTCCACAATTTGCAGCGAAACAGTATCGTCAGGATTCAAGGCCAGAAATGGTCCGCCACCGGGTTCGCCTTCGTTTTTCACCATTCCGCAAACGCGAAACGGTCGGTTGTATTTTTCCCTCAGATAATGGTACAATTCCTCTTTTTCAGTATAATACTGATTTCTCGGTGGCTTAACATTCAGTGTATGCTCCAGAAAATTGGCTGCCTCAGCCAGAAAAGCACTATCGAGTGCCGAAGGATGCCTTTCGTTCAGAAATTTTTGATACCTGAAAATCTTTTCCTGGAATTTTAAAAGCACACCTGCCAACGCTTTTTTGTAATCTATGGTAACTTGCTTCAGGTGGTCGGGCACCACATTATCGATGTTCTTAATGAAAATCAAATCGGCATCCAGGTCGTTCAGGTTTTCAATTAGCGCACCATGACCGCCGGGCCGAAAAAGAAGGCTGCCATCGGGTTCCCTGAACGGTTCATTTTTTAAATCAACAGCAATGGTATCAGTTGAAGGTTTCTGCAAGCTAAATGAAACTTCGAAGGTAACATTCAGTAACTTTTCGTATTTATCTTTTATCTCATTCAGAAGTTCCTCAAATCCTTTTTTATGCTCAGGCGACACTGTAAAATGAAGTCGGGCAATATTCTTTTTGTCGGTTGAATAACTGGAAGCCTCAACCAGGTGCTCTTCAAAGGGCGTGCGTTCGCCATCCGGATATTTATGAAATTTCAACAATCCCTTGGGAAGCGAGCCGTAATTCAATCCTTTTTCGTTGAGCAAAAAATCAATCCAGCTTCGGCAATTTTTCTCCACATGCCCCTCACCCACCGCAGCTTCCAAATCATTAAAAAAAGCAAATTTTTCTTTACTGACCAGAAATTGTCTGGCAGCTGCGCTTTTCACCAATGTTTCATCGGGGGTATCTGATTGTTCGCAGTCTTTCAAAGCTTCAAACAACGCTTTAAACATACGGCTGGCTGCCCCCGATGCCGGCACAAATTTAAGCGGTGTAATTCCGCGGTCAATCATTTCAGCAAAAAAATCACCGTTCTTTTTTACCTCCTCTTTATCGAGGCTGATAATGCCATTACCAGGGATTGCAGCTTCTTTTATTTCAAGATAAGGAAAGCCTTTCTTAAAGTTTTCAATTTGTTTTTGCACAGTTTCAAGCCGGCTTCCTCGCTCTTTTATTTGTTGTTCATCCTTTTTTGGCAGCATAGTAGTCATTTAAAAGTACTTAAAAATAGTAATAAGAATCCTTATTCAAAATTTTTAACAGCCTCTGAAGGCATAAAGTTTTCAATATTTTTTGAACAGGTAAAGCTAACATTTTCAGCAGATAATTTTTAAGTAATTTTGCACAGCAAATAATTTTATAATGGCGGAACACAAATTCATTTGGGGACATACAAAACGTTACAACGATTTTCCAACCTATTTCCGGAACCTGTTTTCGGAACGGGTGCAGAAGGTATCGGTTGACGGCGGATTTACCTGCCCCAACCGCGACGGCAAAAAAGGCTACGGCGGATGCACTTACTGCAACAACAAAACATTTAAACCCACCTACTGCAACCTCGAGAACAGCGTGACCAGCCAGATAGAACAGGGCATCCGATTTTTTGAAAAGAAATACAAATCGATGCGTTTCCTCGCCTATTTTCAGGCTTACACCAGCAGCTATGCGCCGGTTGAAAACCTGATTGAACTGTATGAAGAAGCTCTG
>JBNJGR010000246.1:0-4143 GCA_051747885.1 Bacteroidota bacterium | reverse complement strand
GCTTCGCTTCCAATAAAATTGGGGTACATCCGCTCCCAGCCCCGGGGAAGAGTTGCCCCGTGGAAATTGACCATCAGGCCGTAATCGTTGGCATCGGATAAAATATCTTCGTACAAACGCATGGTTTCCTGCTTGTCGCCACCAAAAAAATCAACTTTTATCCCTTTAACGCCAACTTCCTGCATCCATTTCATCTCCTTCTTGCGGGCAACTGATGTATTCATTTTATTGATGGGAGTCTGGAAGGCATCGTTAAATGAGCCGTTGGAATTGTACCATAAAAATACTCCTACACCTTTTAAACGGGCATATTTTATAAGTTCCTCCATTTTATCGTAACCAAGATAGGAGTCCCACCAGGCATCAACCAGTATAAATTCGTAACCGAGGGCGGCAGCCAAATCGATGTATTTCACCTGGTCTTCAAAATTCATACTTTGATCCTGCCAGATAATCCAGCTCCAGGTGCTGCGTCCAAACTGATAATCGATGGATGGTTTGTAAAGCGGCTCCACCACGTCCCACGGGATAGTTGTTTCAACAATGGGTTTCAGGGTTTCGCCAACGGTTATGGTTCGCCATGGCGTAACTCCCGGAAGCCCGATTTGCGCCCCAGTGCTCCCAAACCCGTTGTTTTGTGCAGGGTTTGGATAATCGACTGTGTAAATTCCGTCGGTATATTTGCTTAAATGCGATGCACAGTAAAGGCTTCGCACACCGGTTTCGGAAACGAGTACCCATCCGTTGTCTCCAATTTGAAACAAACCGGGAAACACATAACCTTCGGGCGACTGGTTATTTTCCACCGGAAAATCAGCTTCGTAACCGCTTTCGTAACTGGGCGATGTGCGTGCAAAAGCTTCCATGGGCCGCATCATGTGCGAAAGGTAGCTCCTTGTAAACGACGGGAACCTGAACCCGGTGGCTTCCTTATCAACCACGCAGGCTTTGGTGTCGCCCCACATGGGAATTTCGTAGCGGAAAGCAATGTCGTTGTTGCTTACCTGAAACAAAATGGCAATTTGTTTTTCACCGGCATTTAAAAATGTGCATTTCAATGTATTTGCATGGTATGTGATGAAAGATTGCTTTATCCTGTCCTGAACGTATTTTTTCTCTACTTCCCCGGTAGCTGATTCTACAAAACTCATGTTGGAAGTGAAGTCGCCTTCGTTGGTAATTAAACCCAGCGGGGAGTTTTCCAGCATTGGTTTTCCTTTATAGGAAACGGTGTACACGGGCTTACCGTTTTCCACAAGTACACTTAGCTGAAGATTAGCGTCGGGGCTGGCGATTTCTGCCACCTGCTGTGAAAAAACAGCACTTGAAATCACTAAAAAACAGATACTAAAAAAAGCAGTTAAATAAGTTTTCATAAGGTTGTAAATTATATTCAAGATAATTTTAATTCTCATTATATTTTCAATTTTCATTTATTTCAATTTCAGTATCTTAACGTGTTAATTTTTAAAGCATCGATAGCCACTTTTCCTGACCCCCGGTTTATGATTTCAATTGTGTGGTTACCCGGCTCCAGTCCGTTTATTTCCGCAATCACCTGCTGAGATTTCCGTTTTCCAACTGTTGATAAATTGGTTATGGCCTTACTTTCCCCATCAATTTGAATTTCTATTGTTCCGGCACCATTTTTTTTTGGGGCAAAGACAGTAACGCCAGTGCCCGAAAAAGTAGCACTCCAAATATCGCCGGGTGTTTCACTAATGGTGAGGTCGTTGTTGTAGTCGCCTGTTTTCAGGTTGCACTCCCGGTACCATCCTGGTGCTTCAACGCCCGGTTCGTCGTCATTCATCCAACCTTTATCGTGGGTGATTCGCAAAACCCGGTACTTTTCTGCCAGCGTTTTGTCCGTTATAGCAGGGAGAGGTTGGATTGTTTTTTCAGGTGTTATGGCCAATCCCGATTCATTTTGTATATAATTTATGGTTCTGTCGCTACCAAGCAGTTCCACTTTTGAAACTTTTCCCAGTGTATTTCCACCTGATTGCAGAGCTTTAAAGTTTATCTGATTGTCATTCCAGTTAAAAACCGTAGCATAAACATGTCCGTTTTTGCGGGTATAGCAAATGTTCTTTTCACCATACACCTCAAAAGGGCGCGATCCGTATATCGCTTCGCCGTTAATCCTTAGCCATGCCCCAATATCTTTGGCAATTTGCACCACTTCCTGATCGAGGTGACCGCGGCCATGCTGGGTAAGGTTCAGCAGCATGGTACCGTTTCGGGAAACATTTTGCAGCAGCAATTCTATAATTGTAGCTGCATCCATGTATTCCTGTCCGGTTTTATAATGCCATTCGGCAATGCTTGTTTCGGTTTGGAAAGGGTAGGCCATAATCTCCGGTTCAATTATTTTCTCAGTGCTTTTGACCAGTGAACGGTCAGCAAAAGGAAGCAAGTCCGGATTATTTTGAAAGCTGTTGTAGGTTCCACCCACACCTTTGAGGTTAACCACCACGTCCATTTTCCCATCGTTCCACTGCAACGATTTGTTGTAATAATTCGCAATCAGTTGGGGAGCTAGAAAGCCAAGTCCCATTTTTACCCCCAAATCAACTTGTGAGTCGCCTGCATGTTCATCAAAATAAATGACATCGGGTTGGTATTTTGTGATGGCATCGTCGATACGCCACATAAACTGGTTGGCAAATGGCGAAAGCAAAGGATCTTTTTTATCGTGAACGGGACCATACAAATCTACCGGATCCATTCCTTCCCACCATTTTCCTTTGCCATCCTCTTTTGTTTTAAGCGCATCGTAAGGCACACCTGTCATCGGGCCCGTTTTGTCGCTGGTATATCTTACAGTCATAAACTGCCCCCAGGTGCGGGCAGGCGTGTTGTGAAAACCTATGCCAAACCGCATGCCGTGTTCGCGGGCAACTTTTTCCCAAATTCCAACAATGTCTTGTTTTGGGCCGACATTTACTGAATTCCAGGGCTGAAATTTTGAATCGTAGCAATCGAAGTTATCGTGATGGCTGCCCATAGCCATAAAATAGCGGGCCCCCATTTCCAGGTATAAATCCATCAACTCATCCGGGTTCCATTTATCAATTACCCAGTTGTGGCAAATATCTTTGTAACCATATTCAGAAACATGCCCAAAGTTTTCGAGATGATACCGATACTGCTGACTGCCTTCCATATACATGCCACGAGCGTACCAGTCGCCCTGTTCGGGCATCGACTGTGGGCTCCAATGCGACCAGGCACCAAATTTGGCTTCGCGCCACCATTGCGGCACCGAATATAACCGGCTCAAACCTTCCCAGTTAGCTGGATACGGGCCTTCGCTTATTTGCAGCGGTGGCAGGTTCCAGATATCCGGAGCTGATGCATGACTATCGTTTCCGGGAGTATCGTTTTTTATAGAAGAATCAGACTGAGCAAAAACCTGATTATTTGCTGTTAATCCGAAAATGATTAGTAAACTCAAAAAAAATCTTTTCATTATAAAACGGTGCTTTCTATCTGTTTAAGTATTTTTCAACTTTTACTAGTATTTTCTCAGTAATTTTTTTGAATTTTAGTTGTTACAACTCTTCCATCAGACAATATCTTCTTTTCAATAAAAATCCCGGTTTTGTTCTCTATATTCTGCACTCTTTGTCCGGTTAAAGTGAAATAGTGAACGGCCAACACTTTTGCACCCGGGGCTTTTAAACCATCGATGGATGTTTTTTCATCAACGATGCCGCTCAATGAAATTGTTTTGTTTGAAGTTTCGGAACTGGATAAATTCAGGTTTCCATCAATGTTTCCCACTGAGAGTTCAGCTATCATTCTTACATAAATCACTGTTTCTTCCACTACACCATCATTTGTTTGGAGTACGATATTTGAAAAAAATCCGTTGAGTGTATCCTGAGAAATTTCAAAACCCGATGACGCATTAATCGTAATATCGTTGTTCAAATTGGTACCCGAAACAACCAGCTCCTGAATGTCGGAAGGACCATGCCCCAATTGATAGCTGAATTCCTCCAACTTTGTAATCTCATTTCCCTGAGAATCATTCACATGAATTGTCGGTGGATCGTATTCGTCTGAGTTGGTGAGAAATACGGTATCGATGACAAAAGGATTGCTGCCACTTGACCAGAAACCGGCAATGTAAATATG
>JBNJGR010000245.1:0-4157 GCA_051747885.1 Bacteroidota bacterium | reverse complement strand
TTTCGGCGGTGGGGCAGTGCCAGTCGTCCACTGCGAAATTCCAGTTTATAATGTGTTGCGGGTTGTTCCACAATTCCCACGCTTTTTCAACAGGAACTCCGATACTTGCTTCTACTGTGATTGTTTGCATAGCTTTAATTTTAGATGTCTGAATGTAAATTACTTTTGCCTCTTCAAAGATAAAAAGGTATTTTATTATTTTGTGTGTGTGGATACGTCAAATTAGAGTGAGAGTTACAACAACATTTTATGATAATAATCTACGATGAACATTTCATGGATCGCATAGTTTTATTTTAAAATTAGCGTATCGAAAAAGACAATATTCTGGAATGAAAAAAGTAACAGAAAAACCTTCCGGGAATAAGAACAGAGACCTGACGAAAAAAAAAGAATTGCCCGTTATTTCGTTTGAAACAGCCGAAGAGTGGAGAACCTGGCTGGAAAAAAATTATCAAAATGACAAAGGGATTTGGTTACGAATTTTTAAAAAAGGTTCGGGCAAACTCTCTGTTAACTACGAAAACGCCCTGGAGGAAGCATTGTGCTTTGGCTGGATCGACGGGCAGTTAAAAAAATATGATGATGAATCGTATCTTCGGAAATTCACTCCCCGCAGACCTCGTAGCATCTGGTCCAAAAGAAATATTCAACATGTTGAACGTTTGGGAAACGAGGGTAAAATGCAGCCTGCAGGCTGGAATGAGGTAGAAAAGGCAAAAGCCGACGGCAGGTGGGAAAGAGCTTATGATTCACCGAAGAATTTGGAGGTTCCTGAAGATTTTATTGCCGAACTTTCGAAGAACAAAAAGGCACTGGCATTTTTTGAAACACTAAATAAAACGAACAGGTATGCGATAGCGTGGCGGCTGCAAACTGCCAAAAGACCCGAAACGAGAGAAAGGCGTAAAAAAGCCATGCTCGACATGATGGCAGGGGGAGAAAAGTTTCATTGAAACTAATGCAAAATAATAGCTACTTCCCCCTGTTTTAATTATTTTATTTTCCGGTTTCAGGATTAATTACTACAGAAACTTTTTTTATAGAATTGGCTGGAACTCCCGCCTTTTTAGCGTGCTCTTTTATCAATGATTCGTCTGTAGCTTTGTAAACGCAGTAAAGTTTATTGTCAACTACATAGCTTTGTTCCCATAGTATGTCAGGCTTTAACTCGTCAATAACAGCGTTAGATTTCCTGGATGCTTCCTGTAATTCTTCAGGAGTTGAACTTCCAACATCTTTAATTTCCCTTTCAATAACAAACATTGACATTTCTTTTTCATTCTTCATGTTATGTTCCTTTTTGGGGTTTTTACCTGAAAAAATACAAGATCCAAAAATTAATAATAAAGTCAGTACAATTAGTTGACTTCTTTTGTAGGTGAATGAATTGATTCGTTTCATAAAAAAATAAATTTTTTGAATTATTAACTTCACTACAAAGATACCAGTGGATTATATTCAGGTTTTTTCTAAAACGATCAATTTTTTTTCTATTCGGCGCAAATTATTCATTAACATGCAATACGTTTGTTTTTGCGATAAATACTTGGAGCGGTTTTGTACCTTTCTTTAAATACCCTGCTAAAATGTGATACATTTTCAAATCCGCTTTCGAAAGCAATTTCAGATATTGGACGGTTACTGGTTTCAAGCAAATACCTGGCATGATCTGTTCTTTTAATTCTGAGCCATTTTCCGGGAGAAATTTTGTAATAATTGAAAAACTCTCTTTTAAATGTGGCCTCACTTCGTTCAGCCATTTTAGCAAATTGGGCTACAGTTAAATTGTACATGTAATTAGCTTCCATAACTTCCCAGATTGGCGTTTTGTGTTGATCCTTAATGCTGACGACATAAGACAATAAACCGGCATTGGATGGGTCTGATAAAATGATGAATAATAATTCTTTAAATTTAAGTTCAAGTAAATTTTGAGCAGGAGGCTGTTTTTGATTGAAGTAAGGTAAAATACTGTAAAAAAATGCGCGGGCTGCTTCATTTACCTGTATTTCAATAAACATATCACTGGGGGGTAACGGTAAGTTTTTAACTGGCAAATCGCTTCTGTATTCATCAAAAACTTTTCGTAGAAAATTGTCTTTGAAATAAAACGCAAGTACTTCCCAACCGACTGTATCATCCAATTCTTGTTTGTAAGCTGCTCTTCGAAAAAAAAGGGATTTGTTTTCAGTCAGTTCCCATGATTTTCCTTTTTGGTATATCGTTTTTTTTCCGGAAAGTGTATAGGCTATTTCATTAAAATGGGTAAACAGCTTGAGTTGTTTTTCTACCTGTGGACAACGGTAATATACAAAGAGCATGTCTTTTACCGCAAGTTGGGTGAAACGATTTGGCTGGCTAATATGTAAATCATAAGTATTGATCATAACTTAAAATCCATTGTTCAGAAAACCTAACCTCAATAATTCTTAAAAAAGGGAGTTTGTGCCTAAAAATAGCTGAATTATAAGTATTTAAAGGGTGTAGAAAAACAAACATCCCATAACAATGTTAGAAAAAAATTTTGAGACATACCAAAACATTAGACCTTTTTCTTGCTACTGCGAGATTATATTAAATGGTATTTTGTAAAACAATCATTTTTTCATCTTCGGCTTTATAAATCTGATCCTGGTTGTTTATATAAAAAAGGTTTTTTACTTTTAATGAATTAATTAAGAACGAAATCTGAACTCCATGCCTCAGATTATATTAAGACTGTCCCATATTTTCAATCAATGCCTACATTAACTCTTAGCTGGCGAAAATCTCCAATTTGTCTCTTTGGCGTTTGACGTAATAAACATGTCCCAAAATATTTAGAATCGCTCTAAATAAATCCTGTTAACACGTCGCTTTCACCCGGATATTTTTTAATTTTGCAATTCATTTAAAAACAGGATTGTTATGTCAGATATACCGAATAAATTAATTGTTCCCAAAAACGTAACCGATGCCCTGCGAACCATTAAATACCCCGATAGCGAAGAAGACATTGTTTCGCTCGATATGGTGCAGGAAATCAGGATTGCCGGGAAACGCGTGAGTTTTTCACTGGTTTTTCAGAAAAGCAACGACCCCAACATTAAACCGCTGGTGATTGCCTGCGAAAATGCCCTGAAAAAATACCTCGGCGATGAGGTGGAGATTGAAGACAACATCACCGTGAAGTTTATGCACGATATGGAGCGCCCTGTACTGCCGGGCGTGAAAAACATTATCGCTGTTGCATCTGGTAAAGGCGGAGTTGGTAAATCTACCGTAGCTGTTAATACCGCGGTGGCACTGGCGCAGCAGGGATTTAAAGTGGGGTTGATCGATGCCGATATTTTTGGCCCATCCATCCCCAAAATGTTTGGCGCAGAGGGTGCCCGTCCCACAGGAGAGAAAATCGACGGGCGCGACATGATCCACCCGGTTGAAAAATACGGCGTAAAATTTCTTTCCATTGGCTTTTTTGTGGATACCGACAGCGCCGTTATCTGGCGCGGACCAATGGCTTCCAATGCGCTGAAACAGCTCATGATGGATGCCCACTGGGGCGAGCTCGATTACCTGCTCATCGACCTGCCGCCCGGAACAAGCGATATTCACCTCACACTGGTGCAAACCGTTCCGGTAACCGGGGCAATTATTGTAACCACGCCGCAGGATGTGGCACTGGCCGACGTGGTGCGTGGTGCCAGCATGTTCCAGAGTAAATCTATTGATGTGCCGGTGCTTGGGCTGGTAGAAAATATGGCCTGGTTTACCCCGGCCGAACTGCCTGAAAACAGATACTACATTTTCGGGCAGGACGGCGGCAAAAAACTGGCCGAAAAACTGGGGTTGAAATTGCTGGGCCAAATACCCATCGTGCAAAGCATCCGTGAAGGGGGTGACGAAGGCAATCCATCAGCAACCCATCCCGATTCGGTGACCGGAATGGCCTTTGACGATGTGGCAAAAAGCCTTGTTCACCAGGTGCATTTGCGCAACATTGAAAGGGCACCAACCAAAAAGGTGAAAATTACCCGGAAATAGGAGATGTCTGAAAAAAATAGTTTTTAGCCATACCGTAGATGACCGAAATTGCAGCACTGCAAAAATTATTATTTTTGTGTCCCCGCAAGGGAATAAAAGTGAAGGATGTTTTACAATATTCTACCCGAAAA
>JBNJGR010000244.1:0-4173 GCA_051747885.1 Bacteroidota bacterium | reverse complement strand
TCTTTGAAATCCTGAAAAAGTAAATTAGAAATCACAGCAGTTCGTCTACAATGCAAAACCAAACAAAAGGTGTTATTTATGCCTCCGTAACCGCCTTCTTCTGGGGATTTCTGGCCATCGCGTTAAAAGTGGCGGTTCAGGAAGTTGACCCGGTTACCATTGTTTGGTTCCGCTTTTTTATTGCTTTTTTGATTTTACTGGGCTGGCAGTTGTACCGGCAGCCATCCAGCCTGAAAATCCTGATTAAGCCACCGTTTCTGCTGGTATTGGCAGCCATATCGCTTTCGTGGAACTACCTCGGTTTTATGCTGGGAATCAATTATACCACCCCCAGTAACGCCCAGTTATTTATCCAGTTTGGGCCGCTCACCCTGGCGCTGGCCGGATTCCTGATTTTCAAAGAAAAACTCTCGCGCCGGCAAATGATTGGTTTTTTTGTGGCGCTTGCCGGCTTTGCCTTTTTTTACCGCGACCAGTTGCTGGCTTTTTTCGAAGGAAAAGAGCAGTACAACCTCGGCGTTTTGTTTACGCTGAGCGGAGCACTGGCCTGGGCTGCTTACGCCACCATGCAAAAAAAGCTTGTAACGGTTCATCCCGGACAAACGCTCAATCTTTTTCTGTTTGGTTTTCCGGCACTCATTTACCTGCCGTTTATCAATCTGGAACCGGTTTTACAACTACACTGGACCTGGTGGCTGCTGATTCTGTTTCTCGGAGCCAATACATTCATTGCCTACAGTTCGCTGGCACAGGCCCTGAAATTTATCGAAGCCAATAAAGTGAGTGTTATTATTTTTCTGAATCCGATTATCACTTTCATAACAATGGGAATCTTAACCTCCCTCGAAGTAAACTGGATCAGTCATGAACGATTCTCGCTGGCTACGATTTTTGGAGCGGCGCTGGTTATTTCGGGAGCTTTTCTCGTTGTCAGAAAAAGAAAAACCAGAAAAGCAAAGTAAGCCTCCGCCTTAAATTTAATTTTTTAGAATTCCCCTGATTTTGTATCTTGTTTCAAAATTTGAAAACAATGAATGCAAATCGAATAATTACCGGTCTTTTTATAGTAGCAGTGCTGGCATCATGCAACATTCGCGAACCCAAAGTGATTACTGTTGATGGAGAAATGCCTGCCGGTGCAATGGGAAAAACGCTGCATCACGAGCATTTACTGGTTGATTTTATTGGGGCCGACAGCACAGGCTACCACCGCTGGAACCGCGACAGTGTTGTTGAAAAGGTGCTTCCCTATTTGCTCGAGATAAAAGAAATGGGCTACAAAACACTTGTAGAATGCACTCCGGCTTACCTGGGCCGGGATCCAGAATTGCTGACAATGCTTAGTGAAGAATCGGGAGTCCAGCTAATAACCAATACTGGCTATTACAGCGCAATGGATGCCAAGTTTTTACCGGAACACGCTTTTACCGAAACCGCTTCGCAACTGGCCGAACGCTGGATTGACGAGGCCCGTAACGGAATTGAAGGAACCGGAGTTTATCCCGGGTTCATCAAAATTGCCGTGGAGCGCGGCCCGCTGGAAGAAATTAACCGGAAAGTTGTGGAAGCTGCCTGCCTGACTCACAAAGAAACGGGACTCACCATTATGTCGCACACCGGGCTGTCAGAGCCTGCATTTGAACAACTGGCAATCCTGGCTGAAAATGATATTCATCCTTCAGCATTTATCTGGACACATGCCCACAACGAAAAAAACATAGACAAGCATTTTGAAGCCGCTGCCCTTGGAGCCTGGATTGCATTCGATAATTTCAATCCCGACCGCACGGAGCGTTTTGTCGATTTCGCACAGCAAATGAAAAAACACGGGTTCCTGAAAAATATACTCTTCTCACACGATGCGGGCTGGTACAAACCCGGTGAACCCGGAGGCGGAGATTTCCGCGGATTTACCGATATCGAAAATTTATTAATTCCTGCATTGCGCGATGCCGGGCTCAGCCAGCAGGATATTCAGCAACTTTTTGTGACGAATCCCGCAAAAGCTTTTCAGGTAAAAAAGCGGCTACAGTAGCTGTATTTTCATTCGACTATAATATTTAGTGCATTTTGCGGATGAAAATTATATGTTTTACAAAATATATGTAAACCAGCAACCCTAAAATTTCGTATATTGGGAATAAACGAAAGATTAGAATAGAATGCGGTACAGATCAAATAACATACTAGCACTTGTGCGGCCCAACAAAGAAGGAGAAGGTGTATTAAAGCAATCATTATTTTTCCAGAAGTCGTTAGGGATGCGAATTTTTATTTACAACATAATCGATAAACCTTCTATTACTGAGCGATTATTTAATCCCAAAAAAAGTGAATATTTACAACAAGACGCACTCAAACACCTGCAGGAATTTGTTGAACATTCGGTACAGGGAAAAGTTCGCGATAAATTATCCTACAGGGTAAAAATGGGAAATCCGGGGAAAATATTGCTTCGACAAGCTAAAATGGGTGGTTATGAATTTATGATAATCGACAAAAGTGAACCCGAAGGGGGATTAACCAGGGAAGAAACAAATAAAATAATCAGCCGGTCAGAATGCCCCGCATTAAGCGTAAATAAGAATTATTATGTAGATGAAATAGAAAAAATTGTCATCCCGGTAGATATTTCACAATCAACTAAAAAGAAATTGCTGTGGGCAACTTATTTTGCCAAAAAATATGGAGCAACAATAAAAATAGTATCTGCACTGAGTATTAATATTTCAACAAACAAAAGCCTGGCATGGAAAAACGCCGAAAAATTGAAACAGATGTTATTGGAAAGGGGCATTAAATGCGATGTGGATATTTTAAAAGCCAAAGGCCAGGAAAAACATAAAGTTATTCTTGACTACATTCATAAAGAGAATCCGGGGTTGATTATTCTTCGTACCCACCAGGAATCGAATATGGCTGGAACAGAAATTGGAAAATTTGTTTCTGAAATTGTGCACGGATGCCAAATTCCTGTCTTTACGGTTAACCGTTTTTTAAATCCGATGCCTGTTGATTTTGAGTTGTAAAATTGCACTTCGTTTCAACAGGCCGGAGTCGATTATTCTACATGTAAAGATTTATTTACAAACAAGATATTCCTCCGGAATTTAAGCGCGAATAAAAAAATTTAGAAGCGCCCGGGGTCCGGAAGAATTTTTCACACTGGAAAATAATCGTCCATGCAATTGCAACAAGGTCACCAATTTAAAACAGGTCGAGATACAAGAGACTCCGTGCGAGGACCTGTTATTTAAAAATATTTTTAAGCCCTTCTCCTATCTTGTTAATCGATTTCTGTAAATCATCGCCTGTGGATTTCCTAACCTCTTCAGTAATCTTTTTCCGGGCATCTTCCAGGTCGATCTTTACTTCCGGTTTACCTACAGGACCACTCAAAACAACGGATGCAGGTAGTACTTGAATGCGTTCCTCGCCGGGCAATACTCTCAGTATATTTTCAATATCGGATCCGAATGCCTCGCGCTGAACATTAAAATCTAAACGTAAATCGAGCAAATTCTGTGTATTAAGATTTCCTGCAATAGTTGTCTCCTGCCCTGCCACGCGTGTTGTAAAAGGTTTCAACTGAATGGTTCCGTCGTTTACTTCAACAGAAGCCTGGAAATCATCAATTTTTACATTCTGAAGTCTTTCCGGCTTCAGTAATCCTTTTAACTGATCAAACAAGGGGGATTCAATAATCTCCAGGTTTTCAGTGCTGAATAATCCGCTACCGTCGATTGTTGGGGCTATCAAACCAAAGTCAGAACTCAGCTGACCGTTTACTTTCAGGTTGGTGTTGAATTTTCCCTGGCTTCGGCGGGCAATGGGCACCATTTTTTGAACACTGGTGAGAGTTTGAAATGCAATGGGAATGTCAATATTTGTCAAGTCGAAACCAAAATCAAACAGCGGTTGATTTTCCGGTGTATTTTCGTACGAACCGGTTAATTTGAGCTGACCGTCGAGCATATGCATGTTCAGTCCGTCAAGTATAAGCTTTCCGTTACGGGCAGTAATCAGGCCAGTTACATCGGTAATGGGCAACTGTTCGAAAATTACGCGTTGGATATTGGACCGGAAAGAGAAATCAATATTATCTGGCACATCAAAAACCAAAACTTCCTCTTCTTGTTCAAGTGTATCCTCATTTGATTCATCAGTTTGCGG
>JBNJGR010000243.1:0-4205 GCA_051747885.1 Bacteroidota bacterium | reverse complement strand
TGGTTAAGGCTATTTTATTAAATTTGAAACCGATCATTTAAACAGAAATATTAAGATGGGAAAAATCGTATCACTGGCAAACCAAAAAGGTGGTGTTGGGAAAACAACAACAGCTATTAATCTTGCGGCAAGCCTGGCTGTTTTGGAGCAAAAAATATTGATAATTGATGCCGATCCGCAGGCCAACTCCACATCAGGTTTCGGATTTGATGTGAAAAATGTACAATCGAGCATTTACGATTGCATTGTAGATGGAGTTGAACCTGAAAAAGTTATTCTGAATACCGAAATTGCTAACCTCGACATAATCCCGTCGCATATCGATTTGGTTGGTGCCGAAATTGAGATGCTTAACCTGCCCAACCGCGAGAAAGTCATGCGCACAGCTTTAACAAAACTGAAAGATGCCTACGATTTTATTTTCATCGACTGCTCTCCCTCGCTGGGGCTGATTACGGTAAACGCTTTAACCGCATCCGATTCGGTAATCATTCCGGTTCAGTGCGAATATTTTGCCCTCGAAGGATTGGGTAAACTGCTGAATACCATTAAAATAATTCAGAACCGTTTGAACCCGGCGCTCGAAATTGAAGGATTCCTGCTTACTATGTTCGATTCGCGACTGAACCTGTCTAACCAGGTTTACGAAGAGGTGAAACGTCATTTTCAGGATATGGTTTTTGAAACCGTTATTCAGCGGAATATTAAACTGAGTGAATCGCCTAGCTACGGGAAACCCGTTGTTTTGTACGATGCCAGTTCAAGGGGAGCAATTAATCACATGAACCTGGCCCGCGAAATTTTACAGCGGAACGGGATGACACAAATTTCACAGGAAAAGAAAGTTATTGTTTAGATAAAATAGTTTGACCATGGTAAAGAGGAATGCACTTGGCAGAGGATTAGGAGCGCTTATCGACGACGCCGAAAAGATGAAGCAAGCCGGGATAAGTGAAGTGGAGTTGAAAAAGATTGAAGCCAACCCTTTTCAACCCAGGTCGAAGTTTGATGAGGAATCGCTCAAAGAGCTGGCTGCTTCAATTAACGAAATCGGGTTGATCCAGCCCGTTACTTTGCGTAAAACGGGTGAAGACAGCTACCAGATTATTGCCGGAGAACGACGCTGCAGAGCTGCTCAACTGGCCGGGCTTGAGTCCATTCCCGCTTATATACGCAAGGCAAAAGATGATGGTATGCTCGAAATGGCCCTGGTTGAAAATATTCAGCGCGAAGACCTGGATGCCATAGAAATTGCACTGAGCTACCAGCGGTTGATGGAAGAACTGGAATTTACCCAGGAGGAACTGAGCAGCCGCGTTGGGAAAAAACGTTCAACAATTGCGAACTACCTGCGTTTGTTAAGACTGCCGGCAATCATTCAAAAAGGATTACGCGACAAAGAAATATCGATGGGGCATGCACGTGCTTTAATTAATATTGACGATTCCGATGTGCAGGAAATGATCTACAACCAGATAGTAAAACATGGTTTCTCGGTACGCAAGGTGGAGGAAATTGTGCGCGACCTGAGTGAAAATAATGACGAAAAAAAGCAAACGAAAGCAAAAAAACGGGAACTACCCGGTAAATACAGGTCAATGAAAGGACAACTGGGTAAACTGCTAAATTCCCGGATTGGTATTTCAATGAATGAAAAAGGGAAAGGGAAAATTGTAATTCCGTTTAAATCGGAGCAGGATTTGGAACGAATTGTTAAAATTATTGAAAACCAAAATAAAGACACATAAAGGAGGTTTGCGCTGTAGTGAAACTTCTATTTTTGGGCAAAATTTGCTTATCGTGGATATCAGGGGTTTTTTGTTGAAAATTAGTTTGATTCTACTCCAGTTGCTGGTAGTATTTAATTTGCATGCCCAGTTAGTAAATGCCGATACCGTAAAGCAGGTTGAAAAAAAGCCCGTTAAAGAGGAAGAGGTTCATTCACCTAAAAAAGCTGCCATTTACTCGGCCGTTTTGCCGGGGCTTGGACAGGCATACAATAAAAAATACTGGAAAATACCGTTGGTATATATCGGATTCGGAACTATCGGTTATTTTATTAAGTGGAACAACGATAATTATCAGTTCAACAAAGTGGCCTACAATCATCTGGTTGACGATAACCCTGAAACGAACCGATTTATGGAAATTGATGCCGTTAAATATTACGATTTAGACAACCCGACTCATTATAATAATTTCAGGGACGGGTTGATAAAACGGCAGGATTATTACCGCCGTAACCGCGATTTGCTCGTTATTAGTATGGTTGCTTTTTACGGAATAAATATTATTGATGCAAGTGTAGATGCCCACCTTTTTAATTTCGATATCAGCGACGATTTAACTATCAACTGGGAACCTTCTATGCTAAATATTAACGACAATTTAGTATATTGTTTCAACTTCAAATTTAACTTTTAGTATATGGTGATGAAAAGAATATTGCTTTTGGGAGGAATACTAATGTTTATTTTTTCGGGAACGCTTTCAGCACAAGAAGAAGAGAGGCAAAAAATTGTAATGCCCAAAATGAAAAGCCTGGAAATTACGGGAATTAATGAAGGATTTTTCGAGGTAGCTCCGGCTGGTTCGTATTCTGGTAATTACCAACCTGGCGCCGGTTTTGAACAGCCGGACGAAAACCTTGATGATTTTTTGTCTGAAAAAATGGACAGCCTTGTAGATACCTGGTATGCCAAACAGGCTTTTCACGAAGATTCGCTGGGCGATGCCGCACAACGTTATCCGAAAAATCTGCCCGATTCGGTTTACATCAAACGGTTGCAGGACATGCAGGAGGTTGTGGATTTGTCGTATAACAACGTGGTGAGAAATTTCATAGTACTTTATACTGAAAAACGACGCGACCAGGTGGAAATGATGCTGGGGCTTGCAGAATATTATTTTCCGATGTTCGAGCAAACACTCGACAAGTACGAAATGCCACTCGATTTAAAATATCTGCCGGTTATTGAATCGGCGCTGAATCCAACCGCCCGCTCGCGGGTTGGGGCAACAGGTCTGTGGCAGTTTATGTTTGGCACTGCCCGCCAAATGGGATTGGAAATTACCAGTTTTGTTGATGAACGCCGCGACCCGGTGGCTTCAACCGATGCGGCAGTTCGCTATTTTCAGAGTTTATACAATCGCTACGGCAACTGGCACCTGGCCATTGCTGCCTATAACTGCGGTCCCGGAAATGTGAACCGGGCTATCCGGCGTGCCGGCGGAACCAAAAATTACTGGGAAATTTATTATCGCCTTCCCCGCGAAACTCGTGGTTATGTGCCTGCCTATATTGCAGCGGCTTATGTAATGAAATATCATAAAGAACACAACCTGTATCCGCGTCTGCCCGATTTTGAATTGCTGACTGACACGGTAATGGTTAATGACTTCCTGCATTTTGACCAGCTTGCTGCAACCCTCGAAATTGATAAAGCACATTTGCGCTCGCTTAATCCAATGTACCGCCGCGATGTGGTTCCTGCAAAAAAAGATAAGCCTCTCCCGGTTGTTTTGCCCAATGAAACAATTATGGATTTTATTGATACCGAAAATGAGGTTTTTGCCCACGAACGTGAAAAGTTTTTCCCCGACAACCAACTGGTTGAGCCCACAAGTCAGAGTGCTTCGTATTACACACCGGCGGATATTGAGGGTAAGGCAAAAGTGCTTTACACTGTTCAGAGCGGCGATAATGTTGGTTTCATTTCGGAGTGGTTCAACGTGCGGGCATCCGATTTGAGGTACTGGAACAACATCAGTCGCAATCTTATTCGTGCCGGTCAGAAGCTTTTAATTTACGTTCCGGAAGATCAAAAGGAAAGATATGAAAGGATCAATTCAATGACCTTCGCACAAAAACAAGCATCTGTTGGGAAACAGATTCCCGGTGGAAGCTCGAAAGCAACAGAACAGGAACCGATTGATCCTGACTTTATTTATCACACCGTCAGAAGGGGCGATACGCTTTGGGAAATTGCAAGAAACTATCCCGGAATTACTTCGGATGACATTGTACGACTGAATAATCTGCGTAATGAGAATGATTTGGATATCGGACAGAAGTTGAAGATCAAGAGGAAATCCTGATTCATTTAAGCGTAAACTCAGCCGAAACCGTCACTTTAATATTTTTCCTGGCCGAACTGGTGTTGTGAATTCCGTAGCCGGCCACTTCGGTGGAGTAGGGCTCGGTA
>JBNJGR010000242.1:0-4238 GCA_051747885.1 Bacteroidota bacterium | reverse complement strand
GTAAATAAAGCTTACGTTGTAATAAACAGTTCATAAATTGTACCCATCAAAAAAATAACTTGGAATGGAATTATTCAGCGCGAACAATGTCACCAAAGTTTTTGCCGATACCCGGGCACTTACCAATGTGAGCATATCAGTAAAAGAACAAAGTATATTTGGTTTGCTGGGGCCCAACGGCGCTGGCAAAACCACACTCATACGCATTATCAACCAAATAACAGCTCCCGATACCGGCGAAATTCATTTGCAGGGAAGGCGCATGCGGGCATCCGATGTGGCACTTATTGGCTACCTGCCCGAGGAACGGGGGCTCTACCCAAAAATGAAAATTGGGGAACAGGCGGTTTATCTGGCGCAGTTGAAAGGCCTCAGCCGGAAAGAAGCGGTAAACAACCTGAAAAAATGGTTCACCAAATTTGACATCATGGACTGGTGGAACAAAAAAATCGAGGAGCTCTCGAAAGGAATGCAGCAAAAAGTGCAGTTTATTACAACAGTTGTGCACGAGCCAAAGTTGCTTATTTTCGACGAACCATTCAGCGGCTTCGATCCCATTAATGCCAATCTTCTGAAAAGAGAAATACTGCAATTGCGCGACGAAGGGGCTACCATTATTTTTTCCACCCACAACATGGGATCGGTAGAAGAACTTTGCGACCACATTGCACTCATTAACAAATCAATAAAAATTGTGGACGGCCCAACCCGCGAAATTCGCGAAAAATACAAATCGAACATTTTTGAAGTGAAGTACAAAGGCAATTTCAGAAAAGTGGACAGCGCGTTGGGTACCCAATTTAAAATACTTGAACATTTAGAAAACGAGAAAGCTAACCGGATACGGATTCAGCATTTAAACGGGGGGTCAAACAATCAGTTGCTGCAGGCCATTATTCCGGCAGCCGAAATTGTGGCTTTCGAAGAAATAATTCCCAGTATGAATGATGTTTTCATTAAAGCAGTTGAGGAAGATAAATAATAACACCAAAGGAAAATGAACAAAACAATTCTGATACTAAAACAAGAATATTTAAAACGGGTTAAGAAAAAATCGTTTATTATACTCACACTGCTGGTGCCGTTACTTTTTGTGGGGATGTTTGCCCTCATCATTCTGTTATCGATAAACAACGACAAACAGGAGCGCACCATTGCAGTTTTCGATGAATCGGCCCTTTTCCTCGGAGAACTGGAACAGGATGAATACACCAAATTTCATTTTATTCCGAAAGAAGAATATTCTGAATTGAAATCGGACCTGAAAAACAGCGAGTTTTATGCATTGCTGTATATTCCCGAAAATGTTTATTCGGCAGGAACAGCACAACTTATTTCAGCAAAGCAGGTACCCGTTGAACTTACCGAAAAAATTCAACGCCGGCTGAGTCAGTTTATCGAAAAAGATAAACGCCAAAAAGTTATTGACGAAACAGGCATTCCTGACCTGGACGAACGCCTCGCAGCAACCCAAACTTCGGTGAAACTGAATACCCTGAAAATATCGCAAACCGGCAAAGCCACACAAAGTTCTTCTGAAGTGGCTTTCATTGCCAGTTACGCCATGGGCTTCATCATCTATTTCTTTGTTTTTATGTATGGCGCCATGGTTATGCGCAGCGTAATTGAAGAAAAGAAAAACCGCATTGTGGAGGTAATTATTTCCTCGGTAAAACCTTTTCAGTTAATGGCAGGAAAGATAATAGGCACAGCGCTTGTCGGCCTTACGCAGGTTGCTATATGGGTTGTGGTTGGCCTTATTGTATTGACGGCCATGCAAAGCTTTTTTACGCCCGAGAGCGCGCAGCAAATGGGACAAAGTATCATGGAAAGCCGGCAATCGATGGGACAGGGAATGGACCAGGCTGCTGCCGAAAACCAGGTAACCGAAGCACTCGAAATGATTGGCAACCTGAACCTCGGTTTGATTCTTTTTACTTTTGTTTTCTATTTTCTGGCCGGTTACCTTATGTACAGTTCGCTGCTGGGAGCTGTTGGTGCGGCTGTCGATAACGACGAAGATTCGCAGCAAATGGTGTTTCCCATCACCTTCCCGCTCATTCTTTCCATCATGCTGCTCTTCCCAATTGCCCGGAATCCTGAGGGACCGGTTGCTTTCTGGGGATCGATAATACCGTTTACCTCGCCGGTGGCCATGCTGGCCCGCATTCCTTACGGAATACCAACTTGGGAGCTGCTGCTTTCCATGTTTTTACTTTTGCTGGCTACGCTTGGTGCAATTTGGGTAGCTGCAAAAATTTACAAAACCGGTTTATTGATGTACGGCAAAAAGGTAAATCTAAAAGAATTAATAAAGTGGCTGCGTTATAAAAGCTGAAAGTCTGAATCCAGAAGGCAGGCATCTGCTTTTTTCTTGTTACTTTTACTTGCAAAAACCAAATCGGGCATGGTTAAAAATAAAAAAGTAATCGTTGTTCTTCCTGCATATAACGCTTCAAAAACGCTTGAAAAAACCTACAATGAAATTGATTTTTCGATTGTTGACGAGGTTATCCTGGTGGATGACCTGAGTAACGACGACACTATAGAAGTTGGAAAAAAACTGGGCATTAAACACATTGTGGAGCACAAACAAAACAAAGGCTACGGCGGCAACCAGAAATCGTGCTACAACAAAGCGCTCGAACTGGATGCCGACATCGTGATTATGCTCCACCCTGATTATCAATACACACCCAAACTGATTCCGGCAATGACACACCTGCTGGCCAGCGGTTTGTACCACGTGGTTTTGGGCTCCCGGATTCTGGGAAAAGGCGCACTGAAAGGCGGCATGCCGCTGATAAAATACATTGCCAACCGCGGGCTTACTTTTATTCAAAATATTTTACTGGGCGCCACACTTTCGGAGTACCACACCGGCTACCGCGCATTTACACGCGAAGTGCTGGAAGCCGTGAATTACAATGCCAACTCCGATAACTTTGTGTTCGACAACCAGATGCTGGCACAAATCTGGTACGCCGGCTACGAAATTGCCGAAATAACCTGCCCTACCAAATATTTTGGCGATGCCTCGAGCATCGGCCTGAAAAGCAGCACAATTTATGGGATCGGGGTTTTGAGAACTTCTGTGCAATACCGGTTGCAAAAATGGGGATTGATGAACAATAGGATTTTTAATGAATAGTTTGGGTTAGTATATTTGCTTTAGTTAAATCGTGAAAAATTTTCTACATCTTATTTAATCACATAAATACCTTTCTTTTAACTTTAACCGAAAATGAAAGAAAATAAACCATACAGGGAAAATGTATAAACAAAAAAAAATAGGCCTTGTAATACCCGCTTTTAATGAAGAGGAGAACATAAAGGACGTTCTGATTCGTATTCCGGATTATATCGACAAGATGGTGGTGGTGGATGACGGTTCGGCTGACCAAACCGCAGAAATTGCAGAAAAAAACGGGGCCACGGTCATCAACCACAAAAAAAACCGGGGCGTGGGGGCCACTTTCAATACAGGTGTAAAATACATGCTTACGGCCGGTATCGACATCATGGTAAACATGGATGCCGACGGGCAGTTTAACCCCGAAGACATTTCGAAACTACTGGACCCGATTGTGGAAAACAAAGCCGATTTTGTAACGGCATCGCGGTTTAAAGATAAAGATTTGGTGCCGGCGATGTCGCCCGTAAAATTGTGGGGAAACCGGCAAATGTCGCGGTTTGTGGGTTGGCTCACCGGCGAAAAATTCCATGATGTTTCCTGCGGGTTTCGGGCCTATTCTACCGAAACACTTCACCGGATGAATTTATTCGGAACTTTTACCTACACCCAGGAAACATTTATCGACTTGGTTTTCAAAGACATGACCATCATGGAAGTTCCGGTAAAAGTTTTGGGAAAACGAAGCATAGGAAAATCGCGCGTGGCCTCCAACCTGTTTAAATACGCGTTCCAAACCCTGAAAATTATTTTGCGGACTTTCCGCGATTACAAACCCTTCAAACTCTTTGGATTTGTTTCGCTGCTATTTGCATTGGCGGGTTTAATATTTTTAATCGTACTTTTTTACTTCAAATTCACCACCGGGTCATTTACCCCATATAAATGGAGCGGACTGGCAGCGGGGGTTTTGTTTCTCTCTTCGCTTATCTTTTTGCTTTTGGGGTTCATTCTCGACATGTTTGCACGGATGCGCCACAACCAGGAAGAAATTCTGTTTCAATTAAAAAACCAGAATGGAAGACATTAAAAAAATTCCAGTCAC
>JBNJGR010000241.1:0-4238 GCA_051747885.1 Bacteroidota bacterium | reverse complement strand
CGGCCATCAGAAATTTAGGGAACAAAATAAAACTCGCCAGCATGTTCTTTCCGGGCTCACTTTCCCAGTGATTTTTGGCGTGCCCTTTCCCTGCTTTTTGAAAGTGTGCCAAAACGACAGTGCCATGATCTGCCTTTCCCGCTACAATTAACTGCTTGGCATAGTTATTGGAAGAATCAACTTCCTTAATTATGAGCGTATTTTTGTCTGTTTTTGTCATTTCAGAAGCGAATTTATCAACTTTAAACTATTTTCCTCAAACGGAGTTATTAAACTTCATGTTTAGTAATCTTCAAATCAACGATAAAAACAAACATAAATAGAAAACACAAAAAAAGAAGTAAGTCAAAAAGATTATCTTTGTGGTGTTAAAAATTATATATGGATAAAAACGAAGAAATTACAGAAAAAACCAAAGCAGCCATCCTGGAAGGGATTCAAAAAATAAAAGGGAAAGACATCACTGTAATTGACTTAAATACAATACATTACACCGAGTGCGGATACTTTATAATTTGCCACGGAACTTCTTCAACACAAGTAAGTTCCATTGCCCAATCGGTTGAAGAAACAGTTAAAAAAGAAACCGGAGAAAATGCCTGGCATGTTGAAGGATATCAAAATTCAATCTGGGTATTACTCGATTTTGGCGAAATTGTGGTCCACGTATTTCACGAACAGGCAAGGCAATTTTATAATCTTGAGGAGCTTTGGGCTGATGCAAAATTAATTAAAATTGATTCAGAAAATTAGAAACTCGATATGGCAGAAAATAACAAAAACAATAAACAAACACCACCGGGCTTCCCGTTTAACCAGGGCAACAAAAACAAGAACGACAAAAAAGACCCGAAAGGCCCCAAATTTAATGCGTACTGGATTTACGGAATTATTGCCGTAATTTTTATTGTCGTACAAATTTACCTGACCAACAGCCGCGGTCCCGTTGAAACTAACTGGAGTGAAGTAAAATCCACTATGCTGGCCAATAATGACATAGAACGGATTGTTGTGGTAAACGAAAAACAGGCCAACATTTATATCAAAAAAAACAGCCTGCAAAGATACGAGCAGGAATTCAGCGGAAATTTTTCGCAACCGGCTGAAGAAGGCCCTCACTTTACTTTCACTATTGGCTCAGTAGAAACATTTGAACGCAACCTGCGTGAAGCCCAGGAAGGTGATGACCAGGAAATTTTACTTGAATACGATGAAGAGCGTAACTGGGCAGGAGAAATCCTCTGGACAATTGGCCCGTTTGTGCTGATTATCCTGCTCTGGTGGTGGATATTCAAAAGGATGAGCAGAGGTGGCGGTGGCGGTGCCGGCGGAATTTTTAACGTTGGTAAATCGCAGGCAAAAATTTTCGATAAAGACCAAAAAGTAACCACCTCGTTTAAAGATGTTGCAGGTTTGGCCGAAGCCAAGCAGGAAGTGGAAGAGGTTGTGGAATTTCTGAAGAACCCGGCCAAATTCACCAAGCTGGGCGGAAAAATTCCAAAAGGAGCGCTGCTTGTCGGTCCTCCCGGAACCGGAAAAACATTACTGGCCAAAGCAGTTGCCGGTGAGGCAAGTGTACCATTCTTTTCCATGTCGGGTTCAGATTTTGTAGAGATGTTTGTAGGCGTAGGCGCTTCCCGTGTGCGCGACCTGTTTAAGCAGGCAAAAGAAAAAGCGCCCTGTATCATTTTCATCGATGAGATTGACGCAATCGGCCGTTCAAGAGGTAAAAATCCGAACTTCGGGTCCAACGATGAAAGGGAAAACACCCTGAACCAGTTGCTTACCGAAATGGATGGATTCGATACCAACAGCGGGGTAATCATACTGGCTGCAACCAACCGCGCCGATGTGCTCGACCGTGCCCTCATGCGCGCCGGAAGGTTCGATCGCCAGATTCACGTTGAACTGCCCGACCTCAAAGAACGTGCTGAGATATTTAAAGTCCATCTTAGGCCACTCAAATTAAGTGAAAATGTAAAAGTGGATTTCCTTGCCAAACAAACCCCCGGTTTTTCAGGGGCTGATATTGCCAATGTGTGCAACGAATCGGCACTTATCGCTGCCCGGAAAAGCCGTGAATCGGTTACCAAGCAGGATTTCCTCGATGCCGTTGACCGTATTATTGGCGGACTGGAAAAGAAAAATAAAATTATATCGAAAGACGAAAAGAAAACCATTGCCTATCACGAAGCGGGCCATGCCACCATTAGCTGGTTGCTTGAACACGCCCACCCACTGGTAAAAGTTACCATTGTTCCGCGTGGCAAAGCGCTGGGTGCAGCCTGGTACCTTCCGGAGGAGCGTTCTATTACAACAAAAGACCAGTTACTTGACGAAATGTGCTCGGCACTTGGCGGAAGGGCTGCCGAAGAACTCATTTTCAACAGGGTTTCCTCTGGAGCACAAAACGACCTGGAAAAAGTAACCAAGCAATCCATTGCCATGGTTACTTATTTTGGCATGAGCGAAAAAGTGGGCAATGTTAGTTACTACGACTCTACAGGCCAGTCGGAATATTCATTCACAAAACCTTACAGCGAAAAAACGGCCGAGCTTATTGATGAAGAAGTGAAAAAGCTCATCGATTCGCAATTTCTGCGGGCTAAAAAAATCCTGAAGGAAAATGCCGAAGGCCACAAAAAACTGGCTACACTACTGCTCGAGCGGGAAGTAATTTTCAGTGAAGATCTGGAACATATCTTTGGCAAACGGCCGTGGGACGATAAAATTATCGATTCTGAAAACGGACAGGAGCCACCTCAAGATAAAAAAAAGGAAAAAGCTGAAAGTGAGAAAAAACCCAAAAACGACGATACTTCGAAAGATGAAACCATTTCGGTAGAAAATAAATGAAATCGGCTCGGCAGGAAATACTCGAAAAATTAAAAAAAACAACAGTCCGGATTCCTGAAATGCCCGATTTTGAATCGCCGGTTTTCCATGAACAAGACGGGACGCCTGAATTGGTTTTCAAAAAAAACCTGATGGCGGTAAACGGAAATGTATCCATCTTCGAATCGGAACAAGAACTGTTCAGGCAACTGAAGGGAGTACTTGCTACACAAAATCAGGAAAAAATCTGTTGTGCCGAACCGGAAATTCAAACAAAACTGAATAAAAGCGGAGTCCAAATTTCCGGTTGCTCCGAAATTCCTGATAACATTGAAATCAGCATTACCGGTTGTGAATTTTTAGTGGCGCAAACCGGTTCTGTTCTGGTTAGTTCAGCACAAAAAGGAGGACGGAAAGTATTTATTTTTCCGCCACAGCATTTTGTTGTTGCCTCAAAAAAGCAAATTGTAAATTCACTCGGTGAAGCTTATTCAGCAATTTCTGAAAAATATGGAAACGACCTGCCCTCGCAGCTTTTGCTGATAACCGGCCCAAGCCGGACAGCCGATATTGAAAAAACACTTACACTCGGCGCACACGGCCCTAAAGGTCTTCATGTTTTTTTATATTAACTTTGAATATAAATTTTAATACTTTTGTAACATGGAAGAAGGATGGAAAGAAGTGTTTCTGACTGCTCAGGAATACAAAGCAAAAATGGCCAAAGACATTCTGGAAAACGCAGGAATTAAAACTGTGATTATGAACCAGCATGATTCGGCCTACAAATCGTTTGGCGACATTGTGGTGTATGTACCCGAAGCCAACGAAAGCAAAGCCAAAGAACTACTTAAAGAGTTGAAAAATTGAATGATCTCGCACAAAGAACAGTCACCGGATGTATATATGTAGCGCTGTTAATAGCAGGTACAGCTATACATCCTGTTGTTTTTGCAATAATTTTTGTAGTGATGTTGTTTTTTACCCAGCTCGAGTTTTACCAACTGGTGGAAAGTGCCGGCAGTTCGCCGCGTAAATATGTTGGATTAATTTTTGGGGTACTCCTTTTTGGTACTTGTTTTGGTATGGTTCACGGATTTATCCCTCAAAATGCATTTCTCATTTTTATTCCTGTTCTAACAATCCTTTTTTTATTTGAAACGTTCAGGGACAACTCCAAAGAAATTCAAAACAGCGCAGTTACACTTACCGGCTTTGTTTATGTTGCGGTTCCTTTCAGCCTGCTTAATTTTATTGTTTACCCTGATTATCCCGAAAAGCCAGAGTTTTTCCCCTGGATACTCATGGGTGTGTTTTTTATTGTCTGGGTGTACGATTCAATGGCTTACGTGGCAGGTTCCATGTTTGGAAAACATAAAATCAACGAAAAAATTTCGCCCAAC
>JBNJGR010000240.1:0-4264 GCA_051747885.1 Bacteroidota bacterium | reverse complement strand
TTCACTTAGTTTATTCAAGTTTTCTGCCAACTCCTGCATAATATGTTTGGCGCCAAAATCGAAAATGGAGTGCACCGCGTCCAGACGGAGGCCATCTATATGAAAATCACGGCACCACATCAATGCATTCTGGATGACGTAGTTGCGCACGCCGTCGGAATACGGCCCGTCAAAGTTGATGGGATCGCCCCAGGGTGTGGAATATTTTCCCGAAAAGTAGTGGCCGAAATTCCCCACATAATTCCCCTCAGGGCCAAAATGGTTGTACACCACATCCAAAATTACAGCAATTCCCTGTTTGTGACTTTCATTCACCAGCGCCATCAACTCTTTGGCACCGCCATACGAATCCTGAACGGCAAACGGATACACGCCGTCGTAGCCCCAGTTTCGTTTCCCACTGAATTGTGACACTGGCAGAATCTCAATGGTATTTACGCCCAGTTCTTTCAGGTATTTTAGCTTGGAACGGATTCCGGCAAAAGTTCCCTCCGGAGTGAAAGTTCCGGTGTGCAGCTCATACTGAATCATTTCATTCAGCGGGATGTTTTCCCAGTCGTGGTCAGTCCATTCAAAATCTTTCAGGTCAATTATTTCAGAGGCGTCATGCACACCATCGGGTTGCGAAAGTGAAGCCGGATCGGGGAACGATTCCTTTTCATTTAACAGGTATTTGTAGCGGGTTCCGGGCGATATATTTCCCAATTCGAGCGACCAGTAGCCTAACTCATGCGGGTTCATTTTATACTTTTTTTCAGGATGTTGTGTAACCAAATGCACACTTTTAGCTTTGGGCGCCCATACATTAAACTTACAGGTATTCTCAGCAGTAAATACCGGAAAAATATATTTATCGTTCATTTATTTGTTTTATGATTTACAACTATTTTTCAATGACTGAATACGCTTTTTCGAACCAGATGGTTCATGGCAAATTCTGACAAATTCATTTAAAATTGATTAGCCGGTTGTTATTTTTAAGTTTCAGCTTTAACAGTTTGGTTCTAATTATTCAACAATAAAAATTATCTATTGTTTTAATGGGCAGGATGGTGCAGATAGTTAATTGAAATATCATTTGTTCACATCCATATTATTAAAAAAACCAATACATTTATTTAAAAAATGGAAAACGAAACAGTTCAAACAAAACAATACGAAGGAAAAGTTTTGCCGGGTAAACCATATCCCTTAGGTGCGAATTATGATGGAGAGGGCGTAAATTTTGCACTTTTCAGCGAAAATGCCACGGGCGTAACGCTGTGCCTTTTCCACCATCCGGACGATTCAGAAGAATACGCCCAAATTTATTTTGATGAAGTAACCGACTACGTTTGGCATGCCTATTTGCCAGGAATAAAGCCCGGCCAGCTATATGGCTACCGGGTGTCGGGAAAGTACAAACCGAAAAAAGGATTCCGGTTTAATCCAAAAAAACTATTGTTGGATCCTTATGCAAAGGCCATCAACGGCAGCATCAAGGTTGAGCAAAGTATGTTTGATTACACGCTGGAAGAAGGCGAAAAAATTAGGCTGCAAATGGAAGAGACCGATAGTGCCCCGGCGATGAATAAATCAGTGGTAATCGATACGCGTTTCGACTGGGAAGGAGTTGAAAAGCCCGACATCCAGATGCACAATTCCGTTATTTATGAGTTGCATGTAAAGGGATTTACCCAGCTTCATCCTGAAATTCCGAAAAACGAACGGGGAACCTACAAAGGGCTCGCCCATCCAAAAATCATCGACTATTTCAGGGAACTGGGCATAACGGCCATCGAGTTGATGCCCATTCATCATTTTTCGCACAACAAATTTTTACTCGATAAAGGCCTCTCCAACTACTGGGGCTACAACTCCATCGGATTTTTTGCACCCCATGCCGAATACTCGGCCAGCGGGCAAAGCGGAGAGCAGGTGAATGAATTTAAAGAACTGGTAAAAGCCTACCACAAGGCCGGGATTGAAGTCATCCTCGATGTGGTTTACAATCACACTGCCGAAGGGAACCACCTCGGACCAACGCTTTCGTTCCGCGGAATTGACAACCATAATTACTACCGTTTGGAAGAAAAACACCCGCTGTATTACACCGACTACACCGGAACCGGTAACACGCTGAACCTGCTCAGCAGCCGCACGCTGCAACTGGTGATGGACAGCCTCCGCTACTGGGCCACCGAAATGCAGGTGGACGGCTTCCGGTTCGACCTCGCTTCGGCACTCGCCCGCGGATTGTTCGATGTGGGTAAGCTGTCCACGTTTCTCGATACCATCCACCAGGATCCCATCATTTCTCAGATGAAATTAATTGCCGAACCCTGGGATTTGGGTGAAGGCGGTTACCAGGTGGGGAACTTCCCGGTGCTGTGGGCCGAATGGAATGGCAAATACCGCGATTCGGTGCGGAAATTCTGGCGGGGCGACGAAAGCCAGGTGAGCGAACTGGCTTACCGGCTGAGCGGCAGCAGCGATTTGTACCAGGACAACGGAAAATTGCCGTCATCCAGTGTTAATTTTGTTACCGCTCACGACGGATTTACCCTGCACGATTTGGTGAGCTACAACGAAAAACAAAACGAAGACAACCTGGAAGACAACAATGACGGCGAAGATCACAACATCAGCTGGAACAGCGGGGTGGAAGGACCGACTGACGATCCGGAAATTATTCAGCGTCGCGAAAAACGGAAAAGAAACTTTCTGGGCACGCTGTTGCTGAGCCAGGGAGTGCCCATGATCAGTCACGGCGATGAATACGGCCGTACCCAGCAAGGCAACAACAATGCCTACTGCCAGGACAGTGAACTGGCCTGGATGCACTGGGACTGGGACGAGAACCAGCGCAAACTGTTCGAGTTCACCAAAAAATTGATTGCCATCCGCCGGGAACACCCCATTTTGCACCCGCGGCGGTATTTTAAAAACCGGAAAATTCAGGGCGAAGGCGTGTTCGATATCCGCTGGATCAATACCGAAGGAGCCGACATGAGCCAGGAAGAGTGGGATACCAGCTTCATCCGTGTGATGGGAATGATGCTCAACGGTGAACTGATGAAGGAAATGGATGAATTTGGCAACGACCTGAAACAGGAGATCCTGCTGATTCTGGTCAACAGCTACTGGGAACCCGTTCCGTTTACGCTGCCCAAAGACGGACTGGGCGAAGAGTGGGAAGTTCTGGAAGACACCAGTTGGGAGGAAAATCCGAATGCTCCGGTGCATGTAAAAGATGTTTTTGATTTGGAAGCCAGGTCGCTGGTGCTGCTGCGCAATATGAGGTAAAGTTTATTCCTATGCGCCAGCTCGGATTTGGCCTGTCGACACTGGATAAAAAGCGAAAACATATTCGAAGCGCGTCCTCCTTTGACACCTTTATCCCCTTGAAAACAGATCTTTTAATTCAAAGGAGGTGGCCGACGCAGGAGGTCGGAGGATTCAGAACTGCTAATTTGTAAATTTTCTCAAAAAGGACTGTGCTCAAAATCCCCCTGAATCCCCCTTTGGTATTCATCTGGCGTTTCCCAAATACAAATTTGGAAACCAAAGGGGGACGAGGAGCTGCATCGAAGTATGTTCTCCTTCGAAAAAAAAAATTTTTCTTGATAATAAACACGGTAATCAAGGCTAATTTTCACTCTATTTCTCCATTTTCATCCTTGTTGGCGCAATATAAGATGATTATTCCCCCAACAGCGTCCAGCCTTCTATCCAGTTGTCCTCGCCAAAAGCGCCTTTGAAATCGACGCGCCGGAACCAGGAGTTGGGGTAGTCGCTCAGGTTTCCGGTGAGTTTTTGCACAGGCACAAAAATACCCGACTCCGGGTCGATTCCGGGATTTCCGGTTTCGTTTCCGGCTGTTGTAAAATAGGCTGCCCATTCGTTTTCCATTTCGGGAGAATAAACCCCGGTCAGGTTAAAGGGTGAACTATTTTCAGTATTGGCCACTTCGTAAAACAGGTTATTGCGAATGTCCAGCTTTCCGTTTTTCCACTGGCTGAAGCTGTCGTTGGCACCATCGGTAACTTCCAGCAAAATTCCGTTGGGATCGTTCATTAGAACAGAATTGGCAATTACCCCGCCTGCAAACCGCTCAAAAACCGCCAGCGAACCGTTGCCTGTGAGGCCGTTGCCAATTAACGTGGCATTATAAATAGTGGGCAAAGAATGTGGAAAACCGATCACAGGATTGGTTCCCCCACCCGCTTCAATGAGATTATCGCCCACAAAATCGTTTTCAATTCCGAGCCAGAATTGTCCGTTT
>JBNJGR010000239.1:0-4267 GCA_051747885.1 Bacteroidota bacterium | reverse complement strand
AACATTGTTCGGGTCGGGCCCGATGCGGTTGTTTTTGTCGAGCCGGTCGATTTTGGCCATGTCTTCTTCGCTGATTTCAAAATCGAAAATATCGGCATTGGACGCAATGCGTTCCGGATTAACTGATTTTGGAATGGTAACCACGCCTTTTTGTATTTCCCACCGCAATGTCACCTGAACCGGGGTTTTTCCGTATTTGGCAGCCAGTGCCTGCAAAACAGGAAGATTGTTCACTTTTCCTTTCATGATGGGGCTCCAGGCTTCCAATCGTATATTTTTTGAATTGCAGTAATCCAATAACTCCTGCTGCACCAGTTCCGGGTGAAATTCCACCTGGTTCACGGCCGGCGGCACTTTACATCCGGGCAAAAAACTTTCAAGGTGATCAATCAAAAAATTACTGACCCCAATGGCCCTGATTTTTCCTTTTTCGTACAACTCTTCCATGGCCATCCAGGTTTCTGCTGATTTGCTCATAGGCCAGTGGATTAGGTACAAATCGAGGTAATCGGTTTGCAGCTTTTCGAGGCTCTCTTCAAATGCTTTTAAAGTAGAATTGTACCCCTGGTCGCTGTTCCAAACTTTTGAAGTGATGAAAATTTCTTCCCGCTCAACGCTGCTCTCTTTCACGGCTGTACCCACGCCCCGTTCGTTTCCGTAAAGCGATGCCGTATCGATGCTCCGGTAACCAATTTCCAGTGCGTTTTTTACTGCATTTTCAACTTCGCCTCCTTCGCTGGCCTGGAAAACACCCAGCCCCAGCCACGGCATCTCCACGCCGTTATTCAGTTTTACTTTCGAATTAATATCCATTTTCATACTATTTTTGAAAAGCAACTAAAATAATCAAAATTTGGAGAAGCGCCAGTTTTGGTTTCTTCTGCGATGAGCAAGTGGATTATTTCTTTAGTTTTGCTGAAAATTGAAAAAACAGAACAATGAATGTTTTTAAATTTGGCGGGGCATCGGTAAAAAATGCTGATGCTGTGCGTAACCTGGCGCAAATTCTCAACAGTTACGATAACAACCTGGTCGTAGTGATTTCGGCAATGGGCAAAACCACCGATTTGCTCGAAACACTGGTAAGGGCCTATTTTGATGAAAAAGAACAGAAGTGGGATATTTTCGGGCAGTTTAGAAACTACCACACCGAAATTTGCCATCAGCTTTTTGGCGACGGAATAATACCGGAGCCTGTGCTGAGCCATTTTGAAGAACTGGAAGAAAAACTGGATAAATCCCCTTCACTCGACTATAATTTTGAATACGACCAGATAATCTGTTTTGGGGAGCTGGTATCAACTCAAATTGTAAGTGAATACCTGAATGTTGCCGGGAAACCCAACAAGTGGGTTGATGTACGAACCTGCATCCGAACCGACGATTTGCACCGCGACGCCAATATCGACTGGGAGCTTACGGGAGAATTATGTAAGCAGGTTTTCACTTTCAACGGGAATCACCTTTACATTACGCAAGGGTTTATAGGCTCTACGCCTGCCAACCTGACCACAACACTTGGGCGCGAGGGCTCCGATTTTACAGCTGCAATTATTGGTAATGTGCTGAATGCCGAAAGTGTTTCCTTTTGGAAAGATGTTCCGGGAGTGCTGAGTGCCGATCCGAAAAAGATGGAAAACACCACAAAAATTGATGCGCTTTCCTATCGCGAAGCCGTGGAGATGACGCACTCCGGTGCTAAAATCATCCATCCCAAAACCATGAAGCCGCTTCACAACAAGGGAATTCCGCTTTATGTGAAGTCTTTTTTGTCGCCCGACGACCCGGGGACTGTAATTCATGCCATTGACCATAAAATTGAACTGCCGCCCATTTTTATTATCCGCGAAAACCTGGCTCTGATTACCCTTTCACCCAAAGACTTTTCGTTTATCGACATTGAAGATATCGACCGGGTGGTCAACTTTTTAATTGATAACCGTGTGAAAGTAACACTGATGCAGCAATCGGCCATAGACCTGAACCTTGTGCTCGATGCAGGTGAAGCCGACTGGGACTGGCTGCTGAAGGAACTGGACCCCTATTATTCTATTCGTTACAATACCGGGTTGACACTCATAACTATCAGGCACTACACCGAAGAAACACTCGACTGGATGGTGAAAGAAAAAGACATCTACCTGGAGCAACACAGCAGGCTAACAGCAAGAATGCTGGTAAAAGAGACGTAAATCCGAAATAGAGTTTTTTTTATCAATTTTTTTCTGAGAAATACCGGTCAATTCAGGCAATTTATTCCGGAATTATTATGCTGAATGATAATAATTTGAATCTACTGAATTATTTGTTGTAATTTTAATGAAAAAGAATTGACTTATTCAACAAATTTCCCAAGATGAAACGACCATGGATAAAATTTATATACACAGGTGCATGATTATCCGTCGGCTGGCGGATGAAAGTTCTCCTGATAGCCATCGGGATTACCATTGGAAATTATAAATTATAAACACATGAAACAGAAAAAATTATTGCCTTATGTAATCGGATTACTGGTTGTTGTTATTGTATTTCTGGTTCTCGGTAAAAAGCAGGGGTGGTTTGGAGAGGATTTTACTATTAGCGTGGCTGTTGAAAAAGTAGAAAGCAAAACCATTACGGAGTTTATTACCGCCAACGGTAAAATTCAACCCGAAACCGAAATAAAAATTAGTCCCGATGTTTCCGGAGAAATTATTGAGCTTTATGTAAAAGAAGGAGAAGAAGTTCAGGCGGGGGATCCGTTGTGTGTAATAAAACCCGATATGTATATTTCGGCGCTAAACCGTGCCGAGGCGGCACTGAATTCGTCGAAAGCAAGACAGGCACAGGTCGAAGCACAGCTTATTGAACGCGAACTATCGTTTAAAAGAGCGGAACAACTTTTTGAGTCGGGGACCATCCCGGTTTCCGAATTCGAGTCGGCTGAAGCGGCTTATAAAGTAGCACAGGCAGAAGTGAGAGCAGCGCAGTTTGCTGTTAGAAGTGCCGAAGCTTCGGTATCCGAAGCACAGGAACAGCTCACAAAAACCCGGATTTTTGCTCCTATTTCAGGAACCATTTCGGCGCTGAATGTGGAAAAAGGTGAACGCGTGGTGGGAACCAACATGTATGAAGGAACCACCATGATGGTGGTGGCCGACCTCGACCGCATGGAAGTGCAGGGCGAAGTGAATGAAAACGACATTGTAAAAGTTACCTTAAACGACACTGCTTTGGTGGAGGTGGATGCCTACCTTAACCGGAAGTTTAAAGGGATTGTAACTGAAATTGCCAACTCTGCAAGCATTTCAGGGGCAGCTACCGACCAGGTTACCAATTTCGATGTGAAAGTTTTTCTTTTGTACGATTCCTATAAAGATTTAATCGATTCAGTTTCGGGGAACATTTATCCGTTCAGGCCCGGCATGTCGGCTACCATCGATATTCTGACCGAAACCCGCGACAATGTCATTTCGGTACCCATTTCAGCAGTAACTACACGCGTGAAAGATGAGAAGCAAAACAATACACGAAACAATCCGGATGAAACTGTTCCCACCGATCCGGATGAAAAACTGGAAGTGGTTTTTGTGCATCAAAATGGAATAGTACGGCAAAAAGAAGTGAAATCCGGCATTCAGGATAATACAAGTATCGAAATCATCGAGGGACTTTCGGAAGGTGACGAAGTGGTGGTGGCACCCTACAATGCGGTCAGCAAAACACTAAAAGACAGTACTTCAGTGAAGGTCGCCAGCGAAGAGGAATTGTTTGGAGGAGAATAATCCGTTCAGCTTTTAAGAAAAAAATGTGGGGCACCGTAGTCAGCGTTTTTTACCCACAATTGCCAGAATAATGCCAATTACCAAAACTATCCCGCTAAAAATTACCGGAGTCCAGTTGGCTTCACTTACAGCAACATCAACGCCCAGCACGTTAAAACTTTCTGAAGCTTGCATGGCTTCGTATCCGAAATATAAAACACCAATAAGGCCCACAACAAGCAATCCGATTCCAACTTTTTTCATAATTCTGAATTATTAGTTTTACATGTAAACGAATAAAAATAGCAATAGTTTACTTTTTTTAAACTGCGATTGGTAAGGATTCTTGCTAAAACCAACATTTCGTATATTTTTGTAATAGTTACAATTTGAAAAGAATGATGAAAAAACAATACCTTAGTTATTTAATTTTAAGTGCTCTTGTAGTTGTTTCCGGATTTAAACCGGTATGTTCACAAACTGAGAATGTTCTCCAGATTAACCCACAGGACACCTTTCAA
>JBNJGR010000238.1:0-4281 GCA_051747885.1 Bacteroidota bacterium | reverse complement strand
AAGTCCTTTAACTAAGCTAAAATCTTTTATGCTTATTTTCTTCTGCTCGTCTGTAAGCTCCCGTTCTTTCATCATCCCGGCTTTTCCCGAAACAGCAATGCCAATCAAACATAACAGTACACCCAGCAATACCAATTGACCTCCGGTACTGGCAAGCATGTCGGTAAATGAAATTTTTCCTTCTGTGGGAAATAGATTGTAATAAATAGAGGGTACTAATGCACCAAAAGCTGCAGTAAATCCAAGCACCACAGAATTCCCCAATGACATACCAAGATAACGAATACCCAGCCCGTAGGTTAATCCCCCAATTCCCCAGAAAGCCCCCATCATGTAGGTAATTAAGATAATTTGTCCGGAAGATGCCCTGATTACATCAGCAAAACCGGGAACAGTAATCCATGCCGCCAGGGGTGGCATAATGATCCATGAAAAAAAACCTCCTATAATCCAATAACTTTCCCATGCCCAACCTCTTACTTTATTGTAAGGCATGTAAAAACTGCCGGCTGCAAATCCGCCGAGAGAATGATATATAACTCCTAAAATTGCTTGCATAAAACTGTTTTAATAACAAAAATAATATTAAAGAATTGATACAATTAGTTAAACAAAAAAGAACAGATGATTCATAATTATTGATCTTTCTATGGAATTAAAATTTTCATAGTGTTCATACCCGAACCAACAAAAATTTTCATTTCATGATTAACCCTATTGGGAATAATTTTTTTATCATTTAAAAATACGATGCCTGAAGAAAATCCTTTAGGCAATATCAATTGAGATTTTGTATTTGCTGGTGTTTCAATCTCCATTTCAAATTTTCCCGGACTTTGAGAAAAATTGATGTACACAGGTCCTTTTATTGTTGGCACTTTACATTCAGCTTTTTCAATATCTCCCGGTTGTGGGGCGATGCGGATTTTTTCAAAACCAGGAGTTAATGGTTCTATTCCCATAATTTTTCGGGGAATAATATGGGCAGGAGAGGCACTCCATGCATGGCTCCATCCATTGTTCGATTTATAACGGTTATCCCACGCTTCTGTAGTTATGGTCGAACCGACGCGAAGCATATTCTGCCAGCTTCGGTCCGAATCGGATGTCAAAAGACTGAGGGCATATTCGGTTTCTTTCTCGTTAAAAAGCGCTTCCAATAAATAATTTGCTCCATAAACCCCGCAAGCCATTCCTTTTGATTTAATGTAATCAATAACCTGCGGTTTGTTTTCTTTTTTGACTAACCCAAAAGCAAGCGGAAACATATTGGCATGTAACGAGGAGTGTGAAGAGTCAATCCCATCAACATAAATACCTGTTTCAATATTATAAAATGCTTTGTTAAATGCAGATTGTACATTAGTTGCCCTTCTTTTAAACTGGGTTGATTCTGCCTGTTTGCCAATTGCTTCTGACATTTCGGCCATTGCCACCAATGCTTTGTAATGAAAAGCATTTACAACCGTATTGAAGGTTGTAAATTCATAATTATCTGTTTCTCCATTAGTTTCATTTAATCCCATGCCACCATGTGGCCAGTCAACTATGTCGCGCAATTCTTTCCCGTTAAAATGGATTGATTTTAAAAACTCAGAAGATTGTTTCCCTGTTTTAGTGCTAATTAAATAATTTTCAGAAGCCAGTTCCAGCATAAGTTTTGCCTTCAGTTCAGGAAAATATTTTTCAATGATTTTGGTATTCCCGGTGTGCCGGAAATCTGCATAAGCCATTAGAACCGTGTGAAAAATCCATTCAGTTGGCCAGGTGGCATGAAAAATCATATTTTCCAGGCTGTAACGGGCAATGGCAAATTCACGGTCAACAGCGTAGTGGCTCATTTGGTGAATGTAACAATCGGCTTCGTACATCATACGTTCCCGTTCACTGGCGGCATAATCACCATTAAATGTATTGGCTTTCACTGAATAACGGCATAAGTCATAAATCGAGTTAAGCATTGTATCCGAACAGGAAAAAAAAGAAGCATCTTCGTCGAACTGATAATACAACGCCTGCTGTGTAACAGATTCAATTTTTAAATTTTGATTTGTTGAATGGGTTTCAACAAAACGAAAGGGGATAACTTCGGGCATGTGGGCAGGCATTGCCTGGCTGTGCGGGTAACGAGGTGCGAACCTGGGCAGTTCGAGGGTTTTACTGTGGCTTCCCGGTTTAATTTCAAAAGCATATTTTTTAAATAGTACGCCGCCGCCGGGTTTTTGATCAATTGAATCTCCAACGGCTTTTTCCCCAAGACTAACCCAAATTGTGTCTGAATGAATTTCCGAACCAACGGGTTCCCATTTATATTTTATTTTGGGCGCGGCAAATGCCGATCTGCCAAAATCCCAAAAGATGTTATTTTCCCGTTGAACCTTTTTTACGGCAGCAACATCATGGTAACTGATAGGGTGACGATTTTCAAAAGTCCATATTTTTTCTCCGTTTTCCATTTCAACCTGTACCCATTTACTTTCTCCCGGCCAGGATCGTTCAATGTTAAAATCGCCTGTATTAAATCGTTGTGAATCGCTCCATGACGAAGGATTATCGTTTTTATTCCAAGTGCGGACTTTCCAAAAATAAGTAGAATTAGCCGAAAGTTGTTTCCCGTTATATTTCACATTTGATGACTTTCCAGATTTTACTTTTCCCGAATTCCATAAAACATTATCCTCGTCTTCCATTTCTTCTGAAACACCTACTAATATCTGAAAAGCAGTCTGATAATCATTCTTAAGTTCTGAATTGACAATCCAGCCAAAATCAGGCCTTGGATTAGTTATCACTGACAATTCAGGATGGGAAAGTAATTCACAAAGCAAGCCTGTTGGTGCTTTTTTCTCGGATGAAAGCATGGTAAAGAAAGAGAAAATACCACAAAAGGTTAATAGGATATACTTCATGATGGAAAGGGTTTTAGTATTTACCATGTTTCATGCAAAGTTCGATGAATTTTTCGACGCGTTCCGGCGAAACATCATTTTGAATTATATGAGCAGGAGAAATCATATAACCACCGTTTTTCCCCAGAATTTCAATTTTCTGTTTAATATCATTTTCCAACTCCTCGTCGGTTCCATTAGGTAATAAATCCTGCTGGTCAATGGCTCCCCAAAAGGAAAATTTATCTCCAAATCTCGATTTCATATCCTGAGGTAAATGTCCGGGAACGCCTGGCTGAACAGGATTGAAAACTTCAAATCCGATTTCATGAATGTCGTCAAGCAATTCAGCAACAGCTCCGTCGCAATGAAGAATTGGAATAATGTCAGGTTTTGCTTCTTTAAACCGATCAATCATCTTTTTATATACCGGTTTTAACTGATCGCGAAAAGTTTCAGGCGGAATAATCAGGTTGGTTTGCGTACCAAAATCATCGCCAAACCAAATGGCATCCACTCCTTTTTCAATAAGGCGAAGCCCAATTTCGGTCTGAAAATTAGCACAAGCTTCAAACAATGGAAGTACATATTCGGTTTCCATCATCATATCAACCAGCAATTTTTCCATACCAACCAACTGATGCGCCAGTGAAAAAACGGTTACTTCAATATCGCCAAAAATCAGGTAATCGTTTTGATATTTTTTCACCAGTGCTTCGGCATCACGAAAGCGCCCTGGGGCATCGGGATCGGGAAACGAAAAGGCTTCAATATCCGCTTTTGTTTCCGCGAGGGCCAGGGGATAATCGATTACTTCCACATAAATATCCCCTTGGCGCATTCTCATTTTATATTCGTTCAACCAGGTTCCATCGGCTTCTTTTACTATCTTATAGTTATTGGAAACTGATGCTCCGGTAATTACCACATCGCTACCCATTGCTGTACGCAATTCATTGGCACTGATCCGGAAAGTTACATCTTCATACAGATTATCAGTATAATGCACAGGGATGTCCAGTTTTTTTCCAAAATAATCACTGAGCTGCCTGCATAAATCGAATTGAATAGGGATGCGGTCTGGTAATCCCTTTATTTTACCGAATGCTCTTAAAACGCGTTCCCTTGAGTTCATATTTTTGGTTTTTAAAATTTTACATCAACAAATATTTACCACTTTCAAATTTAGTAATCTACCTAATTTTTCAATTTTTCCGGCAAGGTGGCCAACACCAATTGCGCAGTGGTGCGCCGGCCCTTGCTTTGACCACTGATTGATGAATTCTTTGGGATCCAATGAAAACTTGTAGCGGCTGTTGGTATTTCCTATTTGCAGCACAGGTCCCGGAACCGACTCACCCTCGGCCACCAATAAAAATATCTCGTCTTTTCC
>JBNJGR010000237.1:0-4310 GCA_051747885.1 Bacteroidota bacterium | reverse complement strand
TCGGTGAAGTTGGGCAGGAATGGCAATTCGAGCACACTGAAAAGAAACTGTAAATACGAGCGCCGGGCTGAAAAAATAAAAGTTGTTTTATCGCCAACCGGTCCGTCGAGCGTGGCGGCAACTTCTGAGGCGCCCACCGTTCCCTGAAATTTGAGCCTTTCATCGTTTCCATCTACCTGAAAAAACTCGAGCACCCCACTGAGAGCATTTCCCCGGTTGGCGGGGAAAGCGCCCGAATAGTAGTTCACTTCGCGCAAAAAATCGGCGTTGATAATTCCAACCGGCCCGCCTGATGCACCCTGTGTGGAGAAGTGGTTAATGAACGGCACTTCAACCCCGTCGAGGTAAAACCGGCTTTCGGAGGGGCCTCCCCCGCGAATGATTACATCGTTGCGAAATGCCGGAGTGGACTGTACCCCCGGAAAAGATTGTATCACTTTTGAAATGTCGCGGTTGGCTCCGGGGGCTTTTTCAATTTCGCCTATGCCGATTGTCCGCAGCGATACCGGGCTTTCTTCTGTTTTCCGGAAAGGGGATGCTGTTACGGTCACTTCTTCTATCTGTTCCTGCTGTTCTTCCAGCTGAATTTCAACCGAATTGGTACTGGCCACGCTCACTTCAATTTCGGAAGAAACAGCACGTTTGTACCCCACAAAAGAAGCCTCAACCCGAATAAACCCGGGCTCAAGTCCGTTGATAAGAAAATTGCCGTCCATGTCGGTAATTGTTCCGATGTCGGTTCCCGAAACAATTATATTTACAAACGGGAGCGGTTCGTTGTTGGCTGCATCAACCACCCGTCCTTTCAGAGAAGCTTCCTGAGCCTGGGCAAAAAGTGGCAGAATGAATATTGTTAAAAGAAGGTATTTTGTTTTTTTCATTACGTAGTTTTATTTAAAGCGTACTATAATTTTGTGGGCTATCTCTTTGGCTGTGGTCAGGGTGGTGAGGTCGGTAAAAAGTTTCCCGTTTGCACCTGTCGGGTGGCTGTGTCCAATGGGGTTGAGATGGTATTCGATTTCCGGATTTTGCGGATCAATGGTAACGGCATAAACCAGTGCCGGCTGCAGCGAGCCAAAATAGTCGTTATTACCCGGAAACTTGTTGTTGGTCCAGAACCGGTTGGAGTCCCATGCCTGGTTGATTTCCATCAGCACCCTGAATTTTTTGTTTCCGGAATAACTGGTGGCCGTTTCCAGCGTGAAGTTGGATTTTGGGGTGGCCGACGTCAGTGCATCCGGCACTTCTGTTTCAGATGAAGGAATGTATAATCCGTCAGGAGCTTTTATTCCGCGTTTATGTGCCCAGTAGGGCAGCGTGGCAGGGCGTCGGGCATCGCCGGCTTCGTTTTTCCAGCGTCCGGGTTCAATTTCGCCATGTCCGTAATGTCCTTTGGCCACATATTGCGTAACATAAAGTGTTTCAATGTAGTTGCCTTCCAAATCTTCGGTCCATACAGCAAACGAAGGATGATTGAAGGCTTCTCCTTTAATGAATTCAATTTCAACTGAGCGGTACGGATTTTCAGGGGAGGTTCGTATGGTAATGCTTTCGGTATCTAGCCCCCGTTGCGAAGCACAACCCATACCTATGAATACTAAAAGACCAAATACAATATTTTTTTTCATGGCCGGTTAATTTGTGATTTTTGTTCAATTTTTAATACAAATCAATAAACAAAGTTGATTAATAAAAGTTGATAAGTTACTCAATATTTTTAAATTCGTACAAAAAATATCTGATGAGAGTAGTAATTCAAAAAGTAGCAAAAGCATCGGTAACAGTTGAAAATGAAGTAATCTCTTCTATTGGAAAAGGATTAATGGTTTTGCTGGGAATTGAAGATGCCGACACGAATGAGGACATTGACTGGCTGGTGAAAAAAATAACCCAGCTCCGCATTTTTAATGATGAAAACGGGGAGATGAATCTTTCGGTAAAAGATGTGCAGGGTGATGTAATTGTGGTGAGCCAGTTTACGCTTCATGCCAATACCCAAAAGGGAAACCGGCCGTCGTACATCCGGGCTTCGAAACCTGATTTTGCCGTGCCGATGTATGAAAAGTTCATTCAAAAAACTGAAACCGCAATGGGCAAAAAAGTGGGAACCGGAAAGTTTGGCGCTATGATGGATGTGGAGCTTGTTAACGAGGGACCCGTTACCATCATTATCGATTCGAAACAGAAGGATTTTTAAGAGCCCCTCTAAACTCCCCAAAGGGGAGAAAAAAACTGAAAAAATTAAAGTAATATCAGATTGAATGAAACCGAATAAAATTACTATTGAGGATGCCCAAAAGTTGGTTGACGACTGGATTAAAAAATATGGAGTTCGCTATTTCAATGAGCTCACCAACATGGCTGTTTTAACCGAAGAAGTGGGTGAACTGGCGCGAATTATGGCGCGTAAATATGGCGATCAGTCGTTTAAAAAATCGGATGAAAAATACGATTTGGCCGATGAAATGGCCGATGTGTTGTGGGTGTTGGTTTGCCTGGCCAACCAAACCGGGGTGGATTTAAACGAAGCGTTTCTCAAAAACCTGGAAAAGAAAACCAGCCGCGATAAAGACCGTCATCAAAACAATCAGAAATTAAAAACCAAAGGATAAAAAGTCCCGATTATGCAGGGTCCAACAATCTCTTCCTTTTGGTCAGGGGCAGGGAGGGGATCTTACTTTTTACGTGTGGTGACGTAGTTCATTAATTCTATCAGCGAGGTGCGGGCTTCACTTTCCGGAAATTTTTCGATTTCCTTTATTGCTTTGTCTTTAAACTCAATCATTTTTTCAGTGGCAAACTCCAGCCCCCCTTTTTCGGTAACCAGCTGAATGAGTTCCTCCACAACCGCCGAGTTTTTGTTCTTGCGCTTTATCAACCGTAAAATCCGTTTGCGTTCACTTGGGGTGGATGTATTTAACACATGCAGCAGCGGCAGGGTAATTTTTTTCTCTTTGATGTCGTTTCCGGTTGGTTTGCCAATGATTCCTTTTTTTTGATAGTCGAAAATATCGTCTTTAATCTGGAATGCAATGCCGGCATTCTGACCGATACGGTACATTTTTTCGGGAATGGTTTCATCATCGGTGACCGAAGCCGCGCCAATGGCCATGCTGGTGGCAATCAGCGACGCTGTTTTTTTCCGGATAATTTCGTAGTAGGTTTCTTCGTCGATATCGAGTTTGCGGCTTTTTTTCACCTGCAGGATTTCCCCCTCGCTCATGTCCTGCACAGCCTTTGAAATCAGGTGCAGGAAATTGTATTTTTTGTGTTCCAACTGAAGGAGCAGTCCTTTGGCCAGGATGTAGTCGCCCACCAAAACAGCCATTTTATTTCGCCAAAGTGCATTTATCGAGAATGTGCCGCGCCGTTCGTACGATTCGTCCACCACATCATCGTGAACAAGTGTAGCCGAATGAAGCAACTCAACCGAACAGGCAGCCAGCTGCGAAAACTCATTGGGTTCGCCATGTAATTTAGCCGATAAAAACACGAACATCGGGCGGATTTGTTTGCCTTTGGTGCGGTATAAATAGTTGAGTACGGTGCCTAAAAGGGGAACATCGCTTTGTAATGATTTTTTGAAATATGGTTCAAAATTTTTTAGTTCCTGCTCGATGGGTAATTTAATATTCTTTAAAGTATTCATTCAGCTTAAACCCCTTTATTTTGCAATTAAACAACGAACATAGAATAATTTAGTTGAATATTTGCCGGTAAAATGAAAAAAATTCCGACCCTTTATTAAAAATGAAGCTAAATAACAAAACCTCATAGTTTTATCCTTAAATATTTATATATTTGCATTGTTAAAACTATTACTAAAAATGGTAGAAATCAGGGAGTTAGATGTAAATCGACTGGAGACCGCTGCAAATATGCTGAAAGCCATTGCGCACCCAATGCGCATTGCCATTTTAAAACATCTTGAAGGAGGTAAAAAACTGACCGTTACCCAAATACATGAACTGCTTGGGATTGAACAGTCAACCACCTCTCATCATCTTGGTATTCTCAGGGATAAAGGTGTTTTATGTTCCAAACGCGAAGGTAAAAACACGTACTACTATTTAAAATTTGAGGTTTTAAGCCAGATTGTTGATTGCCTGGAAACCTGTACGTGTGAGTAGGGCGCAATATATTTGATATTCCATCTTTTAAGTTAAACAGATTCTTCCAAACCGCCTTCCGGCAAAACAAGGATGAAAACTCCAGAAATTAATTTTGTTTTCGTTAATTGTTATCTTGTACCAATACTTTAAAACATTAATTTTAATGCCTTTCCGAAAAGACATAATTGCATTGGTAAA
>JBNJGR010000236.1:0-4313 GCA_051747885.1 Bacteroidota bacterium | reverse complement strand
CGGCTCTCCAAACTTTTCAGCCAGTTGCAACACAACACTGCTTACCGTGGCATACATGCAGCTTCCTTCGCTGTATGTATCGTAGGCCAGTTGCGCTGTTGCGTCAGGATCCAGGTGAAAATATTCCCAATTGGTTTCTGCCGGATTGTATTCCAGATTTTGAGCTTCCGGAACAAATTGTTTTTCCGGTTTGAATGCGGTGGTAAGTGTAACCAGGCCGGCGCCTCCTGCTGCAATAGCACCGGCAGCTATTTTCATTGCTTTTCTTCTGTCCATTTTTTTATGCTTTTTATTTTGTTGATTTTATATCTTTTAAAAGAAAGTTCCGTAAATCAGTCCCGAAATGGTTGCCATTACAACCACCAACAGAATATAAACCAGTGTTTTTTGTGTGCCTATCACGCCACGGATTACGAGCATGTTGGGCAATGACAGTGACGGGCCTGCAAGTAACAGTGCCAGAGCCGGGCCTTTTCCCATACCGGCTGCAATAAGTCCCTGCAGAATGGGGACTTCTGTTAACGTAGCGAAATACATAAATGCACCCACAATGGAGGCGAAAAAATTTGAGAAAACCGAATTTCCGCCTACCAGGTTGGCTACCCATTCGTTAGGGATTATTCCTGCCATTGCTGTATCGTCGTGGGTGGAACCGAGCAGAAATCCGGCAGCCAGCACACCAATGGCCAGCAGCGGCATAATTTGCTTGGTGAAATCCCAGGCCGAAATGGTCCATTCTTTATTGTCCTGGTCTCGTTTGTCGATTAAGGTGATCACGCTGAGCCCGGCAATGGCTACTACCATAGGTATTTGAGGTGATGAGCTTAATAATGCCGAAGCTGCAGTTGCTAAAGTTGCAAGCAGCACATGCTGCCATTTAATTTTCAGAATGGCGATTAATGAATATACAAGTACCAGCCCAAATGCTGAAGTAATGTACCATTTGTTGGCCCAAATCCAGTGCCAGGCTCCATCGGTTACGCCATCGCCCGGTTTTCCCCAGTTGGCAAAAACGAGAATGAGTACCAGGGTGAAAAAGTGTAGCGATGTTTGCCACATGGGGCGTTTCTCGGGTACATCCGGAAAACTCAGTTGCTCTTCATTTTTTGCTTTTTCCTCTTTTCGGTAAATGAGTGACATAGCCGAACCGATGACCACGGCAAAAACAACAGCACCAATTACCCGTGCAACACCCATTTCAAAACCCAAAATGCGTGCTGTTAGAATAATAGCCAGGATATTAATTGCCGGACCGGAATACAAAAAGGCAATGGCTGGTCCCAGACCTGCACCGCGTTTATGAATGCTCGAAAAAAGCGGCAGAATGGTGCAACTGCACACGGCCAGAATGGTTCCAGAAACCGAAGCCACCGAATAAGCCACCCATTTTTTTGCCTTGGCGCCAAAGTATTTCATTACAGCGCCCTGGCTCACAAAAACAGCAATTACACCGGCTATAAAAAAGGCAGGCAGCAGGCACAAAATCACGTGCTCCTGTGCGTACCATTTGGCCAAATCGAACATGGCCATTATGGCCTCTGTGAATCGTGCACTTTCCAGGGGCATAAAATAAGCGAATACAAAAACCGCAACAATCCACCCTAAAATTTTAATCTCTTTTTTCCGGTCCATATTAATTTTCAGGGCTTAATCTTCTCAAATAATCCCAAAAGTTTAGCATTCAACGTGTTTTTTATTTCTTCTTCATTTTCGCCGATGGGTTTTACCGGAATTAAATCCATTACTTCTTCTGGTGTTAACCCTGATTTATAATACAATTTAATGGCATTTTTTAACGTATTTCGGATGGTTTTTGCAGCTTCTTCTTTCGAAAGGCCTGTTTTTTCACCAATGGCCTCCAGCTCCTGCCATTGAAACCAGAAATAGGTAGGTAACATTCCGGAAATGAGAGCATAACCTTCCAGTTTTTGTTCCTCTGTTTCAAATGTTTTGCCCAGCGGTTTCAACAGCTTTTTCAACTGTTTTTTCTCGTTTTTCAGCATGGCCGGGTGGAAGGTAACCGGATTGTACCCTTCATTGATATAGGAAGTTGCATTGGGAATCATCCGCACAATGTTGGCGGTTTTTACCTTTGATGCTATTTTTTCGATGGTAATTTTTGGCGCCAGCGAAACCACAAAAGTTTTTTCGTTTACCACCCCGGCAATTTTATCAAGGGTTTCCATAACTACCGGCGGATGAACGGCAATGAACACCACTTTTGCCTGCGCTGCATCTTCGGCCGATTCGGCTTTTTTCACCGCGGGATAATCATTGGCCAGCGCATTAATTGTTTCGCTGTTGGGGTCGAAAACTTTTACGGATTCAAATTCAACATTTTTGTTTTTAAATCCTTCGAGGAAAATTTTTGTAATTCTTCCTCCGCCGATAAATCCTATTGTTGTTTTCATATCTTTTGATTTTTTATTGAGTTAGCACTTGAAAAATCTCGCAAAGAATATCCCATTATGTGAGAATTGTAAAAAGAATCATTTTTATTCCTTAAATCTATTTAAACTCATTTATCTTTAAAACTTTGCGTCTCCGCGTCTTGCGAGAAAAATTACTTGTATTCAACATTTTTTCAAATCCTCTTCAAGTTATACTGTCGGTTGACAACTTTTTACTGCTTCCAATCGTGCTTTATTTATCGAATTTTTACAGTTTACTTTTGATTTTGAAAGTAAATTCACCACATCGCCAAACGATTCCATTTGCTGAATCACTTCGTTCAGGCGGTTTTCGTTCAGCTTGTAATTCTGGCAAATTCCTGCGGGACTGCACGAAATGAGTCTGGCTTCGCGCAGTTTGGCCATGTGCTGCGATACGGTTGATTTACTTAGAGGCAGTTCGCTGCTGATTGCCCCCGCCGGACATTCATGGTATTTGGCAAGATGTTCCACAATTTGCAATCGTGCCGGGTGAGCCAGCGCCTGCAAAGCAGCAGCCAGTTCAATAAATGTTTCGTTATATTTTTCCAAAGCGATCATTTTTAATACAAAAAGAATATGGTAACCACGTAGTAAATTCCAACCCCGATAAACAGAACTGCAATTACACGCCGGAACCATTTTTCAAAGGTTTTCATCCGGTTGTAAAGTTGCCCGATTTTGCCCATGCTGAAGGCAATCAGCCAGGCAAAAATGATGACCGGAATTCCGGTGGCCAGTGCAAACACAACAGGCAGGTAAAGTCCGCCTGCACTGCTGATGGTCATGGGAATGAGCATGCCGAAATAGAGCACTCCGCTGTATGGGCAAAATGCCAGGGCAAAAACAATACCGAGAAGCAGTACACCCCAAAAACCTCCTTTTGCGTTGTTTTCCATCTTTTCGGTTAATGAACCAATTCCGGGTATTTTTAATTTAATTACCCCGAGCATAAAAAGCCCGATTACAATTAGCAACGGACCGATGATTTTTTCGCCCCAGGCCTGCAAGAAGCCTGAAAACTGAAACTGGCTGGCGCCGAAAAAGAAAATCAGCCCGATGGCTGTGTAAGAGATGCCGCGCCCCAGCGTGTAAATCAACCCGTTGTAAAAAACCCTTTTCTGGCTGTGAATGTCTTTGCTGATGTACCCGATGGCAGTAATGTTTGTTGCCAGCGGACAGGGACTAATGGCGGTCATAAGCCCCAGTATAAATGCCGATAACAGTGGTAGTTGCGTATTTTCAAGAAAATTATGAAGTACTTCCATCACACATTTTTACTTCAGCGATTCCACTGTATCTTTAATTTTAGCTTTCAGTTTTTCGGGATCTCTTGCAGCATGCATGAATCCATGGGTTGTGATGTCCGTTTTTTTAGAACCGTTTACAAACAAAAGCGACTGACCGCCTACTTCAAGGCTCTCTGCCAGTTCTTCATTCTCTTTGTTGTCGAGGTTCACCGGTTTCAACTGGATTTTGTCTCCATACAATTCCTGCAACGATTCAGCAGCAACTCTCTGAACGGTTTTGCAGGTTACACACCGACGCGAGGTATGAAAATAATAGGCTTTCACCGCCGATTCATTTTCTTTTTCGGCTAATGCAAGCGCTTCTGCTGATTTGCCGGCCTGCGCTGATTTGTTGCAACACTGGGCATTTGTTGTAAGAATGCCAAAAACAACAACTAAGCTTAAAAGTGTGATTACTTTTTTCATGATTTTTGGTTTTTTATTTGGTTATAAAATTCTTGATTTCGTCAATTCCCGGAACGCGGCCTTTTACCACAACTTTCCCGTCAACTACCAGCGCAGGTGTGGTCATCACACCAAACTGCATTATTTGCATAATATCTTCCACTTTCGATACGGTGGCATCCACACCGGC
>JBNJGR010000235.1:0-4336 GCA_051747885.1 Bacteroidota bacterium | reverse complement strand
AGGAATAGTAACGCCAGGGGGAGATAAATGGAAAACTTCATCAAAGAATTTTTTTATTTTCTGATTATATGGTATTTTAGATGGATAAAAATAATTAAAAATCCATATTCCCCAGAGCTATATTCATTAGAATCGTTTTAAACTTGTATAAACATATAATTCATCACAATGATGAGTACCTGAAATAAAATAGTTAATCTCTGTTTCAATTTCACTGGTGTCCGGTAAAACAAATAGAGATTGCTTCACTTCGTCCGCAATGACGGGGATGCAGTGGGATTATAGGATGGGATGGGGTCGGTTTTCGGCTTCGCCGGAAACCGACCCCATCCCATCACTCTACCTCCTGATTAGCAATCTGCCACTATTTACATAAATTCCCCGGACAGTAGTGTTTCAATTTCATTTTATTGCAAGAAGAATTAATATTAGACTCAGAATCAAAGGTCCGTTAAAAAAAGGCTAAACGCAAAGTCGCAGAGCCTTGATTATCAGGGAAGAGGAGTGAGGCAGGCCCTGATTCCCTTATTATCGGGCCTCTGTGAAACTTCAACGAAGTATTGTGAATAACTATAACGGGAAAAACATGTTGCAAACAAAATCATTCTTAATTGTAATTATGGCAAGTTTGTTTGCCTGTACCCAGGGCAACATTACCATTGTAAAAAACAATCAATCAGACTACGAGATAATTGTACCTGAATATGCCGGGGAAACTATTGACAGGGCCGCCCGTGAGTTTCAATCAACCCTTGAAAAAATTTCGGACGTGCAAATTCCCATTACCAGCGAAACAAAAGCGGATTCAAAAAAGAAAAAGATTTTTATTGGCGGGAAAAACGGCGATGCTCCATCGCCTCAGACCGTGATGATAAAAACTGAAGGAGAAAACATTATCATTACTGGTGGCAGTTCCCAAAGTGTTTTGGTTGCAGTTTATGAATTTCTGGAAAAACACACAGGCTGCAAATGGTATTCGCCAACAGTTGAAAAAATCCCGAAGACAAAAACAATTTCACTTCCAAATTCTTTAGATTATATCTACACACCCGAAATAACCACACGTACGGTGCATTCCCGTTTGTTTTATGATAATCCGGATTTTGCGGATAAAATGAAGGTAACGCACGAAGCATTTCCGGGGTACGTACCCGAGGCAAGAGTACACACTTTTAACCGTTTTTTACCGGCAAAAGAATTCCTTGAAACCCATCCTGAATATTATGCTTTACGTAACGGAAAACGGCAGCATACTCAGCTCTGCCTTACCAATGATGAGGTTCTTCAACACATTACCGATTCAGTAGCAGCATGGTTCAGCAGATACCCTGAAGCAGATGTATTATCGGTTAGTCAGGATGACAACACCCTTTATTGCCAGTGTGACGACTGCCGGGCAATTGATGAGGAAGAGGGGTCTGCCAGCGGGACAATGATTCGTTTTGTAAATGCCGTTGCCGAAAATTTCCCCGATAAAATCATTTCCACACTTGCCTATCAATATACACGCCGTCCTTCAAAAACAAAACCTGCCGAAAATGTACTTATAACGCTTTGTTCAATTGAATGCGACCGCAGTGCACCTATTGAAGAAAAATGCAGTGATTTTGCGGAAGATTTAATGGGCTGGAAGGAAATGACTGACAACATCAGGATTTGGGATTACACAACACAATTCACCAATTTTCTGGCCCCGTTTCCCAACATTCATACGCTGCAACCCAATATCCGTTTTTTCCGCGACAATCATGCAACCTGGGTTTTTGAGCAACACAGCAACCAACCCAGCGAACTATTCGAACTGCGCTCGTACCTTACCGCAAAATTGTTGTGGAACCCTGATTTGGATGCCGATGAAATTATTACAGATTTCGTTAATGGTTATTATGAAGAAGCCGGCGTTTTTGTTGAAAAATACATCGATTTGATTCACCAGGAACTTCAAAAAGACTCGACCTTTTTTCTTTTTTTGTATGGTGATCCGGCCCAGGCTTTTGACTCGTATTTAAGTCCCGAACTACTGAAAAAATACAATGCTTTCTTTAATGATGCAGAAAAAGCAGTTGAAAATAAACCTGAAGTTTTGCAAAGAGTAAAAACTGCCCGCCTGAGTACCGATTATGCTATGCTGGAAATGGCCAGAAATGGCATGTCACCTGATTTTCAGCTTTTGGAAAACGGAAAGGTCTCGGATGAAGTAAACCGGATAATTGAACGGTTTAAGGAAACTTGTCAAAAAGCCAACATCACCATGATGAACGAAATGGGTTACACAGTGGAGGAATACCTGACACAGTTTGAAAAAACTTTACAACGGGCTGCACTACCCAATGTGGCAACCAACAAAAAAGTTACCTTGAACACAAAACCAAAAAAATATGCCGGAGAAGATCCGCAGACCTTAACTGACGGCGCTTTCGGAGGCAGTAATTTTTATGCCAACTGGCTCGGTTTCGAAGGGAATAACCTGGAAGCTATAATCGATTTGGAACAGAAAATGGAAATCGATACCATTTCCACAGCATTCTTGCAGTTAACCAATCACATCGTTTTCTTTCCCGAAAATGTGACTTACTTCTTTTCAACTGATTTGAATTCGTTCAGGAAAATTGAAAAAGTTACCAGCCCCAGGCCGCTTTCCATCGAAAGCAAAAGAAACGATATAGCATATTTTACCAGCACCTTCAAACCTGTTAAAGCCCGGTACATAAAAGTAGTTGCAAAAAACAGGTCAACAGCCCCGTCCTGGCATAACGCTGCAGGTTCGCCAGCCTGGATTTTTGCCGATGAAGTAATAATTAACTGATAAAAACCTAGCGATCTATTGTTATTTAGCTGCTGAAAAATGAACATTACGCTTATTGTTAGAACATTATGCCAGTGTTTCATTTGTGGAAGTGCAAGGTTTTTTGTTAAAAACGGAAATAACTTTGCACTTCTTGACCCCGAAACAGAGTTTCAAAATATATTTATAGCCTTTTTCTGTTTTAAGTGAAGGTTTCAAAAATCACTCGTGCAATCCCTTTTCCTTTAGATACTCCAGCAAAAGTGCAGGACGATCGGTTTGAATGATGTTTGCGCCATGCTCGATTACCCACCCCCAGGAACCGTCCGGATCTTCTAATGCCCGGTCATCGTCACGACCAGCGCAAAGCGATTCCCATAAGGTGTTGACCCAAATCCTGCTATTTTGTTGCTTGATATAGTTTATTATTTCAAAATTAGGAGAATCGGTACTACTATAAATAACTTCGAATGCAACTGGATGATATTCCGTCATGAAATCGTCAACAAAGTCCTTTAGATTGGGCGTTTTCTCAAAAATAACAGGCATATAAATTATCTCATTTAATAAAGTGCCGTATTTCCTCCGTACTTCATCAATATTGTTTGGTCCTTTCAAAATAGCCTGATTAACGGTTTCTGTTTTTTTAAGAACCTGATATACTTCATCAAGATAATCGTGAGCTTTATCCACATTGACCAGAATTTTTCCTCTGGCTGCCAACATGGCTTCCTCTAAGGTTGGAATTTTTCTTTGGGTAATGCAGTTTGCCTCATTTCTTAAACCTAAACTCTTCAATGAATCTAAAGTCCAATCAGATACTTTTCCCTTACCGGAAGTTGTTCGGTCAATGGTTTTATCATGCATTAAAACAAGCACTGAATCTTTTGTCATCCGGACATCTATTTCCACAATATCCACGCCCATTTTAATACAATTATCAATGGCCAGAAGAGAGTTCTCAGGCGCATTACGCCAGTCCCCCCGATGAGCAACTACAAGGACATACTTTATCCGGGCACCGAGGATATATTCATAACCGTTTTCTTCAAGGGCTGTTATGTTGCTTTTTGATAGCAAGCCTGAATCAGCAATAACAACAGGTTTGTTCAGATTGAACTTCCTGCTCATTTTCTCAAAAAAAGGGATCAATGTATTACCTTCATAGGCATTTCCTTCAAAGATGTCATAACCGATGGCATAGCCGCTAAGTCCAACCAACAGGCCAATGTAAATTTACGGACATTGATGTTTTCCATCTGGATGGTAACATCAGGAAAACGGACGTTATTCTTTTTTCATTCTTTCACTTATTTTCCCGCAGCATTTTACCTACCTCCAACAAAATATCCACAGAAGCTTTGGGTATTTCTCCATTTCCATCGGGCCCCACATTGAGTAGGAAATTTCCGCCTTTGCCATGAATGTCCTGCAATTTTTTGTAAACTACTCCCGGGCTTTTCCAGTCTGTGTCCTTTTTTTTGAATCCCCATGAATCGTTCATGGTGTAACAAGCTTCCCAATAATAGTCAAGCGTTTCATCGGGATGAA
>JBNJGR010000234.1:0-4340 GCA_051747885.1 Bacteroidota bacterium | reverse complement strand
TTTATTTTGCTGACCAGATGTCTGGCAGGATGTGAAAACAAAAATCACCAGCAAGGCCGCCATTAATTTGCTAAAACTATTTTTTTGATTCATTTTATTATTGTATTTGATTAATAACCAATATAACCAGAATCGGTAAAAAATGTTTTGGTTTTTGAAATATCCTCAATCTCGCAGAGTGACAACATAAAAAATCCGGTAGCTTTTTTGCCCCGGATTATTAAATTTTCTGACAGGAAGAAATATCACTTTTCGGAAAAATCTTTTCCTGCTTTTCTCAGTCCATCGAGGTCATCCACATTAAAATCGCCATAAAATGAAATCACAAACCGGTTGCCTTCTGTGGCTTCGTTTTTGATAAACACATGGCATTCCGAATACTTCTTTCTCCTGCCACGCAGCCAAATTTCTGCATCGGAATCGTCTTCTTCCGGGTCTTCGTGTTTTTTGCAGGAAGATGGCAGAAGCGCTATGGCTTTTTCAAGAAATTCGGGACCGCTCAATTCGCCTTTTTCGGGATTGTAGGAAAGGAACCGAATTTCATGCAGATCGCCTGAAACATGCTGGTTTTTATCATTCAAATCGATGTCAACCGCATCAATCATATTTTTATTGAATGAAAAATTGGTCACACCTTCTTTTCCTGAAAAGGTATCGTAGATTTTGTCTGACTTGCTTTGTGCCGACAGCAGCAGGGATGCCAGTAAAAAGCCGATGATAAATAATACTTTTGTGATGAAATCCATAACTTTGAGATTATAACGGGTTACAATTCTTCAGTATTTTCGGGCAATTCTTTCCTGTCTTCTGTGCTTCCTGGCAGCTCTTTCATGGTCAGTCCTTCGGGTTTCATTTCCCAGGTTTTTCCTACCATGTCGCCATCCCATGTGTTCGAAACATTTTCGATATCGTAAATAATTTCTATCATTTCCTCACTCAGGTGGATGGCTTTTCCTTCAGGAACTTTAAGGGTAATCTGCACTTCCTGATCGCGCCACTTGCCGTCTTCTTCAAGCAAGAACCAAGGATCGAAAAGTATTGTGGAGTCGTTAATCTGGTAATTATAGATGATGTCTGAGGCGTATTCTCTGGCTTCGTCGCGGGTCCGGCCACGTGAAGACTTTTTTACTGAAACCACAAAGGAGTCGCCACCTGATTTTTCAACATCGAGTTTTGGTTTGCCCAAAATTACTTCTTCGCCGTTTACAACTACTGCTTTTAGGTTGTTTAAATCCCAGTCGAGTTCGGCGTAGTTTTCGTAATGGTCTTCAGCCATATCCAGCGTGTAAGTTTGGCAGCTGTCGCACGGAAGTGTATTGCTTATAACGGTGGAGCCCTGGTTTTTAAAATTCCCAATTTGACTGGCTGAAACTACAACTAAGGAAACCAGCGCAATGAGCCACACGCCAACCATTGATAAACCGATTGCGGTATTGTTTGATTTGTAGCGGAAAACCAACTTGGACCCGATGTAGAGCATGGCCAGCAGCGGGATACCGGCGAGCAGTCCAACAGCAATCATTCCGAAGGTAACTGTTCCGGGTTCAACAAAATAGTTGAAAAAGTCGGGGAAATGAATCTCCGGCCCCCAGACCAGCGGCCATCCCTGAACAAATGATTGCCCGATGGCAAGTGAAGAAATCATACCAAGTAATCCGAAGAAGCCGGAAATAATTAGTATCACTCCAATAATGACAACGGCCACTTTCAGTATTAATTTAAAAACATTGTATGTTACGTCGCCGGCGCCTTCCACTGATTTTTTGCCTTTGGTGTAGGTATCCGAATTTTTAAATTTGCGATAGCTTTCTTTTACTTCGTTTACTTCTTCGCGAATCGATTTTTCAATATTTTTCACCGTGGCTTCTTCTCCGCGCATCTCAAGCCGTTGGGCAGTGGTGCGGGCTTTGGGCACGGCAATCCACAGCACTATGTAGGCCAGCAGTGCTGCACCGGTTGTGACAAAAAACAGCACCACAAAAATGATTCGTAAAATAACCGGATCCATGTTGAAATAAGCACCCAGTCCGCCGCAAACTCCGCCTAATACACGGCGTTCAGGATCGCGGTAAAGTCTTCTTTTGCGTTTGGGCGCACTCACATAAATTTCTTCCTCTTCGCCCTCTTCTTCAGCAAAATCTTCGGGTGTGCCCATGGTTTCAATCACCTGGTTTACCCAATCGAGTGTTACCACTTTTTTCTCGTCATCTGATTTTTCGCTAAAAATTTCAGCAATTCGTGCTTCAATATCCGACAATATTTCTTTGCCTTCTTCATCGGCGCCAAAATGGTTTTTCAGGTTTACCAGGTATTTCTGCAAAACTTCGTAGGCATCTTCTTCAATATGAAAAACTGTACCGCTTATATTGATGGTGAATGTCTTTTTCATTTCGTTTTTCGTTTTCTGTTTAAGCTTTGTTTGTTTTAATTTTTTCAACCGCTTTTACCAACTCCGACCATGAACCTTCGAGTTCGGTAAGAAATTTTCGTCCGGTGTCGGTCAACTCATAATATTTACGCGGAGGCCCCTGGGTTGATTCCTCCCAGCGGTAGGCCAGCAACCCGGCATTTTTTAAGCGCGTAAGCAACGGGTAAAGGGTTCCTTCCACCACAATCATTTTAGCTTCTTTAAGCGCCTGAATGATGTCGCTGGCATAGAGTGGCTTGCCATCCAGTACCAGCAGGATGCAGTACTCCAGTACCCCTTTCCGCATTTGCGCCTTTGTATTTTCAAGTTTCATTTTATTTTCTCCCTCTCTAAATGGTTTGTATTTATCTGTGTTTATCCTGACTTTTCCGTGTTGCTTTTTTAAATCTCAGGCAACCCTCCGCAGTCACTCAACCTTCAGCAATGAGTTTTTTTATTTGTTGTCACCAGCTTCAAAATTTGTATCGTCCAGCATCCAGTTTTCAAGTGCCAGCGGAGCTTCTGTTTCGTTTTGCAAAGGTAAGCTGAAGGGTTCAAAAAGCTTGGTGTTTGTCATCCAGTGTTCCACCTCCAAAGCCGGGGCATTTGCTTCTTCCAGGTAAAAGAAATTCAGCTTTGCCCCGGGTACATGCTTGGTGGCAGTAATTTGTCCGTTTGTTTCAATCATGGCAATTGCAATTTCATTAAAACTGCTGTTTGTAATTAATTTTTTCCAGAATTCCTGGGCGCTAACGGTGTAGCTTACCAGAACGAAACTAATAATGACTGCAACCGAGCGTAAAACTGCTCTCTGAACATTGTTTTCCCGGGGGGATTTGCGCCCCCTCCGGGATGTTGAATTTGTTTTCATGGCTTTGTTCGTTTTCATGGTTTTCTGTTTTCTGTTTTTCTGACTTTAAGACGTTGCTTTTTTCTAATCGTTACAAAATGAATAGAACTTTTTTTAAAAAACTACTTTTAATTACATTGTTATTGGCAATACAAATATATATAAAAATATAAGTACCATGCAAGGCATAGTACCATATTTTTTCAATTATTTTTACGATAAGAAGTTAAGGATTTAAAAATGAGCGACTTGATGTTTTGGAAAATTTGAAAGAAAAAGAATTTATTTTGCGTAGATGGGAAAATGAAGATTTAGTGCGGTTCTTTTGATTGATAATTTTAATCAGGATAATTGTGTGATAAATGGATTTTTAACAGAAGCCGCTTATCTTTGCCGGAAATAGAATTGATTTTTTTCTACTGTATAATTAACAACACTCTCAGCGAATAAATGGGGATAATCATTAAACAAAGTATCAAAGGCAGCATCTGGTCATATCTGGGTGTGGGTGTTGGGTTTGTAACTACGGCTTACCTTTTTCCCAATTATTTGAGTACGGATACAATTGGTTTGTTCGGGTTGCTGATGGCATGGTCAGTATTGCTTGCGCAATTTTCGTCGCTTGGTTTTAATGGTGTTACAGCCCGGTTGTTCCCCTATTTTCGTAACAAAGATAAAGGGCACAATGGCTATCTTTTCATTGCTCTTATGGTGATGATGGCAGGATTCGGATTGTTTTTACTGGCTTATTTTATTTTTTCTCCGCATTTGGCAGAAAATAATATTGAAAAGTCGCAGCTTTTTTCAGAATACATTTGGTTACTCATTCCGTTAACGTTTTTTACGCTTTTATTTAAACTTCTCGACAGTTTTAACAGGTTGCTCTACAATGCTGTGTTCGGAACTTTTTTAGCAGAATTTCTTCAACGTGTGCTTATCCTTTCGACTGTCTTGTTTTTCGTAATGGGTTTACTAAATGTCCATCAGTTGATTTTAGCTTACGCCGGGGTGGTGAGTGTAAAAAGTGTTGTTTTGTTTTTTTACCTTCTGGTCAGGGGAGAAATAAGTCTGAAGCCACAACTC
>JBNJGR010000233.1:0-4342 GCA_051747885.1 Bacteroidota bacterium | reverse complement strand
GATAATATCCTGATTGGCTATTCATACGACCTCAGCTTTTCGGGATTAAATGCCTTTAACAACGGCACGCATGAAATTATGCTGAGTTATAATCTCAACTTTTTCAAATAGCATTACCTCTTTCTTTTTAACTTTCTTCCCACTCAAAACTATCGGCTATCAGCTTTTCAGGAACAGGAATTGTACATTTATTTCACATCAACTACCTTCTGACAAAATCACTATGAATTTAGGGGAAAATTAACAGGTGCGAGGGAATTTTCCGGTTGTAGTTGTTAATAAAAAGAAAGGTTAAATAATGGGAAGCAGAATAATTATACTTGCAGCATTTATTCTTGCAACAATTGCAGGATGTGCGCAAAACAGCGGGAAAACAAATGCCGGTACTGAATACAGAGAATTAACTCCTGAAGAAGAAAGAGTGATCCTGCAAAAAGGCACCGAGCGGCCGTTTAGCGGGGAATACGATAAGTTTTACGAAGAGGGAACTTATTTATGCAAACAATGCGGAGCGGAGCTGTATCATTCATCCGACAAATTTGATTCAGGATGTGGCTGGCCCAGTTTCGACGATGAAATTGAAGGAGCCGTTGAACGGGTGCCCGATGGATTTCGCACTGAAATAATCTGCAGCAACTGCGGCGGCCATTTGGGGCATGTATTTCTGGGTGAAGGATTCACCGAAAAAGACACCCGGCATTGTGTGAATTCTGTATCGATGGATTTTATTCCGGCAGGCAGTTCGTCATCAGCTAAACGGGATACTGCCTATTTTGCAGGCGGTTGTTTCTGGGGCGTGGAATATTATCTTGAACAAATGGATGGCGTCAAATCAGTGGTTTCAGGCTATATGGGCGGAGAAAAACAAAATCCGACCTACCGCGATGTGAGCAGTAAGCAAACCAACCATGCCGAGGTGGTGCGTGTAATTTTCAATCCTTCAAAAACCAGTTATGAAGATTTGGCCAGCATGTTTTTCGAAATTCACGACCCTACTCAGGTAAACCGCCAGGGGCCGGATATTGGCGAGCAATACCGTTCTGAAATTTTCTACCTGGACGAAGCGCAAAAACAAACGGCAGAAAAACTAATCGAACTGCTCGAAATTAAAGGTTACGATGTTGCAACCAAAGTAACGCCTGCCAACACGTTTTGGGAAGCCGAAGATTACCACCAGGATTATTACGAAAATAAAGGCGGCACACCGTATTGCCACGGGTATACGAAAAGGTTTTGATTTAAGAATTCCTCAAAACCCCATAAGGTACAACATCAAACAAATCCTGCACATTTAAGGATTGTCCTGCTTCAAATGTTTGTTTTGTTAAACGGTTTTCCAGTGCAGGCACTTCCATTTCCGGAAGTTCGATTTGCGTATCTTCCCATTGTTGCTGCCCAGGCATGCTGGCTGTATTCAAAGGAAGAACAACAATCAAATACTCATCTTTATACTGCCTGAAAAAAGCAATTATATGCTCTTTGTACTTTCCGGTCACCTTTAGCGGTTCATAACTTCCTTTCATAAAAAGGTCAGGAGCCTGAATCCGCTCATTCAGGGTAAGCCAGGTAATCCATTGTTTTAGTTTACCATCGGTTGCATTTTCCCATAAATTACCTGCCAGTGCAGCCGCATCGTTTTGATACTCATTTTGCAGATCAACCAGGTTTTTTGACAAGACTTCATAAGGAACAGGCCGCCGGTTGTCGGGATCCACAAAACTGAGGTTCCAGGTTTCGGTTCCCTGAAAAGTGTCAGGTACTCCCGGAACCGTATTTTTCAGAATAAGCTGAACGACAGAATTGGTAATTCCGTGCGGAATAATTTCTTCCAGGAACCGGGTAAAACTATCGGGGAATTTTGTCTCAGGTGAGAGGATTTTTCGCACAAATGCAATGGTTTCATTTTCATAAAACTCATCCGGATCGCTCCATGACGAATTGACTTTTGCTTCGCGCATGGCTTTTACAAGGTAATCTTCCAACCGGGCTTTGAATGATTCATCAATTCCGGCATCCATCGGTAAATGTGCACACAAAACCTGGTAAATCAGGTATTCATCGTTGGGCGAGGGAATCTCTTTGCCACCGTCAAACTGCTTCAATTTATGGTTTAGCTCGTACCACTCTTTTGTAGCTGCCATCCATGCTTCCGGGACATCGCTCAACACATTCAGCCGGGCGCGGGCATCTTCTCCCCTTTTGGTATCGTGGGTTGAAATGGCATTCATCGTCAGCGGCTGCTTTCCCAGCCGTTCTTTCATATAGTTGTGAAAAGTACTTGTACGGATTCCGAAATACCCCGGAGAATCGCCTACTTCGTTGTGCCCTATAAACGGATTGTACGAATAAAATGCCGTGTCTTCAATTCCTTTGGCCATGAGCGGACCGGTAAACTGCATGCAACGCCTGAAAAAACGATCCACTTTTGTCAGCTCATTTTCAGATTCAGCCAATTTTAACAGGAACAAATCATCCAGCATTTTAAGCGGTTGCTCAAGTTGCGGATTCTTTTCAATTGCTTTCCCGACGATTTCACTCACCAGACTTTTCTCATGATCTGAGAATTTTGATGGCGAACGGTAAATCTTATAAATCGGACAAAACACCAAAAACTCGCCAATCGCTTTTTTAATTACTTCACCGTCTGTATTTGTTTTCAGGACGGAGTCGAGCGAAATACATTCACGGGAGAGATTATCCAGTTCACCTTTTAACCGGTTATGAAGTATGAAGCTGTTTTTCTTGTAAAAAACGTCGTCAAAATCATCGGTTTTGTCGATCCATTCGTTGTAGTATTCATAAAAAAACGGTCCTTTTTCAGGATTGGTCAGCAGGTTGTTTACCATCCCCAGAAAATCGTATCCCGTTGATCCTTCTATCGGCCAGTCAGCCGGAATTTCCTCATCTTTCTCCAGAATTTTTTCAACCAAAATGTAGGTGTCTTCCCCGGCAAGATTTCGTAGCCTTTTCAGATATTCTCCCGGATTATAAAGTCCATCGATATGATCGATGCGCACTCCGTCAATTAATCCTTTTCTAATCCAGGTAGAGATCAACTTATGCGTGGCATCAAAAACATGCTCATGCTGAACGTTGACACAAATTAAACCATTGATTGTAAAAAACCGGCGATAGTTAATTTTGGTTTCGGTGTCTTTCCAATACGAAGGAAGATAATACAACTGATCCATTATCTCCTTTAACTTATTTTGATTGCTGTTTACCGCGGCCACCCGCTCATCCACATATTTTTTGGTTTCCTCCGAGTGGGAATAATCCACAACAAGTTTTTGGAGCAGTTCACTGAAATTGCTTATGTTTTTCTCCACATTCAAAAAAGCCGCAGCAGTAACCGGAATTTTTGAGTTTTTTTCCGCTTCCAGCAATTTTGGGTAGGCCGGTACCGAAATCGGATATTCATTATCGAAATAGTTCAGTTTGAATCCGCTTTCGGTAAAACGAATTGTCAATTCGTTGTCTTCAAGCAACTGATGATGCGGTTTCCCAAAAAACGGCAGCATCAGTTTTCCGTTCAGGTTTTCATCAGGATGATCCTCCTGAATATCGAAAAAATCGAAATATTCAGAATTATTCCCTTTCTCCAAAACATCGTAAATCCAGGGATTTTCAGTCGAAAAAGCCATGTGGTTGGGAACAATGTCCTGCACCCAGCCCATTTCATTTTCGTGCAGCTTCTCAACCAGGTTTTCAAAATCCTGTTCTGTCCCGATTTCCGGGTTAATCCGCAACGGGTTGGTTACATCGTAACCGTGCGTGCTGCCTTTTACTGCCTGAAAAACCGGCGAGGCATAAATAGTTTTAATGCCCGATTTCCGGAGATACGGAATCAGTTTTTCGGCATCTTTCAGTGAAAAATCTTTATTAAACTGAAACCGGTAAGTTGATATTGGATTCATAAGCCCCCTTTTGTTCCCCCAAAGGGGGAAAATAAGAATTGAAATTTGAAAATTGAGTAAACATACAATCAAGCATTTTTTTGCCCCTAACATCCCGCGAAGCGGGATAAAGTCCCTCTTTGGGGGATTTAGGGGGCCGCAAACATTACAACTCCCAGTGGTGGCAGCATCACATTAATTGACTGCTCTTCGCCGTGGAACGGAACCGGATTTGCAGCCACGCCGCCAAAATTTCCTGTTCCGCTTCCGCCGTATTGTGTGGCATCACTGTTTAAAATTTCAAGCCACCGGGAATCTTCGGGCACGCCAATCCGGTAATTGGGCCGTGGAACAGGTGTTAAATTCACCACAACCATTACCGGGTGTTCCTTTTTCTTATCGTAACGAATAAAGCTTAAAATAGAGTTTCTCGAATCGTTGGCATC
>JBNJGR010000232.1:0-4349 GCA_051747885.1 Bacteroidota bacterium | reverse complement strand
CGACGAAACTGTTATTGTAAAAAACCAGGGAACAATTTTTATTGGGGGCCCGCCATTGGTTAAAGCGGCTACCGGCGAAGAAGTTTCAGCCGAAGAGCTCGGAGGCGGAGAAGTTCACACCTCCATTTCGGGAGTGGCCGATCACCTGGCCGAGGACGATGTGGATGCCCTTAAAATCTGCCGGAAAATTGTTTCTGGCTTTCCTTATGTCAGAAAAAAAAATATTGAAATTGAGAAAGTAAAAGAGCCCCATTTTGAACCTGAAAGCATCTGCAATTACCTTTCTGTTGATCTGAAAAAACCGATTGACATTCACGCAATAATTGAACGGTTGGTTGATGAAAGTGACTTTCACGAATTCAAGAAAAACTACGGCAATACGCTGATTACAGGTTTTGCCCGAATAAAAGGAATAACAGTTGGCATTATAGGCAACCGGAGTTTCTTAACCGCCGAAAGTGCCCGAAAAGGAGCCCATTTTATTCAGCTTTGCAATCAGCGAAAAACACCGTTGTTATTTCTGCAAAATATCACGGGATTTATTGTGGGGAAAAAATATGAACACGAAGGAATTGCACGCGATGGTGCAAAATTAATTCAGGCTGTAGCCAATACTACGGTGCCCAAAATAACGGTAGTAATTGGCGGTTCGTTTGGTGCAGGCAATTATGCCATGGCAGGCCGCGCCTACGAACCCGATTTTCTTTTCATGTGGCCGCATTCGCGCATTTCGGTTATGGGAGGCGAACAAGCTTCGGGCATCCTGAACACGATTGGGCAGAATGGCAGCGGCAACCAGCTTATTGAACAGTTCAAAAAAGAAAGCAGTGCTTATTACAGCTCTTCGCGGGTTTGGGATGATGGAATTATCGACCCCGCAGAAACCCGCCACATCTTAGGCCTGGCTTTTCACATCACCCTTAATCAACCCGAACGGACACCCCAATACGGGGTTTTCAGAATGTAACAAGATGAAGAACCTGAAATACATAACAATTAAAATTGACAGGAACAGGGCTGATTTAATTTTAAACCGCCCCGACAGGCATAATGCATTGAATCCTGAACTAATCGGAGAATTTCGGGATGCACTGAAATCGATTACCCAAAAAAGCGAAATTCATTTCCTGGTCATATGGGGCAATGGAAAATCGTTTTGCGCAGGAGCTGATATTAGTTGGCTGGCCTCCGCCGGAGAAAAGTCGATACAGGAAAACCAGGAAGAATACCTTCAAATTCCTACCCTTCTCAAAGAATTGCGCGATGTACCTCAAATTACCATTGCAGCGGTTCACGGCAATGTATTGGGTGGAGCCAACGGAATAATTTCGGCATGTGATTTTGTAATTGCTGAACAATCCACTGCGTTTGCTTTCGGGGAAATCAGGCTGGGAATAATTCCTGCCACCATAATGCCTTTTGTAGCTCAACGGCTTTCGGTTCAACACATGAAAAAATTAATGTACACCGGCTCAAGATTTTTGGCGCCTGAAGCAAAAAATTCAGGACTGGTTGATTTTATTGCCGAAGATGGGGAACGTTTCAGTGAAAACGATCTCCTCATAAAAGAACTGTCATCATCTTCGCCAAATGCATTGCGGGCCTGCAAAAACTTACTACATGAAATTGATACCGGAAAAGTCACAACCACCTCTACCGAAAAAACAGCACAACTGCTTGCACAACTAACTCATTCAGAAGGAGGCCGGGAAGGGCTGCAGGCATTTCTTGAAAAAAGAAAACCCATCTGGAACAATCAAATAACCAATCAGGATTAATGGAAACAATCGGAAAAATTTTAATTGCCAATCGTGGAGAAATTGCTGTCCGTATATTGAGAACAGCAAAAAAGCTGGGGATTCAAACCGTGGCTATTTATGCTGATGACGACCGCGAATCATTGCATTTTTCAATGGCCGACGAAGCTGTGAACCTGAAAGGTGATACATTGCAGGAAACCTATCTGAATCAGCAAAAAATAATTGAAATTGCAAAAAACAGAGGTGCCAAAACCATACATCCCGGGTATGGATTCTTATCAGAAAATGCAGATTTTGCCGAAAAAGTTGAACAAGCCGGCCAGATTTTTATTGGGGCCGCACCTCAACAGATCAGGTTAATGGGTGAGAAAATTCAGGCCAATCAATTTGTAAAAAAACTACAGATACCTGTCATATCATCTGCTACCGGTTCAGAAAATGAGATTTTAAATTCTGCCAAAAATTTTGAATACCCGGTTTTGGTTAAAGCTTCTGGCGGCGGTGGTGGAAAAGGGATGGAAATTGTTTACGATGCCGAAAAACTTCCGGAAGCATTAAAGAGGGCTAAAAATAAAGCACTGAAATATTTTGCCAACGATGACCTGCTGGTTGAAAAATACTTGCCCCAAACACGCCACATAGAGGTTCAGGTTGTTGGAGACGGGAAAGGAAATGCCATTCATCTTTTTGAACGTGAATGCAGTATCCAGCGCCAATACCAGAAATTAATTGAAGAAGCTCCTGCCAGCTCCATCTCAAAAAAGTTAAAAGAAAAACTGTACAATGCTGCACTCAAAATTGCCCGTTCAATAAACTATCGTGGAGCGGGAACTGTAGAATTTTTGGTGGATGAAAATGAAAATTTTTATTTTCTGGAAATGAACACACGGTTGCAGGTTGAGCATCCGGTTACCGAGCTAATTACAGGTGTTGATTTGGTTGAAATGCAACTAAAAATTGCAGCAGGTGAAAAAATCCCTGTCAGTCAAAATGGACTTAAAATACATGGACATTCCATTGAAATGCGAATTTGTGCAGAAAACCCGGCATCTGGTTTTTTGCCGTCAACCGGAAAAATCACTGATATCCAAATACCAAAAGAAGTCCGGTGGGACTGTTTTCTTCAGCCCGGAACAGTGTTTTCAGCAAATTACGATTCGCTGGCAGGGAAACTTATTGTTCATGAAGAAACCAGAAATGAAGCCATTGAAAAGGCACAAAAGGCACTTTCCAGTTTATTTTTACCGGGAATTGTCACAACTCAAGAACTCCTTGCGATTACCGTCAGCCACCCCGATTTTAAATCCAATTCAATAAACACCGGTTGGCTGGAAAATAACCTGAAAAACAAAAATTTTCTTCGCAAGGACGAAACTCCATCAGTTTCGCTGGCGGCTGCTTATTTTCTGCATCATTTTCAGCGCCCCGTTCACCCCGTTTCAATTTGGAATGAATTGGGCTATCACCGCATTTATCAAAGCTTTGAAATTTTCATTGACAACAAACAACACAAAATCAACATCTTACAAAACAACAAAGGCTTTGAAATACAGATCAATGGAACTGCAAAAGAATTATCCAACATTAAATTTTTGGACTCAAAAATTGATTTTTCCCTAAACAAAAAAGATATTACTATCTTTATTTCCCAGAATGATAAAAAATCTACTGTTCAATATAATGGCAGATATTACAGTTTGAGAAGCAACCACGTGTTGGATGAGGTGCAGTTAAATAAAAACCGGGATGAAGGGACGGAGATAATAACCGACAAAGTGATTGCAGGGTTATTCGGAAAAATAATTGACATTTTGGTTCAACCCGGTCAAACCTTGAAAAAAGGCGAGGATTTAATAATTATTGAATCGATGAAATCGGAAATAACCATTAAAAGCCCCGTATCGGCGCGGGTAAAAAATATTCAGGTTTCGAAAGGAGAAACCGTACAAGACAAAAAGACTTTAGTAGAATTTGAATTCTAAATAATTGTTTATGAATGCATTTATAAACGGGACGCATAATGCAATACGTGAAAAAGTAAGAGATTTTGCGGAAAACAAAATTAAACCAGCTATTGGCGACTTTGAAGCCAGGGAAGAATTCCCGGTAGATTTAATCCAATCCATAAATGAGCTGAATCTTTTCGGTATGCAAGCCCCGCAAAAGTACGGAGGACAAAACAGCGACTACCTCTCATTTATTATTGCTGTTGAAGAACTGGCACGCATCGACAGTTCTGTTGCCGCTACACTGGCAGCACATAACTCGCTCGGCGTGGGTCCTGTTCTGGAATTTGGCACAGAAAAACAGAAAGAAAAATACTTACCGCAACTTTGCAACGGAGAAAAATTGTGGGCTTTTGGCCTTACCGAAGAAAATGCAGGTTCTGACGCACAGGGAGTAGAAACCGTGGCAGAAAAAAAGACAAACGGCTGGTTGATTAACGGTCATAAAAAATATATAACCAACGCGGCCTCAGAACTGGCAGGTGGTATGAGCCTGGTGGCCAAAACGGGTATGAAAAGCGACGGCAAAAAAGAGTTTACAGCTTTTTTGGTTTCTCGTGATACGCCCGGGTACTCTGCCAGG
>JBNJGR010000231.1:0-4364 GCA_051747885.1 Bacteroidota bacterium | reverse complement strand
ACACTATTCAAAAGGTGAAATACAATTGTCAACGGTTCCGTTGTGGTTTAAAATCAGCTACCGGTTTTCATCAGGTAAAAACGTGGAAAAAATTGAACGCACCGGGGAAGTTCCTGTGCAGGAAAAAAGGAAGGGGTTTTAAGCCAGGAATCTTTTCTATTTTTGTGTGCATGACAGCAGCTCAAAAACCCGACGTCTGGTTTTTCAACCCCACCTGCGAGTATGCCGTGGCCAACGGCACCACATCGTGGCAACCCAACCGGCTTTTACAAAAGATGGAAGAAGATTTGGGAACGCTGCCGCTATTTTTCGCTGAGCCTCACGATATTGTACTTGTAAAAAAATTACCCACTGAAAAGTTCCTGCAAAAACTGAAAATGCAGGGAATTTCACTGCCCCGGTTTGTTTTGCTGAAAGATGCTCTGAAATACAAGCTGAACGGTGAGAAACTCAACCGGCTTATGCCGTGGGGCTGGAGCCCGGTTGCCCATAAATTGCTGGAACCACTGAAAAATTCCTGTTCTATTCCGTTTCAACATTCTCCGGTTTTCAAATGGCAGCCTGACACCCGCGAACTTTACTCCAAAAAATTCGGTCGGCAGATTCTCAGGGATGTACTTCCGCAGCTGCCACCGGAAAAAATATTGCCGCCATCAATGCTTCCCGAAGTAGTCAGCAATAAACGCGAAATGGAAACGCTGATTGACCGCTGGGGAAAACTTATGGTAAAAGCCCCCTGGAGCAGCTCGGGACGAGGATTGCAACCTATTACCAAAACCCCGGTGGTTCCCAAAGTGTGGGAAAAACTTATGGGAATTGTCAACGACCAGGGCTACGCTATTGCAGAGCCTTTGCTCGATAAAGTGCTGGATATGGCACTGCAGTTTGAACTGAAAAAAGGTAAAGTTTCTTTTCGGGGAAAAAGTATTTTTCTGACCGATAAAAAAGGACAGTACCAGGGCAATTTTCTAAAAAACATGCCAGATGATGTTTCTGCTGAAGAACTTCAATTTGCCCGTGAGCTCCCTCACCTTTTGAAAAAGCCACTTGTTAAAACCATTGAAGCAAGCCCGCTGGCTAAAAACTACGAGGGATTTTTTGGTGTAGACACATTGCTTTTCAGGGATATTTCAGGTCAACTGCGCGTAAACCCCTGCCTCGAAATTAATGTGCGGCACAACATGGGGCTGCTGTCTCTGCAACTTGAAAAACTGCTGGCGCCAAAATCGTCAGGGCTGTTCAAAATATTTTACCAGAAGGGAAAACCATTTGCAACTTTTGTCGGCGAAATGCAAGCCAGCCATCCCTTAAAATTAAGGGATGCCAAAATTGAATCCGGTTTTTTTGCGTTGACGGAATCGAATGAAAATACATTATTCGGTGCGTATATTCTTGCTGACTGATAAATTTAGAATAGCTTTTTCCTTTTCTGAACTTCAATAATAACATTTCACTAAAACAACAACCCAAACAAAAAGACCTTTTTGTATCTTAATGGATATTTTATAAATTCGAAATGTCTTAACTAAAAAAATATGTTATGCAAATTACACAAGATACTAATGTGGGCGAAGTGGTAAAAACCAATTTTAAAGCCGCCGAAATATTTCAGGCCAGCAAGATAGATTATTGTTGTGGAGGCGATCAAAGCATATCAGAAGCCTGCCAAAAAGCGGGAGTGGAAACAGAACAGCTAATCAGCCGGCTGGAAGAGCAACTGCAGGAATCTGACCCTGACGCAGATTTTTTTAACAGCATGGAATTGGGAGCTTTGGCCGATTACATTGTAAACCGGCACCATTCCTATGTTCATAAGAGCATTCCGGTTTTGAAAGAAAATCTTAAAAAAATTGCGGATGTGCATGGAGAAAGTCATCCGGAACTGGCACAGGTAAGGGATTTGTTCTACGAATCGGCAGGAGAACTGACCAAACACATGCAAAAAGAGGAACTTATGCTGTTCCCTTTTATTAAAAAAATGGAGAAAGCACACAATGAGCACAAACCATTACCAAAATCACCATTCGGAGGAGTGGCCAATCCCATTGTCGAAATGATGGAAGATCATGAAAATGAAGGGGAAAGATTTGAGCAGATTTCGGAACTAACCGGTAATTACCAGGTTCCGGCAGACGGATGTGCCACCTACCAGGTTACCATGAAACAGCTGAACGAATTTGAAAAAGACCTGCACAGGCACATCCACCTGGAGAACAACATTCTTTTTCAAAAAGCGATAACAATGGAAAAAAACTTCTGATAAAATGCAAAAAGCACCGGTTACAATAACTGCAATTTTTTTCTTCTGGGCCGGGTTTGTTAGCTCCATCAGTTTTTTGGAAGCCTGGTTGAAATTTCAGGCTCCCGGCGTAACGCTGGCTACCGCTTTAAGCATCGGGAAACTGGTGTTTACAGTACTGAATCGCATTGAGTGGTTGTTTTTGGCACTTTTGGCAATTCATTCCATTTTAAGTTTCAGGAAATTATCCATCCGCCACTTTTACTTATCTGCCGCTGTTTTAGTGTTGCTGGCCGTGCAAACTTTCTGGCTGCTTCCCGAACTTTCGCACCGGGCAGAGCAAATTATTGCAGGCAACACCACGGATGAGTCAATGGCACACCTGCTTTTTGGGGTTGCTGAAGTTTTGAAAGTGATCACACTCATCTACCTGGGGTTTTTATCGGCCAGCAGGCGAAGTGTTTAACCTTAAAAATTAACAAAAATGAGTACCCGATATCTTCCAGTCGATCCTGATTATTACGAAATAGTTGAAAAAGCCATCTCAGAAGAAAAAGTTGTGGCTGTCCACTACTTTGGAGACGATAACAGTATAAAGAGTGCAAAAGCTAAGGTGAAGGAAATTCAAACCAATTCAGAAAACGAAGAGTTTGTTAAGCTTGACAACGGAGAACAAATCAGGATCGATCGCATTATCGTTTTAGGCGGCAAACCGGGCCCCGCGTTTGATGAATACGATGCCTACGCGCTTGCCTGCCTCGATTGCACCGGGGGAATGGATTAAACTGAACTTTGTTCATACTGTCATGTTGCAGCATTAACACAAAAATGGCTGTAAAAATGAAAAACACTGACATAAATATTCCCGCTCCCAAAAAAGGACAGCAGCGAATTGTTATTCTGGGCGCCGGATTTGGCGGGCTGAAACTTGCCAGGCTCCTGGCAAAACACAAAAATAATCAGGTGCTGGTAATTGACCGGAACAACTACCATCAGTTTCAGCCGCTGCTTTATCAGGTGGCCACTGCCGGATTGGAACCCAGCAGTATCAGTTTTCCCATTCGGAAAATTTTTCAGAAAAAACAAAATGTTTTCATTCGTATTGCTGAAATTGAAAAAATCGATACCCAAAACCATCTGGTGCAAACCAGCAAAGGTTTTTACATTTACGACAAGCTGGTAGTTGCACTGGGCACCACAACCAACTTTTTCGGCAACCGTGATATCGAAGAAAACGGAATCGGGCTAAAAACCGTTTCGGAAGCATTGTACATCCGTAACCAGATTTTGAAAAATTACGAAAATGCACTGGTTACAGCCAACGAACAAGAGCGGGAAGCAGCGCTGAATATTGCCATTGTGGGTGGTGGCCCCACGGGCGTAGAATTGGCCGGCGCCGTAGCCGAACTGCGCAATTCCATTCTGCCCAAAGAGTACCCGGAACTCGATTTTTCAAAAATGAACATTTTCCTTATTGAAGCTATCGGCCGCCTGTTGGGTGGCATGTCGCTTTCTTCTTCTCAAAAAGCCAAAAAGTACCTTCAAAAACTGGGCGTTAACGTGTTATTGAACACACGGGTGGAATCTTACAACGGTCAAACCGTGAATACAGACTCCGGCACTATTTTAAGTTCGAACGTGGTGTGGGCAGCGGGAATGAAAGGCACACCTCTACCCGGATTGCCTGCCGGTGCTTTTTTACCCAACGGAAGAATTTCAGTAAACGAATTTAATAAAGTAAACGGAACCAATAACATTTATGCCATTGGCGATATCGCCTCAATGGTAACTTCGGAATATCCGTCGGGTCATCCGCAGGTTGCGCCGGTTGCCATTCAGCAGGCCGAAAACCTGGCTAAAAACCTGGTGCGCGAAAAACAAAAAAAACCACTCCTGCCCTTCCGGTACACCGACAAGGGAACAATGGCAACCGTTGGCCGCAACCTTGCTGTTGTGGATTTGCCGTTTCTCAAGTTTGGTGGGTTCTTCGCCTGGGCCACCTGGATGTTTGTTCACCTGATGAGCATTATAGGCATTAAAAACCGGTTTTTCATTTTTGTGAACTGGCTTACCAACTATTTCACCTACAACCTTTCGCTGCGGTTAATAATAAAGCCCAGAAAAA